>VFLE01000055.1 GCA_009885205.1 Candidatus Shapirobacteria bacterium | reverse complement strand
GATATTTTAGAAAAATTACTTAATTAGTTTTTATTATCTGTACATATACCTAGTAGTTGGTTTAGCTGTTGGACGATTACCATCCTTTTTAGCATCAATTACTGGAGCTGGGACATCATCTTCACAGACAGATTTATTACCAACCTTCTTTAGCACTTGTCCTTTTTGACACTCCGTTTTTCCAACAGTCTTAAATGGATTTGCAATTTTTATAGGATTGCTACTTTTACCACCTTTTGCATCACTTCGAGTATCTTGCGATTTATTTATATTAATAATCAATGCCAGCATTAACAATAAACCAATCACCACCAAACCCACAGTTGTCCAACTAGAACTATTTTTTTTGTTAACTTTTTTAACAACAGCTTTTTTCATTATATTAAAATAAATAAATATTACTTAAATTTAATACTTTTAAAACAGCAATGCAAGGCTATACTTGTTCAATGTCAAAATTCAACGACAATTATCAAAAACTGAACTCCGAGCAAAAAAAAGCCGTCGATACTATTGATGGTCCAGTCATGGTTATTGCCGGGGCTGGTACTGGTAAAACTCAAACTATTGCCCTGCGTATTGCCAATATTTTGGATAAAACTCAAACCAACCCGTCTTCAATTTTATGTCTCACCTTTACCGACACTGGTGTCAACGCCATGCGCGATCGCCTTATCAAAATTATTGGCCCCACGGCCTACAGTGTCCGCCTCCACACTTTTCATTCTTTTTGTAACGAGATAATTTTATCCCACCCCGAATATTTTATTTTTAGTCACGATTTAAAACCTATCGATGAACTCGAGAAACTAGAAATTGTTAATGGTTTAATTGAAAAATTACCCGATGGAGCTATTTTAAAACCTTGGGGTGATCATTATTTTTATCAACGCGATATTATTTCCAGTCTTCAAACTTTAAAAAGGGAAAATATCACCCCCACTCATTTTCAAGAATTAATTTCTAGTCAAGAATATTTTATAAAACAGTCAAATAATATTTACTTAAACTTAAAATCCCTTCGCGTCGGCAAAACTATCGAATCCGATTTACAAAAAATCGTCGATTCTTTACCCTCAAATCCCATCATCACTTATCACCATAATTTATATAAAAACGGTGGTTATGACATTGGCGCGGCCAAAAATCACACTATTAATTTTAAAAATGCCCTTATCAAAGTTTTTGACAATTTAATCAAAGACATCCCTAAGCAACAGGAACTGCTCACCATTTATCAGGGTTATAACGATCAGTTAAAAAAGTTGGGTTTTTATGATTTCGATGACATGATTTTATTTGTTATCGATGCTTTTAAAAAAGACCAAGATCTTTTACGATCCTATCAAGAACTTTATCAATACTTTTTGGTCGACGAATTTCAAGACACCAATTCCGCTCAAAATCAGATTCTTGACTTACTCTGTTCTTATTATGAAAGTCCCAACCTTTTTGTCGTTGGTGATGACGACCAATCAATTTTCCGTTTCCAAGGGGCCTCGATTGAAAATATTTATGACTTTTATCAAAAATATAAAACCAATCCCATCATTTTAAAAAACAATTATCGCAGTCACCAATTAATTTTGGATTCCAGTAATTCAGTAATTAGCAACAATCAAAATCGTATCTCTAATTTCATCAAAGATGTCGACAAATCTCTAAAATCGAATATGACTTTTGATCCCGATCCTATCAATATTATTCCCGTCAATTCATCTCTCGAAGAAAACTATTTTATCTCTCAAAAAATCAAAGAACTAATTAAAATCGGCACTAAACCATCCGAAATTGCCGTCCTCTATCGCAACAATAATGATATTGATGATTTAGCTCAAACTTTAAATCAAGAAAATATAAATTTTTATTTACAATCCGATCAAAATGTCCTAAACAGTCGTCATATCCAACAATTGATATATTTATTAAAATTTATTAACGACCCAACTCAGACAGAACTTTTTTATCACATTCTTGCCTCAGATTATATTAATTTTAATAGTCTGGATTTGTTAAAAAAAATTCGCCATATTGACGATATTTCTCAAAATTCAAAAATAAAACTTAGAAATATTGACAGACGGTTAGCCCAGGCGAGGCGTTGGCTTGAAAACGATAATTTAGATCGATTTTTTAATAAAATAATTCGCAAATTTAAATTTTTAGATTATTGTCTAAAGCTTAAAGATCTTCAGATTCTAAATCATCTCTTAACCTTTCATCAAGAGTTAAAGCGACTTTCTCTCGATCAAAAATATACTTTAAACCAGTTTTTAAATCGTCTCGATTTATTATCGGAAAACAATTTAAAGTTATCCGCACCTCCACTAACGGCCAACATTAACAATTCTATTCAATTACTAACTGTCCATCGTGCCAAAGGGCTTGAATTTGAACATGTATTTTTAATAAAAGTTGTCGACAAAAAGTGGGGTAATAATCGCAATCTATCTCATCTAAATTTACCCCCGGGTATTTTAAAATACGATATTGCTCGAGAAATCAGCAATCAAAACGAGGACGAACGTCGACTTTTTTATGTGGCCCTAACTCGGGCCAAAAAACAAATTTATATTTTTTATTCTACCAAAACTAACACTAATCGCGAGCAAACCCCATCGGTTTTTATTTCCGAAATTGATCCCAAATTAATCGAGGTAAAAACTCTTCCCGTCAACACCCAGTCACTGGCCTTGCAACAATATTTCCCTTTAGTTGAAAATCAAAAGTTAGATGTTAGTTATACTGACTATCTCAAAAACTTTTTAACCACCGATTACAAGTTTAATGTTACTCATCTCAATTCCTATCTTCATTGTCCTTTTTGTTTTTACCATCAAACTATTTTGCGAATACCCAGCGTTAAGGACAAATTTAGTAGCCTTGGCACGGCCGTCCACCATGCTTTATCAGAACTTTACAATCATCAACCAAATACCTTAAAAAATATTATCGCTGATTTTACAACCTCTTTAAACAAAGAAGGTTTAAATAAAACCGATTATAACGAGTCACTTTTTCGTGGCACCAACATTTTGACTGATTATTTTAATCAATATAACCAAAATTTATGTCAAAAAATAATTGTCGATAAAGATTTTAAATCAGCCAATATTCACTTAAACCATATTCCCCTTACCGGCAAAATTGATCTTATCGAGTATTTAGGTGACAACAAAATCAATGTCGTTGATTTTAAAACCGGCAATCCCGATGGTAAATACAAAGAATTATCCCCCGACGGCGATTATTTTAGACAGCTAGCTTTTTATAAATTATTAATTAGTTTAGATACATCAATTTCACGACAATTTAATTTAGGCATCATCGATTTTGTCCAAAAAAGTAAACAAAAAAATACTTTAATTCGTAAAGAGATAAAAATCACTGATCAAGATTTAAATAATCTAAAATCCCAAATTACCGATGTTTACAACAAAATTATAAATCTCGATTTTTTCAAAATTGGTGATGACTGCAAAGACCACCAACATATACATTATTTGTTAAATACTACCCATGCAAATAAAAATAAAACGTTTTGACAAAAGTTTACCTCTGCCCGCCTACAAAACCGCTGGCGCCGCCGCCTTTGATTTATGTTCTCGCGTTGATGTTGTCGTTCCTTTACATCAAGTTGTTTTAATTCCTCTAAACGTT
Organism: Candidatus Shapirobacteria bacterium; assembly: GCA_009885205.1. Classification (GTDB taxonomy): domain Bacteria; phylum Patescibacteriota; class Microgenomatia; order UBA12405; family UBA12405; genus UBA12158. Next base: position 80,616 of record VFLE01000055.1, on the reverse strand, counting down.
GCTATCGAAGTGCCACCAGGTTATCACTCAATTTTAATGTCCCGCAGTTCTACTCAAAAATTAGGTCTAACTCCTGCCAATGGCATTGGTTTAATCGATCAAGATTATTGTGGTGATAATGACGAAATTCATTTTGCTGTTATCAACCACACTGACCATGAAATCAAAATTGAAAAGGGGACACGACTAGCCCAAGTATTAATCGAAAAAACCGAAGTTGTCGAAATTCTTGAAGTTGAAAAATTGGAAAACATCGACCGTGGCGGCTTTGGAACAACTGGGGTAAAATAAATTTTTGTCTAGGTGCTGGAATTTACCAAATTTAATTATTGGCCATTGGGATATTTTGTAGAGACGCCATATATGGCGTCTCTACATGGAATCGAATACGCCGATTATTGGGCACAAATTGGCATCAAAACAATCATCGGCCAAATAATTTGATCCATTTCCATTCGCCAAATATTCGGTATACTTTTATCATGACCCTTGTCTACATTCTTTTAATTCTAATTCTCGCTACCCTTATCTATTTTATTTATCTCCAGAAAAAGTCAAAACCTGCTGACATTAACATCAACGAGTCCATCAAAACTTTAATCAATCTAAATAACGAGCAATTGGGCAAGGAAAAACAGGTAATTCAAACCGATTTAAATGCCAAAAAAGATTTAATCGAGGGGCTAGTCAGACGTCTAACCCAAGATCTCGACAAAAATCAAAAAAAGCTCGAATCAGCCGAAGCCCAAAGGATAGGCAATTTTGAATCACTCCAAAAAACTCTAGAACAACAAGAAAAATTAACTCGAGAGCTATCAGTCTCCACCGAAGGTCTCAAAAAAACTTTAAGTAACAATCAAATGCGAGGGGCTTTTGGTGAACAAATTGCCGAGGATTTACTCAAACAATCGGGGTTTGTCATTGGGACAAGTTACACCAAGCAAGAATCGGCCGGCGACGGTCGTCCCGACTTTACTATTTATTTACCCGACAAAACCAAGGTCAATATTGACTCCAAATTTCCCTATTCCAACATCATCAAGATGAGTGAGTCTCAGGATGAACAAGACAAATTACATTATTTAAAATTATTCGAACAAGACATCAAGAAAAAGATTAGTGATGTCTCTTCTCGAAATTATATAAATCCCGAGGAAAACACTGTCGATTTTGTGATAGTTTTTATTCCCAACGAGATGATCTTTAGTTTTATATACGAAAAATTCCCCAATATTTTACAAGAGGCTTTTGCCAAAAAAATTGTCTTTGCTGGTCCTTTTTCTTTTACTGCCATTTTACGGATGATCAACACCGCCTACGACAATTTTAGATTTCAAAAAAATGTCCAGGGGATTATTACTCAAATAAAAATTTTTGGTGGTGAATTTGAAAAATTTAATGAAGAGTTTAATACTTTTGGTGATCGGATAAATAGCTTACAAACTCAGTATGAAAAGGTCAGTAACACCCGCACTAAAAAACTCCAAAAAGTGATTGATAAAATAAATATTGAAGATTCAAACCCACTCCAAATTGAAAAATAATTTATGAATATAACTTACGCTTTTATTGACAGTCAAAATCTAAATTTAGGAATATTAAGTCAAGGTTGGAAAATAGATTTTGCCCGTTTTCGCGTTTATCTTACCGAAAAATATTGTGTATCTAAGGCATTTTTATTTATTGGCTATATTGAAAAGAACAAAGAGTTGTACAAATTTCTAAAAAAATCTGGGTATGTTTTAGTTTTTAAACCAACGGTTATTCACAAGGGTGAAACAAAGGGAAATGTTGATGCTGAATTGGTACTGTGGGCTTCAGCCGAAGAATTGAAAAACTATGACAAAGCGATTATTGTCGCAGGTGATGGTGATTATCGATGTTTAATTCAATTTCTTAAAAAGAAAAATAAAATGGGTAGATTGTTGATTCCAAATAGGTACAAATATTCTCGTCTTTTATTCGAATTTTCCAGCGATATTGATTTTCTTACAGGTCTAAAAAACAAACTAGGCAAAAAATAAAAAATGGGAGGTGTCGCAAATGAGTATTGCTCTCATTGTCTTTTCCTCCCTGGTGATTGATATATTATACCAGTGTATAATTACCCTTGTCAATCAAAATCCGCTCGCACCAAAAAGCTCCAAAAAGTAATTGATAAAATCAATATCGAAGATTCTACTACGGTTAGCGCCTTAAACTAGACCAATCTTCATTTGTAATTTCATCATATAAAACATAACCCTCTGTGGCATGTCTAGCTAAAATATCACCATAATCTTTATCTAACCTACTTCCCTTATCCGTCGAAATAGTATGTCCTCGATGGTCAGGTAATCCCTATATATTTTCCTGCTATTATAGCTTTGTCAATATAAGCAGTTGCTATCGGTACGGTAGCACAACTACAAACCAAAACCACCCTTTCTTGTTGATTATTCATATTATAGGGATTATCTCTCCCTCTCTTCTAAAAGTCAAATAAAAATATTTTCCCTCTTGACACCAATTAGCACTCCATGTACTATATTGCTAATATGGCTGATTTAACTCAACGACAAATCAAGATTTTAAAATGTATCGCCGAAGAATTTATCGAAACAGCAGCTCCTGTCGGTTCCGAAAATTTGGAGCACAAATATAATTTAGGCATATCTAGCGCCACCATTCGCAATGAAATGGGGTCCCTGACTCAACTTGGTTACCTTAAAAAAGGTCATCTTTCTGCTGGTCGTAGTCCTACTTCAATGGGTCTTAAATATTATGTTCGCCATTTAATGACACCCAAAAATATGTCGGTGGGCGAAGAAATTGGCGTCAAAGAAAAAGTTTGGGATTTTAGAAATGAGTTTGATAGATTGTTAAAAGAAACTACCCACGAGTTAGCCAACCACACCCGTTCCTTGGCTGTTTGTACCACCGATCATGGCACCGTTTACAGTTATGGTGCCTCAAATTTACTCGAAGAACCCGAATTTTATAACATCGATGTTACCAAAACAGTTTTGTCACTTTTAGATACCCCCGCCTTTTGGTATGACATTGTTGCCAAAGCTGGTGTTGTTCCTGGTAATCTCGCTGACACCGAAATTATTCACCTTTTAGTCGGTGAAGACTTGGGTATGGAACATCTCGAATCTTGTGGTTTTATTTATCAAACCTACGAGGCTGGTCCTCATCGCGGTATTGTTGGCGTTGTTGGTCCTGCTCGGACTCATTATCAGTCAATTGTCCCAATTGTCGGTTATTTTGCTCAGTTGCTATCTACCATTACTCGTTAAAACCTTCATGAAAAAACCAAAAATAGACCCTCAAATTGTTGACTTGCAAGACAAATTAAATCGCTCTCTGGCCGACTATGCCAATTTTCAAAAACGTGTCGAGAGAGAAAAAGAGGCCTTTGCCTCATTAACTTTAGTTTCTATAATTTTACGATTTCTCGAGGTTATGGACGACTATTTATTAGTTGGCACCCATCTCAAAAATGAGGGTTTAAACATGGCCAACAAAAAATTTATGACCACTTTACAAAATTATGGATTAACCGAAATTAAGGCAGAAAATCAAAAATTTGATCCATCAATTATGGAATGTCAGGTTGTCGTTGAAGGTGAAGATGACAAAGTTGTTTATGTCAGTAAAATAGGTTATATGTTTAATGGTCAATGTCTCCGCCCCGCTACAGTAGCAGTAGGTAAGAAAGACCTCAATAAAAAAACTTTATAAATTATTTATTAAATTAAAAAAATATGTCAACCACAAAAATAATCGGAATTGATTTAGGTACCACCAACTCTTGCGTTTCTGTCATGGAAGGCGGAGTTCCCAAAGTAATTTTGTCCGCCGAAGGTCGCAACACCATCCCCTCCATCGTCCAAGTTGTTAAAAAATTAGTCGGTGATCTAGCCAAACGGCAAATGGTTCTCGACCCAGTCAATACTGTTTCCTCAGTCAAACGTCTCATGGGTCGTCGTTTTACCGACGCTGAAGTTGCCAAAACTCAAAAAATCGTTGCCTATAAAATAGTTTCTGGTAAAGACGGTATGGCTGCCGTCGAAATTGGAGGCAAAGTTTACTCACCTCAAGAAATTTCTAGTATGATTTTGCAAAAATGTAAAACCGATGCCGAGAAATATTTAGGTGAAAAAATTGATCGGGCTGTCATCACTGTTCCCGCTTATTTTGACGATTCCCAGCGCCAAGCCACCAAACAAGCCGGAGAAATTGCCGGTCTTAAGGTAGAAAGAATCGTTAACGAACCAACTGCTTCTGCCCTCGCCTATGGTCTAGACAAAAAGAAAAAAGGTCTCGTTGCCGTTTACGATTTAGGTGGTGGTACTTTTGATATCTCTATTTTAGAAATTGGTGATGGCGTTTTTGAAGTCAAAGCCACCAATGGTGATACATTTTTAGGTGGTGATGATTTCGATCATCGTTTAACCGATTTTTTATTAGATGGTTTTAAAAAAGAACACGGTGTTGATCTATCCAAAGATCCTCAAGCCCTGCAACGCATTCGTGAAGCTGCCGAAAAAGCCAAAATTGAGTTATCATCTTCGGCTGAAACCGAAATTAATTTACCATTTATTACCCAAAAAGACGGTCAAGCTTTACACTTAACCATTAAAATGACTCGTTCCGAAATGGAAAAATTAGTCGATGATTTAATTCAAAAAACTCTACCTCCAGTTGAAAAATGCCTTAAAGACGCCAAAATTTCAAAATCCGATATTACCGACATCGTTATGGTTGGTGGTATGACCCGTATGCCAAAGGTTTTACAAGTTGTCAAAGATTTTTTTGGCAAGGAGCCAAATACTACGGTCAATCCCGATGAAGTTGTCGCTATTGGTGCCGCCGTCCAGGGTGCTGTGCTAACCGGTGAAGTTAAAGATGTTGTTTTGCTCGATGTTACCCCATTAACACTCGGCATCGAGACTGCTGGTGGTGTCCGCACTCCGCTAATCGAGCGCAATACTACTGTCCCGACCAAAAAATCCCAAACCTTTACTACTTATTCTGATAATCAGCCACAAGTCGAAATTAATGTTTTGCAAGGTGAACGTCCCATGGCAGCCGATAACAAAACTTTAGGTAAATTTGTCCTCGACGGTATTGCTCCCGCCCCTCGTGGCATGCCCCAAATCGAAGTCACTTTTGATATTGATAGTAGTGGAATATTATCTGTTTCAGCTAAAGATAAAGGGACAAATAAAGAACAAAAAATTACTATTCAGAACGCTACCAATTTGACCGACGCCGAAGTCGAGCAGATGAAAAAAGATGCCGAAGCTCATGCTATGGAAGATGAAACCAAGAAAACCCTAGCCGAATCTCGAAATAAATTAGACGGTGCCATTTTCCAAGGTGAAAAAACCATCAAAGACTTTGCTGACAAAGTAAAGCCCGAAGATAAGGAAAAAATTGAGATCAAAATCAAAGAAGGTAAAGAAATTTTGACAAAAACCGAAGTTAACAAAGACGAAATGGACAAATTCACCGAGGAATTAAATCAAATTCTCCAAGTCGTTGGCCAAACCGTTTACGCTAATCAACAACCTCCACAAGGTGAAGGTGGTATCCCCGGCCAAGAACAAGCCGACGCCGCCCAAGCCGAAGCCAACGCCAAAAAATCCGAAGCACCAAAAGATGCAGAAGAAGGGGAGATTGTTAAATAAAATTTATTCGCCACACATCGTAGAGACGTGATTAATCACGTCTCTACCTGTAAAATATATAATCAATGAAACCAGATTTTTACGATACATTAGGATTAGCAAAAGGCGCATCGGCGGCGGATATTAAGTCAGCTTATCGCAAAAAAGCCATGGAGTTTCACCCCGATCGCAATAAAGCCCCCGATGCCGAGGAAAAATTTAAAGAAATCAATGGTGCCTACGAGGTTTTAAGTAATCCTCAAAAAAAGTCCGCCTACGACCAATTTGGCCACGCCGCTTTTGACCCATCCTCGGCCGGTAGCAATTTTGGTGGTCACACTCACACCCAACAAAATGGACCATTCAACTTTACTTGGCAAAGTAGTCAAGGTGGGGGACAAGACGATTTTGACTTTGGCGGTTTTAGTAATCCTTTTGATATTTTCGAACAATTCTTCGGCAACGGGGGTATGGGTCAATCTCGTTCTCGACAAGTCCCTACTTACAAAATCCAATTGTCTTTTATTGATGCCGCCAACGGCTGTAAGAAAGAAATTGTTTTAGATGGCAGTCGTCGTAAAGTTACTATCCCTGCCGGGGTTGATGATGGGCAGAGGATAAAATTTGGTGATTTTATTTTGTATATCGATGTTCTCCCTGACAAAATTTTTACCCGTGAGGGAAATAATTTATTTATAAATCAAGATATTACCCTAGTTCAGGCTATTTTAGGTGACGAACTTTCTGTCCCTACTTTAGACAAACCTCTTAAAATTCGTATTAAACCAGGTACTCAACCCGGAACCCTCATTCGTCTTCGTGGACACGGCATTACCGATGTCCAAGGTTTTGGCAAAGGTGACCTTTACATCCGCCTTAATCTTTTTATTCCCACCAAATTAACCACACATCAAAAAGAATTGATCAAAGAATTGGGTTTGTAGGAACAGATCCGTGTATCTGTTCCTTAAATTTAGTGTTATAATAACCAAGTTACATATTTGCTAGTGAAACGGGCGTTTTACGCCCTTTTTTTTAGTAAAAATAAATATATGGATATCAAAAAACTACCAAAAACAGAATTCGCCTCAGCTGTGGCCCAAATTGCCGGTGAAAAAAATATTCCCGTCCAAGAAATTCTTGACTCAATTGAAGCTGGTCTAATTTCTGCCTACAAACGTGATCAAAAAGAACATGGCAACATTGTTGCCGATGACACTGTTTTTGAAGTTGAGTTGGCCCCAGAATCAGGCTCCTTTGCCATCTTTGAAATAACCGACAAAAAACGTCTCAATGTTACCCCTCCTGGATTTGGTCGAATTGCCGCTGTTACCGCCAAAAACGTTATCGATCAACGTATTCATGAAGCCGAAAAAGATACCATCATGGCCGAGTATGCTCATAAAATAGGCACTCTCGTCCAGGGTTATATTTTACGCAACGATTCCTATCGTCTTACCGTTGGTATTGGCAAGACCGAAGGTATTTGTCCCAAAGACGAGCAAATTCGTGGCGAAAGCCTGCAACTTGGCAGTAAAAAACAGTTTTTAATTAAATCTATTCATCAAGATGCAGAAACTGGTCGCAAAGATATAATTTTATCCCGAGCTGACGCCGAATTTATCAAACAACTTTTTGTTCGTGAAGTTCCCGAGGTTGGCAACCGAGCTGTCACTATTGAAACTATTGCTCGCGATGCTGGTGCCAGGGCCAAGGTTGCTGTCTCATCATCCCAAGCGGGTGTCGACCCTGTCGGTTCCTGTATTGGTCAAAAAGGTATTCGTATTCAGGCTATTTTAAACGAGTTGCCTCAATCGGAAAAAGTTGACGTTATATCCTATTCTAAGGACAAAAAACAGTTTATTGCCAATGCCCTTTCTCCAGCCTCCAATGTCAAAGTTATTTCTATCACCAACGGTCTGGCTCTAGTCGAAGTTCCTGAATCTGATTTGGCCCTGGCCATTGGTTCTGGCGGTGAAAATGTTCGTTTAGCAGGTATTTTGACGGGTTTAGAAATAAAAGTTCAGGGATCAAAACTCTAAATTATGCAAAATTTCCGCCCACCCATTGTCACAATAATGGGCCATGTTGACCATGGCAAGACTACTCTTTTGGATAAAATCCGTGGTAGTAGTGTCGCTGCTCGCGAAGCGGGTGGAATCACTCAACACATTTCTGCCTATACTGTCGATGTCTCGTCTAAATCCGGAAAATCAGGCAAAATCACCTTTATCGATACTCCTGGTCACGCTGCTTTTTGTCAAATGCGCTCTCGTGGTGCTCAAATTACCGACATTATTGTTCTCGTCATTTCTGCTGTTGATGGAGTTATGGCCCAAACCAAGGAATGTATCAAAGAAATTAAAAAAACCAATGCCCCTGTCATTATCGCCATGACCAAGGTCGATATGGCCGATAGTTCCCCAGAAAAAGTCAAAGGTCAATTGGTTGAACTCGAATTAACCCCCGAAGAATATGGTGGTCAGGTGGCTCTATTCCCCGTTTCTGGTAAAACCGGTCAGGGGATTGACGCCCTCCTAGATAGTATATTTTTACACGCCGAAATTATGGAATTAACCGATAGTAAGGACGAACCACTCGAGGCCGTGGTTATCGAGTCACTACTCGACAAAAGTCGCGGTCCCGTCGCTACCCTTATCGTTAAAAAAGGTCAAATTAAATTAGGTGATATTATTTTTGCCCAAAACATCCCCTGCAAGGTCAAAGCCATGTCTATTCCCATCGCCTTACCCTCATCTGCTGTCGAAATTCTCGGTTTTGAATCAGTCCCTTTAGTTGGTACTCCAGTTTCTAGCCTTAAAACCGAATCTACTTCCACTATCGATCCTACTCGTTTGTCTCAAACTAAAACCGATGGCTCTCCTCGACTACCTATCGTCATTAAAGCCGATGTTCAGGGCACTCTTGAAGCTCTCCTTAGTTCTCTTTCCGACGACGTTTTCTTGCTCGCCTCTGGCGTTGGCACTATCACCGACAATGATGTCAACATGGCCGCTTCCGCTCATGGCCAAGTTTTTGCCTACAATGTACCAGTACCCAGGTTTATCAAAAATTTAGCTGACAACGAAAAAGTACCTATCTTTGAATCAAAAATCATTTACGAAATTTTAGAAAATATTCAAAAACAAGTTTTATTAATGCTTGACCCCACCATTGAAGAAACTACCATCGGTGAGGCCAAAATTATTGCCGAGTTTAAAATTGACAAAGTCCGCATCGCTGGTATCGAAGTCACCAAAGGTTTGTTGACTAAAGGCGACAACATTCACTTAAAACGTGACGATATTATTATCAAAAATACTAAAATCGAAGGAATTCGTCAGGCCAAAGACATTGTTGATACCGCCAAAGCTGGCCATCAATATGGCATCACTTTTCGACCATATGTTGATTTTAAAATAAATGATGTTATAATAGCCTATAAAGTTGAAAAATAGACTATCATAACCATTATGAAAAACTACAACGTCACCGAAATTAAATCTCTTTTAGATACCGCCAAATCTGCCCTAATCGTGGTTCCTACCATGTCAGTTGATTCAATTGGTTCAGCTTTAGGTTTAGCCCTAGCTTTAAAAAAAGCTGGTAAAACCGCCCAAGTTTTGTCACTCCAAAAACCCGATCAAAATTATTCCAAATTAAGTGGACTTGAATTGATTACTGATTCCTATAATCCTGCCGATTTGGTTATTACTGTCTCCTATCCTTTGGATCAAATTGATCAGGTTTCCTACAACGATGATGGTGGCAAACTAAATTTGGTTGTCAAAACCAAAACAGGAGCGACTAAAATTGATCAAAATCAAATTTCAATTAACAATAGCTCTGGTTCTGCCGATATTTGTTTTATGTTAGGTGATGAAATGCCTTTAGGTGACAAAGCCTCTATGGTTAACTCGGGCAATTGGATTTATATTTCACCCACCAATACTCCCAAATCTTGGGCTAAAGCTAGTTTAATCGACCCCGATGCTCCCTTTTCTGAAATATTTACCTTCTTATTGCCTATGTTAGGATTAACCTTAGACCAAGACTCCGGCAAAGACATTTTAATTGGTCTTCGGGTTGCTACCCAATCATTCTCTGTTAATGTTTCCCCCGAATCTTTTGAAGCCGGTGCCCTCTGTCTCCGTGCCACCCAGCCCGAAACTCCAACTACTACTCCCGTAACTCCAGAGGTTAACCCCATTGCTGACATCCCAGCTTCAACACCTACCACCACCCCTCAGTTCACACCAAATCCAACCTTTAATCCCACTGTCTAAAAGTTAAAAAGAGTATGCCAAATCAAGCACAATCAGAAAGCTATCCAATTTGTCTTCGTTGCCAAAAATGGTTCCCGACTAGTATTAATGAGGTAGAACCGTCAAAAAAAATAATGTTAAGTGTTTTAAAAAAAAATAATACTAATTCGTTAACTGGAGCCAGAACTTGTTCTGCAAAAAATAAATTAGCTACCGGAACAGAAAGTTGTGTCGTCTCAGAAGAATTTTTCCCTCGTTCTTAATTTTTTGTGCTACAATGTCTTTGTGAACCAATTACCCCAGGAAGCCGAATTTTCCTTATATATATCAGAAGGCATTAACTCAGCAGAAATCAGACCAATTATACATACGGAGCGATCAAAAGCCGAGTATCCCATAGGGTTTTTTCGTGTTGATTTGGAAACATACGATGGTCACGTAAAAGTCTGGCTTGGTAATATTCTTTGGTCAGACAGAAAATTGCCTGTTGGAAAATCAAGGATTATTCACTCCATGCCAATAATTGGTAGTATGGTTGACCCAACACAATTCATCAACATCACTCGAACAGTCTAGGTGTTTGTGCTACAATATCAACTGTACTTATTTTAGTTTTTCAGTAGCCATTCTGGAATTTTAATTTTTACTAAAATTAGCACCATTAAACACATGGCATTAACCAAAGACGAAAAAACATCAGTCGTTACCAAATTCGCCCAAGCCAAGGGTGATACTGGATCTCCTGAAATTCAAGTTGCTATTTTATCCAAAGAAATCGACAAACTCCAAGGTCACCTCGGTGACAACAAACACGATTCTCCGGCAAAACGTGGACTATTGTCCAAAATTGCCAAACGTCGTCGTTTGCTTCGCTATCTCTCCCTCAACAATGAAGAACGCTATGGTAAATTGATCAAATCTCTTAACCTCAAAAAGTAACCGCGTTTTTATATATAATTATTTATGCAAAAATCTATGGATATCTCACTCGGTGGTAAAGTTATAACCCTATCAACCGGCAAATTAGCCCCACAGGCCAGTGGTGCCGTGCTGGCTCAAATGGGCAAAACTGTGGTTTTGGCCACCGTTGTCAAAGGCAATTTGGATTTATCCAAAGATTATTTTCCACTTTCTGTCGAATTTGTTGACAAATTTTATGCTGGTGGTGTTATCAAAGGTGGCAAATGGATGAAACGCGATGGTGGTCCCAGTGACACCGCTGTTTTATTTGGCCGAATTATCGACCGATCTATCCGCCCTCTATTTCCTATGGGTTTCAAAAACGAAGTCCAAGTTATGGCCACGGTTTTAAGTAATGACCGCGACAATGATGTGGTTGTCACTGCCTTTACTGCCGTTTCTGCTGCCCTCATGATTTCAGGTTTACCGTTTTCAGGTCCCGTTTCGGCCGTTCGTTTAGGCCTAAAATCAGGTGAAATTTCATTATTTCCCACCATTACCGACCAATTAACTTCCGATATGGATCTTTTAATTTGTAAAGATTCTGAGGGTGTCAACATGATTGAGGCCGATGTCAAAATTGTTGATAATGATATTGTTCTCAAAGCTATCGAATTAGGTATTAAAACTGGTGATGAAATAAATGCAAAACTTATGGAATTTGCCACAGAATTTGGCAAACCAAAAATGGAATACACCGATCTTTCGCCTTCAATTGAATTGCAAGATAAAGTCGAAGCAGCCGTTAAAAAAGAACTTGAGGATTTTATTTCTGCCGGTGTTGATGGTGCCCATATGGCCGGTGAAGAAAAAATAAAAGAAACTGCTATCGAAAAATTTGCGACACAATTAGAATCGGGTGAAGTAGACAAGGCCAAATTAATGGAAGCCGTCGACAATGTTGTTCGTAAATATATTCGTGCCACAACTCTGGCCGGCAAACGTTATGACAAACGAGCCACGACCGAAATTCGTCCCCTAAATATAGAGCTTGATGTCTTACCTTGTACCCATGGTTCCGCCTTATTTGAAAGGGGATTAACCCAAGCCTTAACTATTACTACTTTAGGTCCTTTATCTGAAGAACAACATTTACAAGATAGCAGTGGTGAAACTACCAAACGTTATATTCATTATTATTCCGCCGCACCTTTTTCCACCGGTCAAACTGGACGCACTGGTCGTCCTGGTCGCCGTGAAATTGGTCACGGAGCCCTAGCCGAAAAAGCCTTAGTTGCCGTCATTCCTACTGTCGAGGAATTTCCTTATACTATTATCTTAACTTCCGAAGTGCTATCTCAAAATGGATCATCTTCTATGGCCTCGACCTGTGGTTCAACCATGTCTTTAATGGCCGCTGGTGTTCCCCTCAAGGCTCATGTGGCCGGTATTTCTGTCGGTATGGTTTCCGATGATGCAGGTAAATATATTTTATTAACCGATATTGCCGGAATCGAAGATCACTGTGGTGACATGGATTTCAAAATTACTGGTACCAAAACGGGTATTACCGCCATTCAACTTGATATCAAACGCATGGGTCTATCTTTTGCCATGATTAAGGATACTTTTGCCCAAAGTTTAGCCGCTCGTCTCCAAATTATTACCAAAATGGAATCGGTATTAATCGCACCACGCAAAGAATTGTCAGCTTATGCCCCTAAAATAAAAATGATTACCTTACCCGAAGACAAAATCGGAGAAGTGATTGGCTCTGGTGGCAAAACCATTAAAGCCTTAATGGAAAAATTTGGCACCCAAATTGATATTGATGATTTTGGTCGTGCTTCAATTTCTTCCCTAGATCAGGTTCAAATTGACGCTTGTGCTTTTCAAATTGAATCCATGGTTCGCGAAGTCCAAATGGGCGAAGAGTTTGAAGGAGAAGTAACTCGTGTTGAAAATTTTGGTGCCTTTGTCGAATTTTTACCCGGTCGTGAAGCTCTACTTCACGTCTCGGAAATGACCCAAGGCTTCCTATCTGACCCCTCAGCTATTATCAAAGTTGGTGACAAAATTAAAGTCCAAATCAGTGGTTACAATGATAATCATCAAATAAAATTATCAGCCCCCGAGTTTAAAACCGCTCATCCTGCTTCGCCCGACGAAGGCTTTGCGAAGGCGGGGCCACCCCGTCCTCAGTTTGATAATCGTGGTAGTGACCGACCTCGTTCCGGCGGTTTCCGTAACTTCGCCCAAAACGACTCGAGACCTCGAAGATAATTCGTAATTTCTTTACGTAGGAACATGCCGCGGCATGTTCCTACAATATTCAATGATTGTTTCGCTGCGTTTATTCCCCAATATTAGGCATATTCGCATCCCTGTAGAGACGCACCATGGTGCGTCTCTACACAATAATCGACAAATCACGTTGTAGTAAAACAAGAATTCCACCACACATTGGTCTCATAAATAATAGTGTTTTTTCGTGTATACTTTTTATATGCCCGAAGAAAATTTGACCATCGTTAGTGCCATTGAAAAATTGCGGACCAAATCCAAGAGTGTCAAATTACCCGATGGTCTGGTCGAATCTTTAAACGAGTTATTTGCCCAGTTAGAAGTAAACTCAAAATCCGAAGATACTTTTTGGGCTTTTTATCAATCAGCCAATAAATATCTCGATTGGGTTATTAAATTGCCTTGGTTTACCAAAAGTGACGACATTCTTGACATTTCCCACACTCGCCAAAAACTCGACGAAAATCATTATGGCCTCGACGAAGTTAAACAAAGAATCGAAGAATACGTTTCCATTCTGGCTTTGCAAAAAACTCGTCACCCCGACGAGCCTTTTCGGGCTCCAATTTTGTTGTTTGTGGGGCTCGTAGGTACTGGCAAAACTACCATGGCCAAGTCCATTGCCGATGTCCTTGGTCGCCAACTTATTCGTATTCCTTTTGGCGGTTTAGGTGACCCACTTTATCTTCGTGGTCAAAGTCGTCTCCACCCCGAAGCCGAACCCGGCGCCATTATCCGTGGTCTGGCCACTGCCAAAACCAATAATCCCGTCATACTTTTAGATGAAATCGACCGTGTCGCCGACGATGCCCTCAATACCATTATGGGTGTGCTAGTCGAGCTACTCGACCCCGAGCAAAACGACCGCTTTTCCGATCATTATTTAGATTATCCTTTTAATTTGTCCCAAGCTTTTTTTGTCGCCACTTGCAACAACACTGCCCGTATCGCTACTGCCGTTATGGATCGTCTCGAAGTTATCCAAATGCCTAGTTACAATGACGAAGAAAAAATGATGATTGGTAAAAAATATTTATTACCCCGGGCACTAAAAGATTCAGCCATAACTAAGGACGAATTAATAATTAACGATGACATTTGGCCAAACATTGTTCGTCCTCTTGGTTTTGACGCCGGTGTCCGTACTCTAAAGCGCAACATCGAAGGCCTCTGTCGCAAAACCGCCGCCCTAATTTTATCCGGCACACCCAAAATTGTTATTGACGATAGTAACGTCAAAAAATATATGCCACAGTGGTAAACAATTTTCATGTTATACTATCCCAACAGCTTGAACAGAATCATTCTCCGAAACGAAATGTTAGTCGCGAAAATGTTACCATTATTTAATTAAAACAATTCTCTTCATTCTTATACTTTACTTATGATAAATAAAAATTTCTCACCGGCTCGTCCGGTAAACCGTCCTCCTGTTAATTTTTCCAAAACTCTCCCTGTCCAAAATCTTGGCGGTAGCCGTGATTCGGTTCGTCTCATTGCCCTTGGTGGCTTTGGTGATGTTACCCAAAACATGTTCGTCTATGAATATGTCCCCAATGGCGACCTGGCCAAAAGTCAGATAATCATTGTCGACTGCGGTGTTGGTTTCCCCGAAGAAGACGAGTTTGGAGTTGATCTCCAAATTCCTGATACTAAATATTTGGAAGACAAAAAAGACCGAATTTTGGGTATTTTTATCACCCACGGTCACGAAGACCATATCGGTGCTCTTCGTTTTATTCTCCCTGTTCTTGGTCCAAATATCCCACTTTTTGCCCCTCGAATGGCCGCTGCCTTTATTGATAATCGTTTAGTCGAAGCCTCAATTCGTAGCAACATGAAAATCTACGAAAGTGGTGATGTTATGACCGCCGGTCCATTTACTATTGATACCATTAAGGTCAACCATTCTGTTCCTGACACCAATCATTTTGCTATTACCACTCCCATCGGTATTTTTTACCATGGTTCTGATTTTAAATTTGATTTATTTCCCTTAGACGGCAAACCTTCCGATTTGGCTCACATCGCCCGCGTTGGTGAAAAGAAAGTTGTGGCTCTAATGTCTGATTGTCTTGGTGCTGATCACGAAGGTTTTTCACCTTCCGAGAGTTCTATTGCCGAAAAATTCAACCGCGATATTATTACATCAAAGGGTCGGGTTTTTGTGACTTCAATTTCCAGTAACGTCGTTCGTTGGGGTCAAGCCATCGATTATGCCAAACGCGCTGGTCGAAAAATTGTCCCCGTCGGTTATTCGGTTGACAAAGCTATTGCCATTGCCAAAGAACTTGGCTATGTTAACTTAACTGATGATGATTTAGTGCCCGTTGAACGAACCAAAAATTTTGCCGATAATAAGCTAATATTTTTAGTTGCTGGTTTTTCCGCTCAACCTAATTCTGCTTTAAGTAAAATGGTTATGGGAAAACATAGGATTAAAATAAAATCAGGTGACAAAGTTATTTTTTCTGCCCCCGATTATATTCCTGGCACTACTTCCCATATTTATGATTTGATTGACACTCTGGCTCGTATGGGTGCCGAAGTAATTTATGGTGACAGTCAAGAAATTCACGTCTCTGGTCACGGTTTTCAAAAAGAACACGCTATTTTGATGGATTTAGTCCGTCCCAAATATTTAGTCCCAATTGGAGGTAATTTCCGTCACGTCAAAAGTTACCACACCATGGCCAAAACTATGGGGTACAAAGACGAACAATTAATTTCACCCGATACCGATGCTATTATCACTTTTTTTGCCGATGGTAAGGTCGATACCAAACAGCACAATCAGCTTCGCAAAGTATTAATTGATGGTTTGGGAATTGGTGATGTTGGTACTACTGTTTTGCGCGATCGCAAATTATTGGCCGAAGAAGGGATGTTCTCCTTTGTTTTGTTGGTAACTAAAGAAACTGGTATCTTAGCCAAACCTCCAGTAATTTTATCGAGGGGCTTTGTTTTTGAAAAAGAAAATGCCGATCTTATGGACTTTTTAATGGCCGAAATAAATCGCAAATTTACCGAGGCAACTTCTAAACCTGCTAATTTTGAATTTATTAGACAAGAATTACAGGCTCATATTGAAGGAATAATTCTCGAAAAGACCGGCCGCCAACCTATGGTCTTGCCATTGGTGATGGAAGTTTAAGTCTGTTATTATTGATTCAAGCTCGCGTTGTGTATGAAATTTATTTCGTGCACCGCGGGCTTTTTGTATTATCTAAATAAAAACCAAGTCCAACAAAAAGATAAAATTATTGAGGAAATCAAGAGCTTATGTATAAATTTAATTTTAACCATTGAAAATTTATTAACGATATTATTAAAAAAACTAATTGATAACAAAATACCAACTGGGTAATACACCAATCCCCACACAAATACACTGAATTCCGCCAGACCAGGCTCACCACCACCAAGATTATTCTTTCCATAAATAGTACCTGAATAAAAATTCAAAAATAAAAACAAAAATACAAAGTTTAAAGCAAGTAAAGTTAAATATGATTTTGTCTTAGTCATTTATTATTTATACCACGATAAAAAATCTGATATAATTCTCAAAACCTATGAAACGGTGTCCCGCCGTGGAGGTGACTACGAAAGTAGCTCCAGAACTGAACTGTAAATTCAAAAGAGATTAAAAAAGGGTGGTACCACGATGCATTCGTCCCTGTAAATTTGCTATTATTTTGTATGGCTCAAAATCAACTTCCTGATTTCAAAACAAACTTATCCGAATGGTTTAATGAGGTGGTGTTAAAAGCCGAGCTGGCCGACTATGCCCCTGTCAAAGGTTGTATGGTCATCCGACCCTATGGTTATGCTCTTTGGGAAAATATCCAAAAATTCATGGATGTTTTGATCAAGAAGCATGATGTGGAAAATGCCTATTTTCCTTTATTTATCCCTATGTCCTATTTTGAAAAAGAAAAAGAACATGTCGAAGGTTTTGCTCCAGAGCTCGCCGTGGTCACCGTTGGTGGTGGCAAAGAGTTGGTCGATAAATTAGCCGTCCGTCCTACATCAGAAATGATGATGTACGAAATGTACAAAAAATGGTTTGGATCGTGGCGCGACTTACCAGTTCGTATGAATCAATGGTGCAATGTCGTTCGCTGGGAAAAACGCACCTATTTGTTTTTACGTACCTCAGAATTTTTGTGGCAAGAGGGGCATTGTGCACACCTGACCCACGAAGAAAGTATGCAAGAAGTTATGTGGGCCATCAAAATGTATGAGCAAACATACAATGAATTAATGGGTGTTTATGGCATTATTGGTGCCAAGAGTGATTCCGAGAAATTTGCCGGTGGTTTTAAATCCTACACTTTTGAGGCTTTAATGCCCAATGGCAAGTCGCTCCAAGCCTGTACTAGCCACGATCTTGGTCAAAATTTTTCCAAATCGATTGACTGGACGGTCCAAGACCAAATAGGAGAAAAGAGTATGCCATGGCAAAACTCTTGGGGATTTTCTACTCGCTCAATTGGCGGCTTAATTATGTCTCATGGTGACGAAAAGGGGTTAGTTATTCCTCCAAATATAGCCCCAATCCAAATAGTAATTGTTCCTATTCCTGGGCACACTACTGCATTAGAAAAATCAAAAGAACTACTAAAAAATTTAGAAAGTTATCGCATTAAACTTGACGACAAAGAAGGGGAGACTGCAGGTGTCAAATTCAATAAATGGGAACTAAAAGGAATTCCTCTACGAATAGAAATTGGTGATCGTGATGTTGCCTCGGGCACCGTCATTATTTCTCGTCGTGATACTAGTGAAAAAATTACTGTTCCTATAGCTGACATATCAACAACCGTTGATGCGCTATTAAAAGATATTCAGCAAAAACTTTTTGACAAACACAAAAAGTTTACCCAAGACCATACTTTTAAAGCCGACACTTACGACGAATTTAAAAAAATAATGGAAACTAGTCGTGGTTTTATTTCCGCCCACTGGTGTGAAAATGCTGATTGTGAGGCCCAAATTAAAACCGACACCAAGGCCACTACTCGCTGTCTCCCTCTCGACGCTCCTGAAGAAAACGGCAAGTGCGTCCGCTGTGGCAAACCTTCCTCCCACCGATGGTTGTTTGGTCTTTCATACTAGCCACTAACCACTGACTACTATATACTATTTTTATGCCCAGAGGACGTAAAAAAAGTAAAATATTACCCAGCCTTAAACTAAAACCTGATACTGTCAAATCAATTTTCTTTATCTTTTTCTTAATTTTATCGGTAATTTCGGTCATATCATTTTTACGTCAGGGTAATTTTGCCTCAAACTTTAACATAATGTTATCCGACTATTTTGGTTTTGCCTCGGTCATGATTCCTTTTTTGTTGCTATTGATTTCCTTTTTATTTACCAAAATAAAAATATTTTTGAAAGAAGCCAATATCTTTTTTGGATTTCTCATCATGTTTGTCGCTTCCTTGGCCCTTTTTAAACAGGGGATTGTTGGTTTATTTTTATGGCAACAAACTCTAGCCATATTTTCTGAAATTATCAGCTTTATCATTTTTTTCTTTGCTTTTATTGTTGGTATCGTCGTTCTTTTTGATACTAATATTGTCCAACTTTTCAAATTTTTTCAAAATATATTTTTGGCTATCAAAAAATATACTGTTGGTCTATCAATAAAATCAAAAGAGAAAAAGATATTACAAAAAAATAATGAACCAATTTTTGCCAAAGATGAGTCCCATTACAGCAAAAAAGATGAAACCAAATTTCTAGATATTGCTCCGGTTATGAAATCAGATAATAATTCTATCTTTGCCTCCCCCGTTTTAAGTTCTTCTAGTAATCAAGTTTGGAACTATCCTCCCATTACTATTTTTGACAATACTCCTGGTACCAAAGCTGATCGGGGCAATGTTACCAAAAATGCCGGTATCATTGAGCAAACTTTAGAGTCATTTGGTATTACGGCTCGGGTGGCCGATGTCAACGAAAGCCCCTCGGTGACTCAATACGCCATCGAAGTTGCTTTGGGCACCAAGTTAACCAAGGTTGTGTCACTTAGTAACGATTTAGCCATGGCTCTAGCTGCCCCCGGTGGTCAAATCCGAGTCGAAGCCCCCATTCCTGGTCGTTCCCTAGTCGGTATCGAAGTCCCAAATCATTCCCTTGAAGTCGTTCCCATCCGTCGCATTCTTGAGTCTGAAGTCATGAAAAATGCCCGCAACAAAATTTTTGTCCCCTTGGGTCTTGATGTCGCCGGACTTCCCAAGGTTGCCGATATTACCAAAATGCCTCACGTGCTGATTGCTGGTCAAACTGGTTCTGGTAAATCAGTCTGTATCAATTCGTGGATTGCCACTCTTCTTTTTCGCGCCTCACCCGACGAACTTCGTTTAATTATGGTTGACCCCAAACGAGTCGAGTTGACCCCCTACAACGGCATTCCTCATTTGCTTACCCCGGTTATTGTCGAGCCAGAAAAAGTTGTCTCTGCTCTCAAATGGGCCGTCGCCGAAATGGAACGTCGTTATAAAATATTTACCCAAGTTGGGGCCAAAAATATCGAAGGCTTTAATAATATTTCTGGTATTCAATCGTTGCCTTATATTGTAATTTTTATTGACGAATTGGCCGATATTATGCTTTTTTCCCCCGCCGAAGTCGAGGATAATATTTGTCGGATTGCCCAAATGGCTCGGGCCACTGGCATTCATCTTGTCTTGGCGACTCAACGTCCCTCAGTCAACATTATTACCGGTTTAATCAAAGCCAATATTCCGGCCCGGATGGCTTTTGCCGTGGCCTCGATGATGGACTCCCGAGTAATTTTGGACACTCCCGGGGCTGAAAAGTTATTGGGTCGAGGCGATATGCTTTACATCCCCCCCGAACAGGCCAAACCATCACGGGTTCAAGGTTGTTTTGTTTCTGACAAAGAAATAACCAGACTTGTCGATTTCCTAAAAACTCAGCGTGTTGGCGAATATAATGACGAAATATTAAAACAACCAGTCAAAAGTCCAAATGCTCTATCACCCAATATGAATGTTGTTGATGGTGAAAATCATGACGCCTTATTTACTCAGGCAGTCGAATTAACCCGAAACTCAGGCAAAGCTTCAGCTTCTTTTTTTCAACGCCATCTCCGAGTTGGTTATGCGCGAGCCGCAAGTATTTTAGATGAAATGGAAAAGGCCGGGATTATCGGTCCGGTTAATGGTGCCAAGGCCCGCGAAATTTTAATCCCTCATGCTACTCCCAACGATACTGAATAACTAAATAAATGAAAACAAATGTTGTAAAAATTAAAAATAAAAAAATATTTTTATTTAGCGATACCAAATAAACATGAAGCGCACTTCTTTTTTACTAGAGACAACTCGTCTTGATCGCGAATATACTCTCGATGAAATTAGTAAAAAAACCAAAATCCCATTCAAATATCTCCAGGCTTTTGAGTTAGAGAAAAGTAATGACTTTCCCGATGAGCCTTATTGTTCCCTCATGCTTCGCGAATATGCTACATTCTTAGGTTTAAACCCCAACGAAATTATTTCAATTTTTCGTCGAGATTATGCCAAAAAAATTTGTGATAAAAACAATAAATCATCATTTTTTTCTTTTACTCCTCAATTTACCTATACTGTCGTTATTGCCTTACTTATTGTTTTATTTGCCTCATATTTAATCTTTGAATACGTTAAATTTAACCACCCCCCAAAACTAATTGTCAATTGGCCTCAATATAGTCAAATTGTCGAAATCAAAGGTACTACCAATATCGAATCAACTGTCACCATAAATCAAGATCAAGTTGTCGTCGACCAAGACGGTAATTTTGCCAAAAAAATGGAATTATCTACCTCTGAAGCCAAAATTGTAGTTCAGTCCACTTCTCCGGCTGGTAAAAGTACTGTTGAAGAAAAAATTCTTAGATAAAAATTTAAAATATAGTGTAAACTATTTTATATGGATGTTACTTCAACCATCATTGCTGTTAGTTTATCGATCATTACTATTGCTATTGTTTTTTGTTTTGTTTATTTAATCAAATTTATCCAAGATCTTCGCAAATTGTTAAAACAAGTTTCGCCTATAGTTGACGATGCTAATTTAATTTCCTCCTCCATCGCCCGTCCCGTCTCCTCCGCCTCCGACTTTTTAATGGGTTTCAAAAATGGTTTTAAGCTATTTAATTCGTTCTCCAAGTCCAAAAAAGACAACTAAATATGTGCGATGATCATAGCCCCGCCGGCGAGGCGAAAGTTAAATCGAAATTAAATTAAAATAAAATACAAAAAATGTGTAATGATAGTAAAAATAATAACAATTCACTTTTTATAATGGGATTAATAATTGGCGCCATCATCGCTTCTGCAGTTGTTTTAATATCGGCTGAGGACAAAGCCAAAATTATCAAAAAAATAAAAAATAAATTTAACGATTTTTTTGGTGAAACAGATAAATTAATAGACAATAGTAGAGACGCCCCTAGGGGCGTCTCTACAAAATCGAAAAAAATAATAAAAAAAAAGCGTAGAGACGTAGCGCGCTACGTCTCTACTAACATTGTTGAGCCAATCAAAAAAATATCCGTCACCATCCCCTCTGATGTCGAAACTCTAAATCTAACACCCAAAAAAGTAATCAAATCTAAAAAAGTTTTTAAACGATTAAAAACGTAGGAACAGACCTGTGTGTCTGTTCCTTATACATAAAATTGTTTTATTTTTTCGTAGAGACGTGATTAATCACGTCTCTACAATTAAATCATTTGCTATAATTCTCCCATGAACGCTCGTGAATTAAAAAGCAAATATATTGAATTTTTTGTGGGGAAAAGTCATGCCGAAATTCCCTCGGCCTCTCTAGTTCCCGAAAACGACCCCACCACTCTTTTTATTTCCGCTGGTATGCATCCCTTAGTTCCCTATCTATTGGGCCAACCCCACCCATTAGGCAAGCGTTTGGTCAACGTCCAAAAATGTATTCGTACTGGTGACATCGATTCAGTTGGTGACACTTATCACCACACTTTTTTTGAAATGTTGGGTAACTGGTCGCTTGGCGATTATTTTAAAAATGAAGCACTAAATTGGAGTTTTGAATTTATTACCAAACATTTAAATTTAGATAAAAGCCGTCTAGTTGTCACCTGTTTTGAGGGTGACAACAATTCTCCAAAAGATACTGATAGTGCCAAAATCTGGGAAAAAATAGGTATCCCTAAAGATAAAATAAAATTTTTGCCCAAGGATGACAATTGGTGGGGACCAGCTGGTGTTACCGGTCCATGTGGTCCTGATTCGGAGATGTTTATCGATGGTGTTGAAATTTGGAACGATGTTTTTATGCAATTTAACAAAGATTCTGTTGGTAAATATCAGCCTTTGGCCAAGCCTAATGTCGATACTGGTATGGGTGTCGAACGCACCACTGCTTTTCTTGAAGGTCACTCTGATAATTATTTGTCCACCATCTGGCAACTAATTATCAAAAAAATTGAATTTTTATCAGGAAAAAGTTATGGTACTGACGAGCAAATAACTCGAGCAATGAGAATAATAGCTGATCATGTTCGTTCAGCTGTTTTTATCATTGCTGATGGGATTGAGCCAAGCAATAAAGAACGTGGCTATGTTTTGCGCCGTCTTATTCGCCGCGCCATTCGTCAAGGTAAATTAATTGGCATTGAAACTAATTTTTGTTCAATTATTGCTCAATCAGTTTTAGATAATCAAGACAACTATGCTGGTATTTATTCTGAATTAAATCAAAATAAAGAAAAAATATTACAAACTCTAGAAGTTGAAGAAAATAAATTTAGAAAAACTCTAAATAATGGTTTAAAGGAAATTGAAAAATACAAAAATGAATTAGGTAAAATTATCGAAGGTAAGCCAAAATATATCAAGTATAGTGATATTGGCAAACAAGCCTTTTATTTCTACGAAAGTTTTGGTTTTCCATTAGAGATGTTTTTAGAAGAAATTAATGGAAAACTTTTATTAGATCCCGACGCAATTAAAAAATCTTTTGAGGAAGCAAGACTTGAACATCAAGAAGAATCAAGAACATTATCCGCTGGGAAATTTAAATCCGGTTTAGCTGACCATAGCGAAGTAATCACTCGTTATCATACTGCTACCCATCTTTTACATCAAAGTTTGCGTCAAGTTTTAGGTAACCATGTCCAACAGTCCGGTTCAAATATCACTGGTGATAGAATGCGTTTTGATTTTACCCATACTGATAAATTGACAGATGATCAAATCAAACAAGTAAACGATTTGGTTAATCAACAAATCAACAAAAAAATGGAGGTAACAGTAAAATCCATGCCTTTTACCGACGCCCAAAAATCAGGGGCTCTAGCTTTTTTTGGCAATAAATACCCCGAAATTGTCACCGTCTATCAAATGGGGGATTTCTCTGCCGAAGTCTGTACTGGTCCCCACGTTAAAAATACGCAAGAACTAGGTAAATTCACTATCCAAAAACAAGAATCTGCAGGCAGTGGAAAACGTCGAATTTATGCTATTCTAGAGTGATGCACGACAATGCTTATTGGTTAATTTCCATCACATCTGATACCGCTCAGGTTTCTCTGGTTTCCAATAAAATCATCAGTCTTGGTCAAGAAATAGAATGGAGTTCTGACAACCCCGACTCACTTTTAAAAGCCATCGATACCTCTATTTCTACCCAAAATAATGACGAAACTTCAAATTGTGCTTTTATTGTTCCACCAAATTGGGTGGGACCAGATGGTAGTATTTCCCCCCAAATACTAACCAATCTCAAATCTATTTGTCAAAAATTAAAATTCCACCCCCTTGGTTTTGTTAGTTATGACGATGCTTTTATTGAATCTTATGATCATGATGACTCTTTTCCCGGTTCTTATCTTTTAGTTTATTTTAGTCCCAAACATTATCATCTTTCTCTAGTCTATTTAGGTCAAATTAAAAAACGATTTACAGCCGATTTTTCGGCCGATTTTTCCGTTTCCAAATTTGAAGAACAATTATCAGCTCTTGAATTTACCTCGGCCCTACCACCCAAAATAATTGTTATTGGTAGTTATTCCCCCGAAATTATTGACGATTTAAAAAATTATAACTGGTTAGCTCGCCAAGACTTAGAAACATTTTTACACTTACCCAATGTTATTTCTCTTGATCCTTCATCTTTGGCCCAAATTTTTGTCGATACTGTCAAAAAACAAATTACTCCCGCCGCCACCTCAATTACTAATAACATCATCGATGTTATTCCTGTTTCCGATACCACAGAAGAGATAGATGCCACTTCTCTCGGATTTACAGCAGAAGATTCACCAGTTGAAGTCAATCCTGTTCTCGAAGAGCCACCTCAAAATTCAAACGTAGGAACGCATCATGATGCGTTCCTACATAATTTTTCTTTTCCAAAATTAAAATTTAACTACATTTATCTTTTACCCCTAGTTTTATTGCCATTTTTACCGGTTTTACCGCTTTATTTTTCTAGGGTCGATTTAACCATCTATCAAAACCCGACCGAGTTTAGCGAAATCTTTGCTTTTACTCCAGATCCTGCCTCCAATGTCACCACCAAAACTTTTGATTTAAGTGTCGGTACTTCTTCCTCTACTACTGGCAAAAAAGAAGTCGGGGAAAAAGCCAAAGGTGAAGTCATCGTTTTTAATAAACTCGATCGATCAATTACCGTTAACAAAGGCCTCGTTATTACCGATACTTCTGGCAAAGAATTTGAAACCACCAACAACATTTTGCTCCCTGCCAGTACTTCTAATTTAGATACTGGCATCATCACTATGGGTCAGGTCAAGGCAGCCGTGACTGCTAAAATCATTGGGCCAGAATATAATTTATCAGAAAATATTGCTTTTACCATCAAAAGTGACCCCAATTTATTGGCCAAGTCAACCAAAGCCTTTACTGGTGGTACTCGCGATCAAATCGCGGTTGTCACTCAAGCTGACAAAACCAAGGTTTTAGAATCAGCCAAAGAATTGTTAAAACAACAGGCCAAAAATGATATAAATTCCCAAAAATCAACTGAAAATTCAATTCTTGATTCAACCATGGTCTATGAAAATCAAAAAACGACTTTTAATCGTGAAGTTGGGGAAGAAGCCGACGTTTTATCTTTACAACTTTCTTCCAAGGTCAGTTTTTTATATTTTGATTTACTTCAAAAACAAAATATAATTTCCACTTTTTTCCCCAAGCGGGAGAGTCTGACTCTTTTAGACAAAAATTCGGCTAAAGTAACTTTAAATTATAATTCTGGTCAACTAACTTTAACTGGTGTTGCTAATCCTTTGATAAATATTGATCAACTCAAATTAAAGTTAGTCGGTAAAAAAGAATCAGATCTAAAATCAATTTTAAATACCTTACCCAAATATTATCAACATGATTTAAACAATTCTCTTTGGTTTTTTAATTTACTTCACCGATTACCTGTCAAATCTAACTTAATCAATATCATCATTAAAAACTAAAATGGGCTATATTTATGTCAAAAAGGAAGTAAAAATTCCTCGACCTCGACCCAAGCTATCCCCTCAGCACAAAAAAATAATTGCCTCTTCGTTTTTAATTATTGGTGTTTTATTTTTTTTGTCAGCCATTGTACCAATCTTACAATATCAAATCGAATATTCAATCAAATTTAATCAAGTCTTAAGTCCTCTTTCTACTCGATATGCCAATTCTGGTAGTATTTTAGGTGAAAGTGGTACCGACTTTACTCAATTGTCAAACTGGTTTGTTGACGATCAAAACAATTTACAAAATTCTTCCCAAAATCCCACTGTCTCAAAAACGGAATATTTAATTTCCGTCCCCAAACTAAAAATTGACTCGGCCGTGGTCCAAGTTGGTAGTTTAGATCTCAAAAAAAGTCTCATCCAATATCCTCAAACCGCCCTCCCTGGTCAATTTGGTTCGCCAGTTATTTTTGGTCATTCCGTTTTGCCTCAGTTTTTTAACCCCAAGTCATATTTAACTATTTTTTCTACTTTATATAAATTAAAACAAGGTGACGAAATCTTGATTAATTTCGACAGCGTTGAATATAAATATTTAGTCGAAGAAATGTACGAAGTCCCCCCTACCGATCTATCTGTCCTCGAACAACGTTTTGATGGTCGATATTTGACCCTTATTACTTGTACCCCGCCCGGTACCTATTTACGTCGTTTAGTTATTAAAGCCCGCATTGTCGATTTTTAATATGAACTACTTAAGCTTAGATTATGGTACCAAACGAGTCGGTCTAGCCTACACTATCAACAATATTATTTTTACCCTCCCTCAAATCGACAACAATGATAAATTAATAATTCAAATAAAAAAAATAATTACCGATTATAAAATCAATAAAATTTTTGTTGGCATGTCTCAAGGCAAATTTGCTCTTGTTACAAAATCCTTTGTCAACAAATTAAAAACAGCAACCAATATTCCAATTGAAACCGTCGAAGAAGCCGTTTCCACCATCGAAGCTAGTAAAATTCGTCCCAAAAATAGTAAAAAATTAGATTCAGTTTCAGCTGCTATTATCTTAAATCGGGCAATTAGTTTATAATTAGTCAATGTTTAAAAATCTTATCTCTCCTATCCAAGCATGGTTGTTATCCCAGGGTCGTTGTGTTGGTTGCAGTGAACCTTTAGCCAAGGCTGTCAAAGCTCAGGTTCGAGGTCAGACTACTGCCACTTGCAAGTGTGGTCGTATTTTTATTTTTGACAGCAAAAAGTCAACCTATCGCCGCGCTCTATTTAGTGAAGTTTAGTTCATGAAAAAAGTTTTACTTTTCTCGTTTATCTTTTTGTTTTTATCGATTTTAGTTTGTTATTGGTCATTTTCACCTGTTTCCACCGACACCACTTCTCGTCAATTTGTCATCAATCAGGGTGATAGTCTCCAAACCATTAGTTTTCGTTTATCCAAAAATAAATTTACTAAAAACAAATATGCTTTTTTAATTTATGCTCTTTTAACCGATAGTAGTAAAAATATTAAAGCTGGTGGTTTTCAATTAACTTCATCTAATAATTTATCCCAAATATTGGCCAAACTTACTACTGGCGGTAGTTACGACTTTTGGTTAAAAATTATTCCCGGGACACGGGTGCAAGAAATTTCTTCCAAATTTATATTTACCCCCGACCTTGAAGGATATATTTATCCTGACAGTTATTTAATTCCCGATTATTTTACTACCGACGATGTCACCTCTTTAATCAAAACAAATTTCGACAAAAAAATAACTTCTTTAAACATTAACCAAAATAATTTATCCCAAATTATTACCCTAGCCTCAATTTTAGAACGCGAGGCCAAGACTAAAACGGATAAACAAATGGTGGCTGGGATTATTAACAATCGTCTCAAAATTAACATGGCGTTACAAATTGATGCTACTGTTCAATATGCTCGCGATAC
Source organism: Candidatus Shapirobacteria bacterium (assembly GCA_009885205.1). Taxonomy (GTDB): domain Bacteria; phylum Patescibacteriota; class Microgenomatia; order UBA12405; family UBA12405; genus UBA12158. The sequence continues at coordinate 53,051 of VFLE01000055.1, read as the reverse complement.
CAAAAATAAACCAGCTAAATATTGGCTAAAACTAACTAAAACTGACTTAAAAATTGTTTCTCCCTTCAATACTTATTTAAGTACTGGTCTACCCCCCAGTCCAATTTGCAATCCTGGCCTTGACTCTCTTTTTGCGGCAAATAACCCCATCCCTTCAGATTATCTCTATTATATCCACGGCACCGACGGCACCATGCGTTACGCCAAAACCCTCTCCGAACACAATGCCAATATCGCTAAATATTTAAGGTAATTTCTTATTCACCAACTGATCCAATATCACCCATCTTTCCTTCTTTATCTTCATCGGAATATCATTTTCAAAAATTTTTGCCGAGACGGTGCCCAAGCGTGGCGAGTATTTATTAATATAAGCAATTTCAAAACCCACCTTTTTACAGACATCGACCGTATCCAAAAACTGTTCATCAGTTTCTCCCGGAAATCCTACTATTATATCTGTACTAAATCTGACATCCTTTACCTTCGACTTTATTTTTTGTACTAACTCTAAATATTCTTGTTTAGTATAGGCCCTGTTCATTCTCTTTAAAATTTCATCGTTGCCCGATTGAAAGGGGAGGTGAATTAATCTATCAATATTTTTATGTTTAGCTATTGTCTCAATCAATTCGTCCGAAAAATCCCAGGGATTACTCGATATAAACGAAATTTTGTCCAAATTACGTTTGGCCACATTTTCCAAAAGCTCCGGAAACCGACTTTTAATCCGCTTTTTACCCATATGTACCCACGAATCAGTATTAAAATCAGAACCATAACTATTTACATTTTGTCCAATTAATACCACTTCTTTAAAACCACTTTCAATTGCCCTGTCAACTTCGGCCAAAACCGTCGCCAATGTTTTTGACACTTCTTTGCCGCGAGCGCGAGGCACAATACAAAAAGTACAGTGATTATTACAGCCAGTCGAAATAGAAATTAAGGCTGCCTTTTTGTTAGACCTTATCGGTTCCCACACCAAAAATTTATCAATCTTGGCCCACTCGTCTACTCCTTTAATATCTTTTTTACCATAAGCCCCCACCGCACAACCCGTCACCACCACCCTAATGTTTGAAGCTTGCCTGCCTGCCGGCGAGGCAGGAAGTTTGAAGTTTTGGATATTTTTAATCAATCCGTAAGCACGATTTTCGGCTGATTCTCGTACAATACAAGTATTGATGACTACTTCGTCAGCCTTTTGCCAAGTATCAACTTCTGCAAATCCCTTTTCCCAATAATACGCCTTAATTCGCTCCGAATCAGCCATATTTTGAGCACAACCAAAAGTCTTTATAAAAACTTTTTTCATCGCTTATATTATCATTCTTTTCGCCAAAACCAACATCACAGCTCCCGCAACCAATGTTATTATTGTTGGCCAAGCTGTCCCAGCTGCCGGCAAAACTCCACCACTACCTTTTTCCACTGTCGACCAATTTACATTTTCATTTCCAATTGTTAATACAAACTTTATTTCACTCTCGCCACTTTTAATTACAATGTTGTGATCACCACTCGACAAAGCAGATTGGGGTGTAAACACCCAATCACCCGAGCTATCGGCATTAATTTGTAATGCCACCCCATCAATTTCGTAAATTACTTCTGCCCCTGATGTTGCCTCGCCCCGAAAGGTTGGGTTTCCCGAGGTATACCACCACTGGGAAATTTGTAGACCCGAGGTGTCTACTTGCCCAATTGAAGTCATATTAAAGCCACCCGCCAAAACATTATTGACACTAAAAACCATTATTAATCCAAACAAAATTAATATCTTCTTCATTATAAAAATAATAGTTTATTGCATATCTTTTGTAAAGATGTCATAGTATTTATATGCCCAATAATGATGATCAACTGCAACAACAATATCAAGAAATTTTAAACAAATATGCCTCCTCACTCACTCCACCAGTCGAAAACAAAGAAGTTGTTCCCCTTGTTGTAAATCCCGTTATAACCAAAGTTAATTTAGAACCAGAAATTGTTCCTGTCGCATCAGAACCAAACCCTATATTTGAAGTCTCAAAACCTGAGTCATTAATATCAACAGATTCACCCAAAATTATCCCTCCAAAGGTCATTGAAAAAGCCATTGTCTCAGAACCCATTGTTAAAGAAGAACCAGTAGTCCCCCCAATTTATTTTCCATCAGAACCAATTCAAGATAAACCCTCAAATTTTTTCAAATACCTTTTTTATTTTTCTCTGACCTTATTTATGGTTGTCGTCTCTGCCATAATTTATAATCTTTTTTCAAATCAATCAGAGCCAGCACCCACTTCTGTCAATCCCGCAACGGCGGGGCCCACCCCCACCAAAATAATTTCCCAGTTTTGTGAACTCAATGACAAAAAATATATTGTTGGTGAGTCATTCCCCTCAACCGATTCTTGCAACACTTGTTCGTGCACCCCTAACTTAACAATTGCCTGTACCGAAAAAGCCTGTGTTACTCCCGAACCTACGGTAAAAACTGTTGGCAAAACATACAAGGATATCAAATATGGCTACCAATTTGAATGTCCTACTACTGCCAAATATGTCGTCGAAGCGACCTCGGTCAACGGTAACAAGATTCCCTTTAAACAAGAATCCTGTACCAGTGGTGAATCAGTCACCACCATTTCCGTTTACGACAACACTGTCGTTCATTCTTTTGGTGATATTAAAACAACGATTTCTCCCGACAAAAAATATATCGTTACCCTGGAAGGCGACGATGACTTTGTAATTTCCTCGTTCAAATTTCTGTAATAAGTCTGACCTATTTTGTTCTATTGACACTTCGGTATTACTTCGGTAATATTAGCTATGGAATCAAACAAAATCGCTTTGTTTGAAGGAAAACAAGTTCGAAAAATTTATTTCAAAAATGACTGGTGGTTTTCTGTTATTGATGTGATCTCAATATTATCCGACAGCAACATCCCAAAACGATATTGGAGTGACTTAAAAATAAAACTAAACAAAGAAGGGTTCAGCCAAGTGTACGAGAATATCGTACGATTAAAATTAATCGCATCTGATGGTAGAAAACGATTATCCGATTGTGCCGATACTAAAACTTTACTCCGTATAATTCAAACAATTCCTTCACCCAAAGCCGAACCATTCAAACAATGGCTAGCTTTAGTTGGACATGAGCGAATTCAAGAAATCGAAAATCCCGAATTGGCCATGGACAGGATGAAAGCTATTTACGAAAAGAAAGGTTATCCTCAAGATTGGATTGACAAACAGGCTCGGGGTATTGCTGTTCGTCATACCTTAACTGATGAATGGAAAAATAGGGGAGTCAAACGCAATATTGATTTTGCCATATTAACCAATGAAATAATGAAAAGCGGTTTTGTCCCCGTCTAAAACGCGAAAATTTACGTGACCACATGGATGATATCGAATTAATTTTAACCATGCTTGGTGAAGCTTCCACCACCAAATTTACCAAGGATAGAGACTCTAAAACATTTTCAAACTTAAAAACAGACGCCAATGATGGCGGTCATGTTGCCAAAGTCGCCCGCACCGAAATCGAATCCAAATCCCCAAAATCCGTCATTTCCTCAAAAAATTATTTAAATATTAAAACCAAAAGATCAATAAATTAGTGCTATTCTTTTTATATGGACAAACCCAAACCAAATTATCTAAATATAATTTTAATCTCCCTTGCTTTTGTTTTATTTATTGTCAGTGTCTTCTACCTCGGCCGTCAGTCAGTAAAAACCATTCCCAACCCCATCACCGTTTTACCCCAAACAACGGCAATACCAACCAGTGTCACTGATCCAATCCAAAATTGGAAAACATATACTGACAGTAAAAATATTTTTTCCTTTGATTATCCATCAAGTTGGAATGCAAACAAAGAAGCTCTTTTAGAAACTGGAAATTATGTGTATATTTCTTCACCAAATCAATCGATCTTTCTTATCGATATTACAGAAGACAATTCAAAAACAATTTCGGAGTATTTGTCAAAAAAAGATAAACAAAACTCAACTGAATATGAAGGTACATCCTCAATTGCTGTTATTTCAACCAAAAAAACTGTCATAGCTGGATTAAATTGTATTCAACGTCAAGAAAACTATAATGCTGCTGGTTTTTCGGTATTTTCTACATATTTTAAGAACGGTAACAATATCTACGTTTTAACACTTCAACCAAAAGAAGGTGTCATAAATTCTAATGATATTAATATATATCAGGAAATCCTCTCTACCTTTAAATTCACCGAAAATATAGTAAATTTAATTAATTTACCAAATAGCAAGGAACTCCAAATTGACGTCAAAGATTACTCTGCATATTTTATTTTTAACAACAAAAAATATATCTTTGACAAAAAGCCAGTTGATTATCCAGGTCAATTGATATTTTCACCAAATAAAAAATTTGCGTGTATAGAATACGGCACTTCCGGTTACTGGGGTTACACCATTTTTGACCTACAGCAACGTAAAACATTACTTTCTGGAATTCAATCTTCATATTGTTTAAATTGGTCAAAAACAAATCAACTTAATGTTAAAGAAATTCCTTACGACCAAAATATTACAAATCTGTATTCAATCAATCCTGAGACTCTTCAAAAAACAGTGGTCAATCCCTAAAATTTGACCTATTGTCCTTCAAAAAATGTTACTCTTTTAATATGGACAAACCAAAAACAAATTATTTAAATTTAATTATAATCTCCCTCGCTTTTGTCTTATTTCTCACCGGAGTTTTTCTCCTCGGCCGCCAATCAGTAAAAACTACTGAAATTTCAACTATTACCCCAATAACCAATCCAGTTGTAGATTTATCCCAAACAACCGCAATTACAACTCCATTACCAATCGTAAATTATAACGGCAAATATATAAATACAGATTTTGGATTTAATTTTGATTATCCTAAAAATTATTCTCTAACTGAAAATTCTCCTACAAATAACAGTGAAACATTATATCTTTCACTTATGAGTCCAGTTGATTTAACTAATCGTAAAGGCTATTCAATGCAAGGCAATGAATTAAAAGTTGAAATATGGGTTAGTCCAAATACAGCCAATCAGACTTTAGAAGAATATTTTGCCAAACAACTAAAGAGTATAGAAGACGATCCTTCAGGAATTGGAGGGAAAGTTATCTCAACAAATGGTCTAACTATTGGAGGTTATCCAGCAAAATATTTAGAATGGCAGGGGAATGGTACAGGCATCACCTATTATTTGTTTTATAAAAATAATATTATTACGATTGCCAAATATCCTGCAGAAACTTTACTTCAGTCTGATTTTAACCAAATCCTCTCCACCTTTAAATTCATTGACATGGCTGAACTTGCATATCAACAAACAGCAATGTATTTAGTTTCTCAACTTCCTGAAGTCATAAATTATCGAAAAACAGTTCCAAATACTATTATTGAGTATGACCACGATACAGACGACAAATCTGCATGGGTGATTCATGTTTATGAAATTAAAGATGACCATACCGCCACTTTTAATTGGTTTGATGTTGATAAAAAGACCCAAAAAATTACTAAAGAATTCGATTTTTAATAGAAATAAAATTTGACCTATTGTACTCATAAATAATAAGGGATATAATGCTCTACATTTGGCGAGCAGTTGGAACATAACTCGTCTATTTTTTATTAATTAAAATTTAGCGATGTCTTCCGCCAAAAGAACCAACTGGGGTAAAAATTACTCCTCCCTCCCGACCATTGACCTTTTAGCTGTTCAAAAAGAATCCTGGGCCGAATTCCTCAAAAAAGATTTAATTGAAACCATCCGCTCCATTTCTCCAATTTCCGACTACACAGGCAATAACTGGCTTCTCGAATTAGGTGAAATTACTTTTGACGAAATCACCATTTCCCCTGCCACCGCCAAAATCAAAGGCTTAAATTATACTGTTCCCATTGTTGTCAAAGCCAAACTAACCAACAAACGGACTGGTTTAGTCAAAGAAGAATCAGTTTTCCTCCTAAACTTGCCCACCATGACCCCCGAAGCAACTTTTATTGTCAACGGTATTGAACGGGGTATCATCAATCAATTAGTTCGTTCCCCTGGCGTTTATTTTACCGCTCAAATTGATCACAGTACTGGTAAAAATCTTTGTAATGCCGAAATTCGCCCTGTCCGCGGCTCTTGGTTAGAATTTTTTGTTGGCAAAAAAGAAGTTATTTTTGCCCGTATTGACCGAAAAAAGAAAGTTCCGGCTACTGTTTTACTTCGGGCCTTAACCGGGTATACCGACAAACAAATTCAAAACGAACTTGGTGAATATATTAATAGTACTATTTCTGCCGATCCGACCAAAACCAAGGAAGAAGCTTTGCTCGAATTTTATCGCAAAATGCGTCCCGGCGAACCAGTAGTTTTGGAGAATTCAGAGAAATTTTTTAACGATCGTTTTTTTGATTTGCGAACCTATGAATTAGGTTTTGTTGGTCGTCACAAAGTCAATAAAAAATTTGGTTTTAATTTTGATGATACCAATCGAGAAAATTGGGTACTTCGATCCGAAGATTTAATCGCCACTCTCAAACATTTGATCAAATTACAAAAAGGTGAAACCAAACAATTTGATGATATCGATTCACTCGCCAATCGTCGTTTACGTCGTGCTGGTGAAATCGTCGCCCAAATTGCCCTCAGACCCGCTATGGCTCGGTTCGAGCGAATGGTTAAGGAGAGAATGTCTCTTCTTTCTACCAAAGAAAAACCCAGTCCCAGTCAAATGATCAACCCACAACCCATGATTTCCTCTCTCAATACTTTTTTTAGAAGCAATCAATTATCCGCTATTTTAGACCAAACTAATCCTTTAGCCGAAATTGATTTACTCCGTCGGGTGACTGTCGTTGGTGTTGGTGGTTTAACTCGTGAGCGAGCCGCCTTTTCGATTCGTGACGTTCATGCCTCCCAGTACGGTCGTATTTGTACCGTTCGATCTCCCGAAGGTCCCAACATCGGTTTGGTTACTTATCTAGCCCTGTACGCCAAGGTCGATAAATATGGATTTTTGCTTGCCCCTTTTAGAAAAATTATTAAAAATGGTAAAAAACTAGCGATTAGTGACGATATCGTCTTTTTGGACGCCGAAGATGAGTTTAATCACAAGACTACTAATTTAAGTATTAGTGTTGATGACAAAAATAATATTACTCAAAATTGGGTACCAGTTCGTTTTCAAGGCGAATTTGCCGAAGGTTACATTGATGATGTTGAATATGTCGACATGGTTCCCAACGAAATCATTGGTTCCTCGGCTTCTCTAATTCCTTTTGTCGATCATGACGATGCTACTCGGGCCCTAATGGGTTCTCACATGCAGACTCAAGCCGTACCATTGGTCAAACCCCAAGCCCCCATTGTTGGAACTGGTATGGAGCGAGAAATTGCTACTGCTATGCACCGTTCAGTTCAAGCCACCAAAGCCGGTGTCGTTTCTTATGTTGACGCCGACAAAGTAATCGTCGATGATATTACCTATTTTACCGCAAAATTTGAACGTACTTCACCCTATGGTACTTGTTATAATCAAAAAGTTTTAGTCAATGTTGGCGATGTTGTCAAAAAAGGTGAAGTTATTATTGATGGTCCTTCTACTGATAATGGTGAATTATCCATTGGTACTAATTTACTAGTTGCCTACGCCTCTATTGATGGTCTTGGTTACGAAGATTCATTTTTAATTTCTGACAGACTGGTTAAAGAAGATGTTTTAACCAATATTCAAATTTATGAATATCAAGCTAATGTGGTTGAAACTAAATTAGGTTCCGAAGAATTGACCAAAGATATTCCCAATGTTTCCGAAAATGAGTTGGCTAAATTGACCGAAGATGGTATTGTCATGATTGGCGCTACCGTCGGTCCTAATGACATTTTAGTTGGTAAAGTTGAACCTCGTGGTGAAAAAGAACTTAGTGCCGAAGAAAGATTACTTCGTGCCATTTTTGGAGAAAAAGCCCGTGAAGTCAAAGATACCTCACTTCGCGTTCCCAATGGAGAAGGGGGAGTCGTCATCAAGGTTGAAATATTGTCCAAAGAACAAGAAGACGAACTCGATCCTGGTGTCAACAAAATGGTCAAGGTTTATGTTGCCCAAATTCGTCGTATCCAAGAAGGTGACAAAATTGCCGGAAGACACGGGAATAAAGGTGTTATTTGTCGCATCATGCCCGAGTATGACATGCCCCGTTTGGCCGATGGTACTCCCATTGATTTGGTTATGTCACCTCTCTCGGTCGTGGCTCGTATGAACCTTGGTCAAATCCTTGAAGTCACCTTGGCCGCTGCCGGACTAAAATTAAACAAACATTATGCCGTCCCTGTTTTTGAAAAATACACCGAAGATCAAATTGGTTCCGAGCTAAAAGCCGCTGGTTTGTCAGTCACCGGAAAAACTCAGCTTTATGATGGTCGCACTGGTGATGCCTACGAACAAGAAACAGTTGTTGGTGTTGGTTATATTCTTAAGCTGGTTCACATGGTTGATGACAAAGTTCATGCTCGATCTACCGGGCCATATTCCCTGGTCACTCAACAACCTTTAGGTGGTAAGGCCAGAATGGGTGGTCAACGGTTAGGAGAAATGGAAGTTTGGTCTCTTGAAGCCCATCAAGCTGCCCACATTCTCCAAGAAATGTTGACTATCAAGTCTGACGATATTGAAGGTCGAACTCGGGCTTTTCAAGCTATTATTAAAGGCACTCCTATTCCCGAGCCTGATATCCCCGAATCATTTAAAGTTCTTACCAAAGAATTAGCAGGACTGGTTATCGATATTTCTCCCGATGGTGAAATAGAACCAGAACCTGTGTTAGAAGAAGTTGAAGTCAAGGAGGAAAACTAAATATGTTTAAATTTAAAAATATGCTCAACTTTACAGGTATCAAGATTAAGTTGGCTTCTCCCGACGAAGTCCTTGCTTGGTCCCAAGGTGAAGTTTTAAAACCGGAAACAATTAATTATCGTTCTTGGCGTCCCGAAAAAGATGGTCTTTTTTGTGAAAAAATCTTTGGACCCAGTCATGACTACGAATGTTACTGTGGAAAATACAAAAAAATCCGATTTAAAGGTGTTATTTGTGATAAATGCGGTGTTGAAGTTACGACAAGTAAAGTCCGTCGCGAGCGTATGGGACATATTTCCCTAGCTGCTCCTATCGTTCATCTTTGGTACCTTAAAAATACTCCTTCACCCATTGGTGTTGTTCTTGATGTTTCTCAAAAAGATTTGGAATCTGTAGTTTATTTTACTAAATACCTGGTAACTTCCATCAATAATGACAAACGTAAAGAGGCCATGACCAATCTCTCGGTCAACTCTCAAAAACGCCAAGCCCAAATTGATGTTGACTCCAAAATTACCTCAGATAAATTAAAATCCGAATCCGAGGCCGAAACTACGGCCCTCAAAAATAAAATCAAAAATCCCGAGCAGCTTTTAATTGCCCAAAAGGAACGAGCTGTCAAATTAAAACAAGATTTGCAAAAAATCGAAAACAAAGCTTCGGCCGAAAAAAATAGAATCGAGTCACTCATGAATTTCCTCGAAGACAAAGTCAAAAATTTATCAGTCCTTTCAGTTTTAACCGACGAAGAAGAGTTTTATTTAGACCAATTCAAGGCCAACATTTTTTATGAAGCCCAAATGGGGGCCCAAGCTTTACTTGAAGTTATGCAAGGTCTCGATTTGCCCTCGACCGTCAAAAATCTCAAGATAGAACTAGAAAAAACTAGTTCCAAGCTCAAGAAAAAGAAAATCATGTACAAGATTCGGATTCTAAATGGCATGATTTCCGAGTCCATCGATCCTAGCTGGACCATTCTCAAACATGTCCCAGTTATTCCGCCAGATTTGCGTCCCATGGTTCAACTCACTGGTGGTCGTTTTGCTACCTCTGATTTAAATGATCTCTATCGCCGACTAATTAATCGCAATAATCGTCTCAAAAAACTTATCAAATTAGGAGCTCCCGAGATTATTTTACGTAATGAAAAAAGAATGTTGCAAGAATCAGTTGACATGCTCATTGATTCTCAAAAATCAACCAAAAATAAAAGCAAAAGTAATTCCAAACGTTTACCCCGATCTCTATCCGATCTTTTGCGAAGCAAAAAAGGTCGTTTCCGTCGCAACTTACTTGGTAAGCGGGTTGATTATTCGGGTCGATCAGTGATTGTAGTTGGTCCCGAGTTAAAACTAAATCAAGTTGGTCTTCCCAAAGAAATTGCTCTAGAAATTTATCGACCATTTGTTTTACGTGAATTAATGAACACCGGTCTGGCGGCTAACATCAAAAGTGCCAAAAACTTAATCGATCATCGAGTTGACGAAGTCTACGACATTTTAGAAAGAGTCACCAAAGATACTTATGTTTTATTAAATCGGGCTCCAACTTTACACAAACTATCAATTCAAGCTTTTAGACCAATTTTAACCGATGGATTGGCAATTCGCATCCATCCTTGTGTCTGTAAAGGTTTTAATGCCGATTTTGATGGTGACCAAATGGGGGTTCATTTACCTCTATCAGTCGCTTCACAGCGCGAAGCTAAATTATTAATGTTACCTTCTCGAAATCTACTCAAGCCCTCCGATGGGGCTCCAGTTTCCATTCCTTCTCAGGAAATGGCAGTCGGTTGTTATTACATTACCTCAGTTCAAAGTTCGGATCTTAAAACCGAAACAGATGAGGGATTTGGTAACTTATCAATTTTGGCCGACACCAACGAAGCTACCCTTGCCTATCAATCCAAAAAAATTGGACTCCGTGAACTAGTGGTTGTTCGTATTAATGGCAAATTAGTCAAAACCACTTATGGCCGAATTTGGTTTAACTCTGTTTTACCCAAAGAATTTGAGTTTATCAACACTCCAATGGCTGGGTCAAAAGCTCTTAATGATTTGATTGTCAAATCAATTGAAGTTGCCGGTCGAATTAAGACTGTGCATTTAATTGACTCTCTCAAAGATCTTGGTTTTGCTGGTTTTACCTTATCTGGTTTGTCCCTATCTATGGCTGATTGTGGTTATTTACCCGAAAAAAATAAAATCGTCGCCGCCGCCAACGATCGAGTGGCTCAAATCGAAGAATCTTATAAAACCGGTCTAGTCACCAACGAAGAACGCAAACGTCTATCTCAAAGCATTTGGATGGAAATTACCGAAGATATTGCGGAGAAAACTTGGGCAACTCTAGACATTGATTCTCCTATTCGTATTATTGCTGCTGCCGGTATCAAGCGGGCTTCCAAGGACCAAATCAAACAACTTTCCGGTATGAGAGGACTAATGGTTGATCCTACCGGTAAAATCGTTCAATTACCTACCAAATCAAATTTCCGCGAAGGTTTGTCCGTTTTTGAATATATCACCGGAGCTCGGGGTACCCGCAAAGGTTTGGCTGACACAGCTTTGCGTACTGCTGACGCTGGTTACTTAACCCGTCGTCTGGTTGACAGTGCTCATGTAGCCATCACCCGCGAAGATGACTGTGGCTCCACTAAATATTGGATCATTTCTCGTACTGAAAAAAATCGGGAAAAATTCTTTGGTCGTCGTTTATTAGGTCGGGTAGTGGGCGAAGATATTGTCGATCCTACCACCAAAAAAGTATTAGTTTCCGCTGGTACTTTAATCGATAGTCACTTGCAAGTTATTATCGAAAATTCAACTGTAAGTTCGGTTGCTGTTCGCTCCCCTTTAACTTGCAAATCGATGCAAGGTTTATGTCGTCAATGCTATGGTTGGGATCTTTCCACTCGTAAATTAGTCAGTTTAGGTGTTCCAGTTGGAGTCGTCGCCGCTCAATCTATTGGTGAACCAGGGACTCAACTAACTCTTCGAACCAAGCATACTGGAGGTGTTCTAGGTGTCGACGTGACTCAAGGTTTGCCCCGGATTCAGGAGCTTTTTGAAGTTCGTATGCCCAAATTCCCTTCACCTATTTCCGAATTATCGGGCAAAATAAAGATCAAAGAGACTATTGACGGTTTTGATATCAAAATTACCGGTAAAAATGAGGAAAATATTGCTAAAACAGTTTCTTATCAACTTCCCAGCAATGTTTCATTGTTAGTTGCCGATGATGATCTAGTTTCAATCGGAACCCAACTCTGCTCTGGTCCTCTTGATGTTCGCAATATTCTCGAAGTCTCAGGTTTGGAAGAGGCCCAAAAATATTTGATCAACAGTATTCAGGGTGTTTACGAATCACAAGGTGTTGGTATTCATGATAAACACATCGAAGTTATGGTCAAAGAGATGAGTGACAAAATCAAAATTAATGACCCCGAAGATACCAATTTCCTTTATGGTCAAATTGTCACCAAAGCTGTTTATCAAGATCAAAATGACAAAGCCAAAGCCAATGGTGGTAAACCAGCCCGAGGCAAAAAAGTTTTATTGGGTCTAATTCAGTCGGCTCTCTCCACTGGATCATGGCTTTCGGCTGCTTCATTCCAACAAACTACTTCGGTATTGACCGAGGCCTCACTCTTGGGTGAAGTCGATAACTTGATAGGTCTCAAGGAAAATGTTATTATCGGACGTCTAATTCCCGTCGGGAAAATTCGACAAATATAAAAATATATGCCAACCGTCAATCAATTAATCAGAAAAGGTCGAGTCGTCAGGCGCTCAAAATTAAAATCAGGTGCCCTGCGTAACAACTTTAATAGTATTAAAAATCGCCTTGTCTCGTCTTTTAATCCTTTTAAAAAGGGTGTTGTCACAGTGGTCAAGACTATGACCCCCAAAAAGCCTCATTCGGCTTTGCGTAAGGTCGCCAGGGTTCGACTTAGCAACAAAGCCACCATTACGGCCTACATTCCCGGTATTGGCCACAACTTGGCCGAACACGGTATCGTTTCCATTCGCGCCGGTCGCGTCAGGGACTTACCAGGTGTCCGTTATCACATTTTACGGGGAAAATACGACGCTGCCCCCGTCGCTGGTCGCTTACAATCTCGCAGTAAATACGGTACTAAACGTCCCGTAAAAACAACTGCTTAAAATTATTCATTAAAAAACAATTTCCAAAAAAACAATTTCCAAACAAATCACAATCAACAAATAACAATTTCCAATTTGGAATTTGAAAATTTGGAACTTGATTGGAACTTGTAAATTTGATATTTGAAATTTAAATTTATGTCCAGAAAAGGTCAAATAACTCCACGAATTTTAGAACCCGATGTTCTTTATCACAGTGAAATAGTCGCCAAGCTTATTAACCGCTCAATTATGGACGGCAAAAAGTCAGCTGCCCAAAAACAAGTTTATCAAGCCCTAGAAATTCTTAAAAAAGAAACTAAAAGTGAAGATATTCTGGTCACTCTCGAACAAGCTTTGGACAATATTAAACCAAAAGTCGAGGTCCGTCCTCGTCGCATTGGTGGTGCTGTCTACCAAGTTCCCACTCCAGTTCGAGGTAGTCGTCAATATTCCCTGGCTATTCGCTGGTTAATTAATTCTGCCCGCGCTAAGGCCAATAAACAATATCACTCTTTTGGTCTCAAGCTCGCCGCCGAGCTCCAATCAGCTCTCAACAACGAAGGTGCTTCAATCAGCAAACGCACCGAAGTCGAACGTATGGCTGAAGCCAACAAAGCCTTCGCCCACATGCGATGGTAAATAAATCAATTGATTTTTAAATCCCCCAGAAATGGGGGATTTTTGGTTATGTTAATATATGCTATGCATAAATTAGCTGACGTTCGCAATTTTTGCCCAGTTTTACGAGGTCTTTCAGACGAAGAAATTGCAAAATTAGTTCCCATTGTTAGTCGAGAACCATATCAAGAAGATACCGTTGGTAAAGCTAAATGTGTTATTCCAGTAGAACAAATTATTGGTGCAGGTATATTAGACGGTTGTCGGGGTATAACGCAACTTAGTTCAACTGGCTGTATTCTTCGAAACTCTGAGGCCGTAAAACTTGATATCACTGATTGTAAATAGTTCTTTAGCAATTTTTGTTTGGGTGGTCTTTTGACTTTCGTAAATTATTGTTGTTTGGAATTTTCATGTAGAGACGCCCCGCGGGGCGTCTCTACCACTATATCCCAAGCAAAATTAGTAAACAAAATCAAAAACTTATCACCCAATCACAAAATATTTTTATTTTTTTCTGCTATCATTAATTTATGTCATCAACCAATCTCTCCAAAATTGTCTTTTGGCCCAAGGCCGAAAATCTATCAATTTATTTTGCCAAAAATAATGACAATTCAATTTCTTTTGAAATAAATTTATGGGCAGAGCAAACAGAATCCGAATTAGCCCGTTTATCCGTCTATTTAAAAAGTAAAAAAATATTGGGAGCTTCGGTCTTAATTGATGATAGTGTTGTTTTTACCCGATCTTTTGTTTATGATGAAAAAGTCACCTCTGTCAGCCTCGACGAAGTCGTTACCTTGGCTAAGGGTACTGCTCCCTTTGAAATTATTCCCTCCCAAGTTACTTACGAAATTGTCCCCCAAGGCGACAAAACCTTAATCCAAGCTCGTATTTTTGATCAAGTCAAACTGGCCCCTCTCCTAAAAAATCTAACCGCTCTAAACTTAAAACTATCATATTTTGCCTTGTCTGAGGGATTAATAAAACTTTTTGACAACTTTTATGATAAACCTTATTTTGTTTTTTACCCACTCGAATCAGAATATCTCGTCACCTTGGGTTTTCAAGGCAAGGTCTACCTCACCTCAATCGTCAAAAAATCACTTCCCGATATCAAAAAGATTATCAATTACTCTCAAGCCTATTTTGGTACCCCAGCTACCAAGGTTTTTCTCCCTACCTCTCTCGAACCAATTTTTGACGTTCCCGACATCGAAAAATCAATTTATACCGATTCACAGGTAGTTGTTGATTTAAAATTTCAGGGCAACCTTCCCCTTCCGGTTGCTGGTATAATAGGGGCACCTATGGAAAACAAAAAAAATATTCTCCCCATCATCGCAGTTGCTTTATTTACCGCTATTATTGCCGCCGTTATCGTCTGGTTTGCTCTTAATCAAAATAATAACCCCAGTGATATCACCGATCCTAAAGTTGCCATGATTACCCCCATTCCCACTGATGTCATCGATGTTACTCCTACCCCATCTATTATTGTTACTGAACCATCAAAATCTCTAAAATTACAGGTCTTAAATGCCACTGATATTAGTGGTCAAGCCGCCGTGATTAAGGAAAAATTAACTAAATTAGGTTTTACTAGTGTCAACATTGGCAATGCCACCGAAAAAGTTACTGCCAATACTATTCAAATAAAACCATCACTTTCTACTTCTTCGGCCTATTTTACCAGCAAGATTTCTGATTTCACTGGTGCTACTATTACCGATCTTAAGGCAAATTCCACTTATGATGTCGTCTTTGTCATTGGTACCGACCTCAAAACCGGTGCTGCCGCCCCCACTACTGCTACCACTCCAACTCCAAAAACAACCGTCACCCCAACCAAGGTTGCTACTAGTACTCCTAAGCCCACTCCAACTCCAACTATATAAAAATGGAATTTATTGAGTCATCAAAAATCAAAGATTTATTTTTGATCAAACCCCAAGTTTTTGGTGACAATCGTGGCAACTTTTTTGAATCATATAGTGAGAAAGTTTTTAACCAAGCTGGTATTACTGCCAAATTTGTCCAAGATAATCAATCTTTTTCAGCAGAAATTGGTACTCTCCGAGGTTTACATTTACAAGCGGGGGAATCATCCCAAGCCAAATTAGTTAGAGTAATTCAAGGTAAAATTTTTGATGTCGCCGTTGATATGCGACCCAACTCGCCTACTTTTGGTGTTTGGGAGGGGTTTGAATTATCAGGTGAAAACAATCATATGCTTTTTATCCCCCGTGATTTTCTTCACGGTTTTATAACTCTCACTCCAGACGTAATTTTTTCCTATAAATGCGATAATTATTATGATAAACCATCCGAACGGGGAATTATTTGGAACGACCTAACCTTAAATGTCACTTGGCCTCTGGATGTTGTTCCCGTCTTATCCGACAAAGACAAATTATTACCCACTTTCGATTCATGGAAATAATTGGTACAGGTTTATCTGGTCTAGTTGGTTCTCGTATAGTCGAGCTAAATCCTGACATAAATTTTACCGATTTATCCATCGATACTGGTTTTGATATTTTAAAACCAGAGACTTTAGAATCAGTCTTTGCCCATTTTACTGGCAATGTTGTTTTACATTTAGCCGCCTTTACTGACACCAATGCCGCCTGGGATCAAAAAGGGGATAAAAACGGTCTCTGCTATCAACTCAACGTTGTCGGCACTCAAAATATTGTTAATTTATGTCAAAAGTACGGCAAACATTTAATCCATATTTCCACCGACTATGTTTTTGATGGTTCAAAAGACACTCCCTACATCGAAACTGATATTCCAAAGCCTTTAGACTGGTATGCCCAAACCAAAGATTTGGCCGAAAAATTAATTCCCAACAATTTTACTATTATTCGCATCGCCTCACCCTACCGCGCCAAGTTCGATTTAAAAATAGATTTAGTTAGAAAAATAATAAGTAAATTAAAAAATAACGAAACCTGTAAATTATTTACCGATCAAATCACCACTCCTACTTTTATCGACGATATTGCCCTAGGTCTACGAAAAATAATTAATGACACCAAATCAGGTATTTATCATCTAGTCGGTTCTTCTTCTCAATCAGTTTATGAAATGGGTAAATTAATCGCTCAAACTTTTAATTTTGACCAAAACTTAGTTCAACCGTCGTCGTTAGCCGATTATTTAAAGACTCCCAACGCCCGCCCCTACGCCCCAAATTTATCTTTATCCAATCAAAAATTTATCACCGACTTTGGCTATTCTCCAAAAACCCTTATCGAAGGTCTTTTAGAATTAAAGAAGCAATTAATTTAATTCTTTTGGTCTTCCAACCGAAAGATTTTGAGTAAATTTTGGTTTTTGAATTTCACACTAGCTCCATTTCCAAATAGTATTCCGACTTCAGCCCCAATTTCTCGGTCAATTGATTTTACATTCCAGTTAATATTATTGTGTTTTTTCACAAATCCATAGAGATTATCTTGAATTACAAATTCGACATGTTCCAGTCCTGGCCTAAATTGATCACCTTCTGCTGGTGCCATTAACTCAATAAATTTAATTTTTCTATTTTTGTATTCTATTTCATCATTCAATTGATATATGTCTATAAAACGATTTCGAATTATTATTCGATGGATTTTATTTCCGATTTCCGCAAGTTTTAACGACATTGATTCAAACATCTCATTTGTTGTTGCCCGATAAGCTATGTGGTCGAGGTCAAATTCTTTAACATCAATATTTACTGATTTTAAATTAGAAAAAATTTTATTTAAAAATAAATTCCAATCACCAATTATCAAATCAATTTTATTCATGGCTAGATAATATCACTTTAGCAATTTTATTTCCCTCGCGGACGGCAAAGTTTGTGCCACGGTCCTCCGGATAAATCTGCGCAAAATTAGATTGATAAATATTTTTTTGAAGTTTGTCCGCCATCTGGCGGATTGGTGTTTTGTAGTTTTTTGTCACTATATGTTGTGCATTTTTAAACTTAAATACCCAATTTTCCTCAATCTTTTTTTCATCAAATTTTGGAAATATATTTTTTAAATAATCAAAAAACTGTTTTTTAATTTGATCATCTGATTTGTCCATCAATCCACCTTCATTTGGAATATAAGTCCCCATGTAATAAACATGTTTTCCCCCGTACTGTTTTTTATCAATCAAATTAGTATGTTGAATAAAAGCCAAGAAAGGGGATTTATTGTCATTAATATTATGCCAATAAAATTTACTTAAACTTTGTTTGCTGGTAAATATTACACAAATCGCCCCCAAATAATCTATTTCTTTGCTTGCCCCTGTATATAAAACTTTGTCAAATTCTTCTGTTTTGAAGTTTGAAGTTTGAACATTGAAGTTTAGTTTAATCTCTCCTCTTTTATCTTTTATCCGTTTCGCAAGTGCATCCGCCATAATTCTAAATCCTCCTTCAAAATAGCCTAGTTTAGATGAATTTCCTCGAGTGTGAATCCGCGCCCAGAGCCAGGCCATGGACACTTCTTTATATTTTTCATGAAACTTGCCTCGCAATAACGGCTCCCAAATTACTTTATAAGCCTTTTCACCACACCACTTTTTCATCCATAAATAGGCCAATTCGTTCTCATACTTTTGCCAATTATTATCTTTTTGTAACCATATTTTAACTAAACCCAGTCTAACTTTAGAGATAAAATCCAACGGTTTGAACTTTAATAGGTCAATTATCCCCATAAATGGGTAAACCACACCCTCATAAAACAAAGCCGTCTTTTCCTCATGCCACGATATTTTGTTAAATAAATTTAACTCTTTTGCCAAATCAATAATATAATTGTCTGTCGAAAAAATATGATGATAGGCTTTTTCGAGTGAAGTTTTTCCAATTTTAAATCCCCCCATCAATCCCCCAATATCATTACTTTTTTCAAAAATAGTTACCCCATGGCCCTTCTGACTCAGCCTGTACCCTGCCACCAATCCCGTCATCCCCGCTCCAACAATGGCAATATTCATTGAACAATTATAAATCATATACTTTAAAATAAAGCTATGGAATATATATCAATTTTATTGTTAGTTTTTTTATTTACCCTATATTTTGACTGGAAATTACACGTTCATCTATATCAGTCTCGGAAAGAAAGTTTGCAAATTCCTTTAATTTTTTTTGTTATTGGTACCCTGTGGGACAGTTTTGCTGTTTATCGTGGCCATTGGAGTTTTAATGGTACTGGTTTAATTGGTTTAACAATTGGCTATTTACCCATTGAAGAATATTTATTTTTTTTAATTATTCCATATTCAATCATAACTTTTTATCGAATTTTACAAAAAAAGATTTAAAACCAATTAATTTTTATATTTTCGTGTTATCATATTTCACTTAAATGTGGCTTTTTAGTGCTCATTTTTTTATTTTATTAGTTTTTTAAATTCTAAATTTTAAATTTATTTAACCTATGCCAGATGCAATTGTTGTCACCAAAAAACGTTCAGTTCCCATGAACAAAGTCCGAAACATCGGTATTATTGCTCATATCGATGGCGGTAAAACTACTACTACCGAACGTTTACTCTTTTATACTGGTAAAATTCACAAAATTGGTTCTGTTGATGAAGGAACTACCACTACCGATTCCATGGTCCAAGAAAGGGAAAGGGGAATCACCATCCAATCTGCCTGTATTACCACCTTTTTTAAAGATCATCGTATCAACATTATCGACACTCCCGGCCACGTTGACTTTACCGCCGAAGTCGAACGCTCACTTCGCGTTCTCGATGGCGCTATCATGATTTTTGACGGCAATGCTGGGGTTCAGGCCCAATCTGAAACTGTCTGGCGTCAAGCTGACAAATATGGCGTGCCTCGGATTGCTTTTGTCAATAAAATGGACAAAGTTGGGGCCTCGTTTCAAAACACTCTCGATTCTATAACCCAAAAACTTCGCTGTCCTATTGTTCCTGTTGTTCTACCAATTGGTGAAGAACACGCCCATGTTGGGGTCATCGATTTAATGGAAATGAAAATGATTGTCTACGACAAAGATCCAGAAGGTATGGAATTTACGGTCAAAGACGTCACTCCCGAGTATTTAGAAGCCGCCAAAAAAGCCCGAGCGGTCATGGTTGAAAAAATTGCTGGCGAAGACGAACAATTAATGGAAAAATTTTTAAATGACGAGGAAATTTCTATACCAGAACTAAAATCTGCCCTCCGTGCCGCCACTATCAAATTAAAATTATTTCCAGTTTACTGTGGAGCCGCCTGGCGCAACAAAGGTATTCATCCTATTTTAGAAGCTATTATCGACTACTTACCTTCTCCTTTAGACCTTCCTCCAATCGAGGGATTTGACGTAAGCACTGGTGAAAAACTTTATCGTAAACCAGAGAATAATGAACCTCTTTCGGCTCTTTTATTTAAAGTTCAAACCGATGCCCACGTTGGGACTCTTTCCTATGTTCGTGTTTACTCGGGCACCATCAAAACTGGTACCGAAGTTTATAACTCAACTCGTCAAAAGTCCGAAAGAATCGGCCGTTTACTGCTCATGCACGCTGACAAGCGCGAAGGTCTAGAAGAGGGTTATGCTGGAGAAATAATTGCCTGTATCGGCCTTAAAGATTCTTACACCGGCGACACTCTTTGCGATAAAAATCATCCTATTTCTTTATCCCCAATTCAGTTTCCCGAACCAGTTATTTCCCTCTCTATTGAGCCAGAAACTGCCGATGATCAGGAAAAAATGGGTCAAGCCTTAAATAAGTTATCTCAAGAAGATCCTACTTTTCAAGTCTCTTTCAATCATGAAACTGGTCAAACCATCATCGCTGGTATGGGTGAACTCTATCTCGAAATTATTGTTGATCGTCTCCGTCGTGAATTTGGCGTCAATGTCAAAACAGGTGCCCCTCAAGTCGCTTATCGGGAAACTATTTCGATTAATGCCGATGGTGAGGGTAAATATATCCACCAATCTGGTGGTCATGGTCAATATGGACACTGTAAAATTCATGTCGAGCCCAAAGCCCGAGGTGAAGGCATCGAGTTTGTTAACGCCGTCAAGGGTGGTGCCATTCCTAGCAACTTTATTCCCGCCATCGAAAAAGGTGTTCGCGAAACCCTAACCAAGGGTATTATCGCTGGTTATCCCTGTACTGATATTAAAGTCACTGTTTATGACGGTACCTATCATGATGTTGATTCATCCGAACAAGCATTTAAATTAGCCGGTAACTATGCTATCAAAGATGCCTTTGGTTTTGCCAATCCGTTAGTACTCGAACCAATCATGAAAATGGAGGTCGCCGTTCCTTCCGAATTTATGGGCACAGTTATTGGCGATTTGTCTTCTCGTCGTGGTCAAATTGGCGGAACTACTGACTCTTTTGGTTTTACTACCATTACTGCTACTATCCCTCTCGACAACGTCCGCGGTTACGCCACTGTCATCCGATCGCTCACCCAAGGTCGCGGTTCATTCTACATGGAACCATCACACTACGATCCAGTGCCTCGTGATATACAAGAAAAGTTAACTATTAAGACTAGTACAAAATAGTCAAATCTCATTCTTGCAAACGTTGTATTCAGCTGATACAATCTTAAAGCTTTTTCGCGTATAATTAATTGTTAATAAATTTAATCTTCAAAAAATATGGCAGACACATATAAAAGAAACAAGCCCCATGTTAACGTTGGTACCATCGGTCACGTCGACCATGGAAAAACTACCTTAACTGCGGCCATTTTAAAAGTTCAAGGTAATCCAAAATCATACGCCGATATCGCCAAAGGCGGTACTGTTCGTGATGCGTCAAAGATTGTTACTATTGCTATTTCCCACGTTGAATACGAGACTGTTAACCGTCATTATGCTCACATTGACTGTCCTGGTCACGCCGATTATGTCAAAAACATGATCACTGGTGCTGCTCAAATGGACGGTGCAATTCTTGTTGTTTCTGCTCCAGACGGTCCCATGCCACAAACTCGTGAGCACGTTTTGTTAGCCAAACAGGTTAACGTTCCTGCTCTCGTTGTTTTCTTAAACAAAGTTGATCTCGTTACTGATCCAGAATTTTTAGATCTCGTCGAAATGGAAATCCGCGATTTGTTAACCAAATACGGTTTCCCAGGTGATTCTATCCCAATTATCCGTGGATCTGCACTTAAAGCTCTCAATGGAGATGCTGATGGTGTCGAATCAATCGGAAAGTTAATGGAGGCTCTAGACACCTCTATTCCTGAACCTAAGCGTGAACTTGATCTACCTTTCTTGATGCCGATGGAAGATGTTTTCTCGATCAAGGGTCGAGGAACTGTTGCTACCGGCCGAATTGAACGCGGTATTATCAAAATTAACGACGAAATTGAAATAGTTGGTCTTCGTCCTACCAAAAAAGCCGTTGTTACCGGAGTTGAAATGTTCCACAAACAACTTGACCAAGGTCAAGCTGGTGATAATGTCGGATTGCTCCTTCGTGGAGTCGAAAAAGACGATATTGAACGTGGTCAAGTTTTAGCCAAACCAGGATCAATTACTCCTCATACCGAGTTTAAAGCCGAAGTCCTTTTACTTAAAAAAGAAGAAGGTGGTCGCCATACTCCAATCTTTACTGGTTATCGACCTCAAGTCTTTATTAGAACTACCGATGTTACCGGTGATGTTACCCTTCCCGAAGGTGTGGAAATGGTCATGCCCGGCGACAACGCTAACGTTATTATCAAGTTAATAAAACCTGTTGCTATGGAGAAAGGCTTCCGTTTCGCTATCCGCGAAGGTGGTCTAACTGTTGGTGCTGGTGCCATTACCGAAATCATCAAATAAAAAATGGCCACCAAAGGTACTCGTATTAGAATCAGACTCAAATCTTTTGACCACCGCCTCATTGACGAGGCGGCGGTCAAGATAGTCCAAGCTGCGGTTACTGCTGGTGCTTCGGTTCAAGGTCCAATTCCACTACCTACTAATCGTAAAATTATTACTGTTTTAACCTCACCTCATGGTGACAAGAACGCTCGTGATCATTATCAAATTTTGACCCACAAACGCTTAATTGATGTTTTTAGTGCTTCTCTTCGCACTGTTGATAGCCTTCAGCATTTGGATTTACCCTCCGGAGTTGATGTCGAAGTTAAAATGTAAACCTACCTATGATTTCTGGATATATTGCTCAAAAAAAATCAATGTCTAATATCTACAACGATAAAGGTCAAAGAATTGCCGTCACTGCTCTCTATGCCAAACCAGTTAAGGTCTCTCTACTTCGCAATAAACTTCGTGATGGTTATGATGCAGTTCAAATCGCTTATGGTGTCAAAGGCCATGTCGAGTTTGCTCCTGTAAATTTAGAATCTCTACCCGAGGTCAATTCCGAGATTACTCCAGAATTAGTTTTTGCCATAAATGACGATGTTTCTGTCACTGCTAAGACCAAAGGTCATGGTTTTGCCGGAGTTATCAAACGTCACGGTTTTCGTCGTCAACCAGTTTCTGGTGGTCAATCTGATCGTGTCCGAGCACCCGGTGCCATTGGTGCTCAAACCCCAGGCAAGGTTATTCGTGGTAAAAAAATGCCAGGTCATTACGGCAACAAAAATATGACCGTAACTCACCTAAAAATTGTATCTTTAGACACTGTCAAAAATCTAATCTACGTTAGCGGCTCGGTCCCCGGCCATCTTAATTCTTGGGTCACCATTACCAAATAATATGACAGCCGATCTTTACAATATTGAAGGTAAAAAAACTGGAACTATTAATTTACCCAAGTCTTTATTTGAAGCCAAGATTAATGACAAGTTATTGGCCCAGGCTATTCGTGTCGCTCAAAGTAATTTGCGCTCCGCCCATGCCAAAGCCAAGCACCGCGGTGAAGTCGCTGGTACTACCAAAAAAATGTATGCCCAAAAAGGTACAGGTAATGCCCGTCATTCAACTGCCAAAGCTCCACAGTTTGTTGGTGGTGGTAGTGCCCATGGTCCCCGAGGTAACCAAAACTACAAACTAAAATTAACCAAGAGCATGAAAATTGCTGCTTTAAAAACTATTTATTCAAAATTTGCCAAAAATTCGGCCATTATTGCTATCGAAAAATTAAGTGCCATTACTCCAAAAACCAAATCGGCTTTTGCTTTGATCGATAAACTAGAAAAACAAAACGAGCAATTATCTAAATCAAAAAAAATTGGTTTAGTAATTTCTAAACCAACTCCATCAATCAAACGTGCTTTTAGCAATATTCCCGGAATCAACCTCCTTTCTTTATCATCCCTAAACCCTTATAATCTGTCTTGTCAAAATTTTTTGATATTTACCAAAAAATCAATTAATAAACTAAGCAAATAAATGTCACTCAAAAAACCCATTATTTCTGAAAAAGCCATATATACCCAATCTTTGGGGAAATATACCTTTGTTGTTGATAAAAATACCAATAAAGATCAAATTGCTAGCGAATTTAAAAAAGTTTTTGGTATTACCCCTCTAGCTGTCAATACTGTCACTATTAAGGGTAAAGTCAAAACCAATTGGAAAAATCGTCGACCAATCAATAAACCCGATATCAAAAAAGCCATTATCACTGTTGGCAAAGATCAAAAAATTGATATGTTAACTCTCAAAAATGAAAAGTAAATTATTAAAAATCAAAAAGAAACGATCAGGCCGTGATTCTCAGGGTCATGTTTCTGTTCGCCATCGTGGCGGCGAACATAAACGATTTATTCGTTTAATTGATTCCCAAAGATCAAAACTTGACATTGTTGCCAAAGTTACCGACATTCAATACGATCCAAATCGTACTGTCGATATTGCTTGCTTAACCTATGTCGATGGGACTAAAAATTACATTTTAGCCACTGTCAACATGAAAATTGGTGACAAAGTTGTTTATTCCGTTACCGCCCCAATTAAAGAAGGTAATAAATTACCTTTAGGTCAGATTCCCGTTGGTATGGCTATCCACAACCTTGAATTTCGCCCTGGTTCCAAGGCCCAACTTGTCAAGTCTGCCGGTTCGGCGGCCTATATTCAAAGTATTGACGATCAAAAAGTTACGGTCAAGCTCCCTTCCGGCGAACTTCGATTATTTTCTGCCTTATGTACCGCCACTATTGGTCAGTTAAGTAACGCCGATCACTCTAATCAAAAATTAACCAAAGCTGGTGATTCCCGTCATCGCGGTATTCGTCCTAGTGTTCGGGGTGTGGCTCAAAATCCTCACTCGCATCCTCATGGAGGTGGTGAAGGCCGATCTAGTATTGGTATGAACCCCAAAACTCCTTGGGGCAAACCCGCTATGGGCAAAAAGACTCGTAAACGCAAAAACAAATCTAATCGTTTAATCGTTAAGCATCGTACCAAATAATATGTCAAGATCAAGCAAAAAAGGTCCATATATCGATCCTCGACTACTTGAAAAAGTTACCAAAACCACTGGTGTCGTCAACACCTATTCTCGTAACTGTCAAATCCCTCCCGAGTTTGTCGGCAAAAATTTTGGTGTTCACAATGGCAAAAAGTTTATTAACGTCTTTATTACCGAAGACATGGTCGGTCACCGTTTGGGGGAATTCTCTTTAACTAGAACCTTCAAAGGTCATGGTCGTATTGTTAAACGTGTTATTGAAAAAACCTAAAATATATGACCACCACACCAACTCTCACTACCGGCCAATCTATCTATACCGATAAAAACATCCAGATTTCTCCTCGCAAATTACGCCTTTTGGTTGAAACCATCAAAAAACTTCCCGTTATCTCTGCTTTGTCAAAGCTAAAGTTTACCAACACCAAATCAGCTCGCGTTCTAACCAAAGCCATTCAAACCGCCATCGCTACCGCCAAAAATAATTATAATTTAATTCCCGAAACCTTAATCTTTGGCTCATTTTTAGTCAACGAAGGTCCAAAAACCAAAAGAACCGACAAATCTCATGGTTCTCGCTTTGCTCGTGGTATTATTATCCGTCGCCACAGCCGCCTCAATATGGTGGTCAAAGGCCAAATTAAACAATAAAATATGGGTCAAAAAATTAATCCACTAGCCTTTAGATTAAAAACCTCGGTCAACGCTCCTGACTGGAATTCATCCTGGTATGCCGACAAAAAGAAATACCCCATTCTTTTAATGGAAGACAAACGTATTCGCGAATTTGTCCAAACAAAATTAGCTTCGGCAGGGGTAGTCACTATTCGTATCGAGCGATCAGTCAAAAAAATTAAAATTATATTAGTTGTTTCCCGTCCTGGTCTAGTCATCGGTCGAGGGGGCAAAGAGCTAGAAACTCTCAAAAAAGATATCCAAAAATTATTAACCAAATCGAGTGCCAAAATATCAATTGATATTCAGGTCGAAGAATTTCGTAATGTCGATTTTTCCGCCAAATTAGTCGCCGAAAAAATTTCTTTTCAATTGGCCAAGCGTATGCCTTATCGTCGGGCTGTTCTTTCTGCTATCGAAAAAACCATGAATGCTGGGGCCAAGGGCATTAAAGTTGTTCTTTCTGGTCGTATTAACGGTGCCGAAATTTCTCGTCGTGAAAAATTTTCCAAGGGAACTGTCCCCCTATCTACCATAAAATCACACATCGATTATTTTGAAACCCCATGTCTAACCCGATCTGGCTATATCGGTATTAAAGTTTATTTATGCCTTGCTTAATTTTTTTTATTAATTTATAAATTAAAAATTATAAATTGATTAAAAATTAAAAATTTTAAATTAAAAATTAAATTATATGTTACAACCAAGTCGTACCAAATTTAGAAAAGCCTTTCGTGGCAATATGCACGGCAAATCTGCCGGCAATCTTGTCGAATTTGGTGAATACGGTCTCAAAGCCATGGAATGTAGCTGGGTAACCAGCAATCAAATCGAATCGGCGCGGCGCTCCATTGCCCATTCCACTAAACGAGCCGGTCGAATGTGGATTCGTATCTTTCCTGACAAACCCTTTACCAAAAAAGGCGAAGGCACCATGGGTGCTGGCAAGGGTGATGTCAAAGGTTATGTTGCGGTTGTCAAACCAGGTCGTATTTTATTCGAAGTTACCGGTATTACTGAGCCAGAAGCTCGTGAAGCCCTTCGCTTGGCTGGTGCCAAACTCCCTTGTGTTACTAGGTTCGTCAAAAAACTTTAATTTATGAAAAAAAATGATAAAATAGACACACTATCGCTTATTTTAACCAAAAGAAAGGAAATAGTCGAAGCAAAATCCAAACAATTCTTAGGTAATCTTAAAGACACTTCTGTTTTTAGAAAATTACGTCGCGAAATTGCTACTCTCTCTACTAGTTTGGCAAAAACAAAATAATGACTATAAAAAATAAAACCAATACCATTACTGGCAAAATATTTACCGGAACAGTTGTTTCTGACAAAATGCAGGGGACTATCGTTGTCAAAATGGATTACAAATTTCAACATCCACTTTACAAAAAAACAGTCAAACGATCCAAAAAAATTTACGTTGATAATAACCTAAAGGCCGTAATTGGTGATACAATCAAAGCTCGAGAAGTTAAACCACTTTCTCATTTAAAAAGATTTACAACCGTATCAATAATTAAAAAATAATATGTTACAACTTCGTTCCATCATCAAGCCAGCCGACAACTGTGGGGCCAAGTCTCTAATGGTGATGCATATTTACACTGGTTCAAAACACAAATCAGCCACTATTGGCGATATAGTTTTGGGTGTCGTCAAAGAAGCTCTTCCCAACGGTTTAGTCAAAAAGAAAGAAAAAGTCAAAGTTGTTATTGTTCGTACTCGCAAAGAAATTGGCCGGACCGACGGTTCTTATATTCGATTTTCCGATAACGCCGGGGTTATTATTGATACCCAAAAAAATCCACGAGGAACTCGTATTTTTGGCCCTATTGCCCGCGAAATCAAAGATTTAGGATTTAGTAAAATTGCCTCCATGGCCAAGGAAGTTTATTAAAAATAATATGAAAATTTTAAAAGGTGATCAAGTCAAAATACTCTTAGGCAAAGACAAAGGGCGTACAGGTGAAGTTATCATGTCATTCCCCAAAACATTAAAAATAGTTGTCAAGGGTTTAAACATTTTCAAAAAACATGTTAAACCTCAAAATGGTCAAAAAGGTGGAATTGTTGAAAAAGAAAGATCGCTTTTAGTTTCCAAAGTTGCTCTCGTTTGTCCCTCTTGTTCCAAAACTGTTCGTGTCGGTTACAATGTTGATAAAAATGGTGTCAAAACCCGCATTTGCAAAAAATGCCAAGCTCCCTTAATATCTAAAAAATAATATATGATCTACACTCCCACCGAAATTAATAAATTATTAATCGAAAAATTTGGTAAAAAACGCAACATTTTTTCCTTGCCAAAATTAAATAAAGTCGTCATCAATTATCGCGTAGCTGAGGCCCGTGAAAGCAAAGAAGCTCTAGCCAAGGCCGAAAAAGAAATAATCGCTATTACTGGTCAAAAACCATCATTACGTTTATCCAAAAAATCTGTTTCAACTTTTAAATTACGTGAGAATGATCCATTAGCTTTAAAAGTCACTCTTCGTGGTGTTCGTATGTACAATTTTGTTGACAAACTTTTTAATTTAGTTTTACCTCGGCTACGTGATTTTAAAGGCTTACCTCTTACCTCATTTGATGGTCAGGGAAATTATAGTCTCACTATTCGTGATCAAACTTACTTTCCCGAAGTTGACCTCGACGCTGTTGGTACTATTCGGGGTGTTGAAGTTACCCTAAACATATCTGCCTCTTCAATAGACGATTCAAAAATGTTATTATCCACCCTAGGTTTTCCATTTGTAAAAGAATAAAAATTATATGGCCACAACTGCAAAAATATATCGAGAAACAAAAAAACTACGCTTCTCAAACCGTCATCACAATCGCTGCAATGTTTGTGGTCGTCCTCGCGCCTTTATCCGCGCCTTTGGTTTATGTCGTTTATGTTTTAGAAAATTAGCCAACACTGGCATGTTGCCTGGTGTCAGCCGAGCCAGCTGGTAAAATATATGATGAACTCTTTATACTGCGATTTATTAATTAGGGTCAAAAATGCTTCTTTGAGCAAACGCCAATCTTTTGTGGCTATCGACTCCAGTTTTTCCCGTGATATTTGTGCCAAATTAAAAAAACATGGATTTATTTCCGATTTTTCGGCCGATTCAAAGACACATAAAATCACCATTTCAAATCCAGTTGTCAATGATGTCGAAATATTATCCAAACCCGGTCGTCATCTTTATGTTAATTCTCACAATATTCCCTGGGGAAAATCTAGCAAATCTTTAATTATTATTTCCACCTCATCTGGTCTTCTGTCTCAACGTGAAGCAGTCGCCAAAAAAGTTGGGGGTGAACTTATCGCCCAAATTTGGTAAATATATGTCAAGAATTGGCCGTCAATTAATCACTATTCCCGAAAATGTCACCATCACCATTGACAAATCTGTTGTCACTGTCACTGGTCCCAAAGGTACTTTGATCCAAAATTTACCTGCTCGAATTGAAGTTGTAGTTGCCAAAAATATTTTGACTGTTAGCCGATCATCAGAAGACAAAAAAACCCGTTCTAACCATGGTGCTATTCGGGCTCACATTAACAACATGATTATTGGTGTCGTTACTGGTTGGCAAAAAGAGCTCGAAGTCCGCGGTACTGGTTACAAAGCTTCAGTTAATGGCGACAAGTTAACCGTTATTGCTGGATTTATTCATCCTGTTTTTGTCACCGCCCCTCAAGATGTCGTTTTTACCGTCACCGATGATACCAAAATTACTGTTGCCGGAATCGATAAAACAGTTGTTGGTCAAGTCGCTTCCAATATTCGCAAAATTAGACCACCCGAACCGTATAAAGGCAAAGGTATCCGTTATTTAAACGAATTTATAAAATTAAAAGCCGGTAAAACCGCCAAAGCTTAAACCTATGTCAATTATTCACAACACTAAATTACGACGTCAAAATCGAGTTAGATCTAAAATCGCTCAAAATTTAGGTGTCCCTCGTTTGACAGTTTTTAGATCAAATTGTCATATTTGGGTTCAAATAATTGATGATAAACATGGCAAAACTTTAGCTTCCACTTCTACTAAAACTTTAAAATTAATCAAAGGCACCAAAATGGAACAGGCTACTGCCGTCGGTACCGCCATTGCCAAACTCGCTCTCACCCAAAAACTTTCCCATTTAAGATTTGACCGTGGACCATATCGTTATCATGGTCGTGTCAAAGCGTTAGCCGATGCTGCCCGTCAGGGTGGACTAAAATTTTAAAAAATATGGATACATCACAAAACAATCAACGAGCTCATTTTGAAAAATTTGAAAAACCAGTCAGCGAATTTACTGACAAGGTTATGGAAATCAAACGTGTTTCCAAAAAAACCAAAGGTGGCAATCAAGTTTCTTTTACTGCCTTAGTCGTCTCTGGTGACAAAAAGTCACGTGTAGGTTTGGGCCATGCTAGGGCAAAATCAGTGGCCGATGCCATTGCCAAAGCTATCAAAAAAGCTCAAAAATCTTTAGTTTCTATCCCCATCGTCAACGGTACTATTTCAACGAACATGACCCTAAAATTCAAAGGTGCTATTATTATGCTTCGTCCTGGTAAAAAAGGTAGTGGTCTCATTGCCGGTGGACCAGTTCGGGCTGTCGTCGAACTAGCCGGTATCCAAGATATAGTTTCCAAAATTATTGGCTCCAAAAATAAATCAGTCAACGTCATGGCTACTTTTAAAGCTTTACAATCACTCTAAAAATATGGATACTCTAAGTAATTTAACCAAAACAACTGACAAAGCCCAAAAAAGAGTTGGTCGTGGCATTGGTTCTGGCGTTGGTGGTCATACTACTGGTCGTGGTGCCAAAGGCCGCAAAGTTAGAGGTAAAGTCAAATTAACCTTTGATGGCACCAAAATCAAAAAGGGTTGGATCAAGCGATTGCCTTTCCTTAGGGGTAAACATCGTACCAATGCTCTGCCAAAACCCGAGATTATTACCCTAGCCCAAATTGAAAAGAACTACAAAACTGGTGAGATAGTCTCAGTTAAAACTATTTTTGAAAAATTTCCCAAACTCGACATTCGTCGTCAAAAATTCGGTGTCAAAATTTTGTCAGCTGGTAAATTAACCAAAAAATTAACATTTACAGATGTTAAATTGTCAGCTGCTGCTCGTGCTAAGATAGAAGCATGAACTATTTGGTCAAATCCTTATCTCTTTACCTTGAGGGCTTCAAAACCCCTATTCTCAAAAAGAAAATTTTAATTACTCTGGGTATTTTAGTTTTATTTCGTTTTATTGCCCATATTCCTGTCCCTGGGGTAAATTTTACCTTACTTCGATCTTTTTTTGCTCAAAATCAACTATTATCATTGCTAGATATATTTTCCGGCGGAACCCTAGCCAATTTTTCTATTGCCGCTTTGGGTTTAAATCCTTACATCAACGCCTCAATTATGCTCCAAATGTTGGCTTTTGTTATCCCTGAGTTAAAAGCTTTACAAAAAGAAGGGGAGTATGGTCGAGCCAAAATCAACCAATATACCCGAATAATTACCATTCCATTGGCCGCTTTTCAGGCTTTTGCTATGTACGGCATTCTTCACTCTCAAAATATCATCGGCAGTTTAAATATACTCGCCATGACCTCACTGATCACCTCCATGGTCGCCGGAACCATGATTATGATATTTTTAGGTGAGCTAATTAATGATTTTGGAGTGGGTAATGGTATCTCTATTATTATCTTTGCTGGTATCATTTCTCGTCTACCTGTCGGTCTTTTCCAAACTTTAGCCTTATCCGATTTTTCCAATCCCGAAACATTATTTAATATATTATTATTTGCTGCTCTGGCCTTTGGTATTATTTTAGCCGTAGTCATGGTTGAAGAGGCCATTTTGCGTATTCCCATCAATTATGCCAAACGAGCCCAAGTAACTTATTTACCCATGAAGGTCAATGTTGCCGGCGTCATGCCCATTATTTTTGCCGTCTCTCTCGCTTCATTGCCCTCATTACTAGGTCAGGCCTTGGTTAATAATAGTAACTCAGCCATTGCCTCATTTGCCTCTCAATTGACCAAAACTTTTTCCCAAACCAGTTATGTTTATATTATTTTCTATTTTATATTAGTCTTGGCCTTTACTTTTTTCTATGCCTCGGTGGTCTTTAAACCAAAAGACGTCGCCGACGAGCTTCGCAAATCTGGCGGATTTATGCCCGGTATCCGTCCTGGTATTGCCACCGAAAATCGACTTAAATTTTTATTAAATCGAGTTGTCTTAGTTGGTGCTGTATTTTTAGGTCTCATCGCTATTGTTCCATCTATAATTCAAAATATGACTGGTGTCACCTCTCTAACTGTTGGTGGAACCAGTGTTCTCATCGTCGTCTCAGTAATTCTCGAATTAACCCGTAAGATCGAAAACGTCGTCCAAATGCATCATTACGAAAAATTATCGTATTAAAAAATTCCCTATCAATGTTTGTTTCGATGCGTTTACTCCCCAATAATCGGCCTTTTCGATTCCATGTAGAGACGCCATATATGGCGTCTCTACGAATATAATCAACCATCTGTAAATCAATCCACAATTCGTTATACTAACTCAATATGACACCTCTAAATCTTTTCATCATCGGTCCATCAGGTTGTGGCAAAACCACTCAGGCCAAAATGGTGGCAGAAAAATATAATTTAACCCATATTTCCATGGGGCAGTTGCTTCGTGACGAAATTGCTAAAAAATCTGGTTTTGGTATCGAAGCCAAATCATATATTGATAATGGAAAACTCGTCCCCGATGATTTAGTTTTCGATGTTTTAATTTCCCACCTAAAATCACTCGACTATAAAAATTTTATCGTCGATGGTTTTCCCCGAGTTTTAAATCAAGGCCGTATTGTTGAATTTTATTTACGCAAAAACAATGCCCCACTGACTACTTTAATTCATTTAACTCTATCTTTCCAACAAATAAAAGACCGCCGAGATAAAGCCGGTGAAGAATTTCAAGACAAAACTCGTACTGACAATACCCCACAGGATATTGCCAATCGTCAAAAATTTTATGATGACAACATCGAAGGTATCAAAGATTATTTTGTAGGTAAAGGAAAATTCATCGATATCAACGGCAATCGCCCCATCGAACCTATTTTTGAAGATATAGTTAAAGAGATTGAAAAAATAAAGTGAGCATTTTAGGTGCACTTCTTACTGTTCTAGCTTCAATTGGATATACATTTAGATATTCTTTCGTTAAAGACTTAAGTAAATATAAAGTTTCCAAAGAATCGGTTAATTTATTTTATCGGGTTACTTCGTTTCCATTTATATTATTAATCGCCTTAATTTTTAATACCAATCTTTTTGAAGTTAGTGGTGCATTTATTACCTGGTTTATTGCAACTTTATTGGTAAATGTCTTTTTTGGAATATATCAAGTATATCTATATCAAAAACATGATTTTTCATCTGTCGAAGGCTTAGCTTTTCTAGAAATTTTATTTACTACTATTGCTGGAGCAATATTTTTTAATGAGTTGTTAGTTGGTAAACAACTTATTGGTATCGGTGTAATTATTTTTGCTTTCGTTTTATTAACCTTATTCGAACTAAAAAGTAAAAAAGTAAGCATAAATTATTTAGAAATTATTTTTTATTATTTATTTGTCACCGCCATTAATTTATTTAACAAACAATCAATAAAACTATCGTCACCATTTACCTATGCTGTCTACCTTACCTTGGGCTTAATAATTGTTAATTACATAATTATTTTATTTAAAAAAGGTAGTCTCTATCGATTAGAAAACAAATCAGCCAACAAATTGTTACTTTTAGTCGGTTTAATGGCTGCAATCTCATTTGTCTCAATTAATTTTGGGTATAAATTACTTCCAGTAGGTATTGTTTCTGCATTGATTTCTTTCAAAACTTTTTTCTCTTTATGGATATCAAATAAGAAATATGGAGAAACGAATCTGTTACCTAAAACTATCGCAGCCATAATTGCCTTAATAGGAATAATTATTATTTTTCTATAAAAATTACTATTAACCTCCACATTTCTCATCGATTTAAGGTAAAATTAAACATAAATTTTTTTATAAATTAAAAATTAATTCTGAAACAAGATATTACTGTCAAAGCTTTGGTCACCGAAGTTCTTCCTGATCAATTATTTCGAGTCAAGCTCGAAGATGGAAAGTTAATTGTTGCCTATCTTGCCGGCAGATTACGTCTAAACCACATTCGTTGTCTCGCAGGTGACACTGTTTCTCTGGTCTTATCCCCCGATGGCAACAAAGGTCGTATTGTTTATCGTGGTTAATATGTTAAACTTACTCTTTGATATTCTTACTTACTTAGGGTAAAATACCAAAGTCAATCTCTATGAAGGTCAAATCTAGCATTAAAGTCCGCTGTAAAAATTGTAAAGTCGTCATTCGTCGTGGCCTTCGTCGAATTATTTGTTCCACCAAGAGACATACCCAAAAGCAGGGCTAAACTATGAGAATTTCCGGTATTGATATCCCTGATAATGAGCGCGCCCAAGTCGGCCTAACTCGTTTTTTTGGTATTGGTCCAAAAAATGTTATTGACTTGGCCAAAAAGTCTAATATCGACCTAAACACTCGTATTAAAGACCTAACCCGTGACCAAATCAGTGATTTAATGAAAGCTCTTGAAGGTTTTCAAACCGAAGGCGATTTAAAACGCGAAATTCGCGAAAATATTGATCGACTCAAAGCCATTCGTTGCTACCGAGGCATTCGTCACATTGTTTCCCTGCCTGTTCGTGGCCAACGCACCAAAAGCAATGCTCGGACTCGTAAAGGTAAAAAGAAAACAGTTGGTTCACTTACTAAGGAAGCTTGGGCAAAAATTGAAACTCAACAAAAAGCCGCCGCCGCTCCTACTAAAAAATAAATAATATGACCACCAAAGAAGAACCAAAAAACAAACCAAAAATTTCCACCAAAAAGAAAGGTGTCCTTAAAAATATTTCTGATGCCAAACTTTTTATTCAATCAACTTTTAACAACACTTTAGTCACGGTTACTGACATGGCCGGTTCAACCTTGTCATGGTCGTCTAGTGGTCGTTGTGGTTTTAAGGGGTCAAGAAAATCTACTCCATTTGCTGCCACTACCGCTATTGAACGAGCTTTGGAAGAAGTCAAAAAACATGGAGTCAAAAAGTTATTTGTTTATTTAAAGGGTCCAGGTACTGGTCGTGATGCGGCTCTTCGATATCTTCGTTCTAAACGAGATTTTGAAGTTGAACAAATTTCTGACATTACCCCCATCCCTCACAATGGTCCTCGTCCGCCCAAACAGCGACGTGCCTAAACAAAACTATGCGTTCTACACTTGATACTAAATGTCGATTATGCCGAACTGAAGGCACAAAGCTCTTTTTGAAAGGCGCTCGTTGTTTGTCTCCCAAATGTCCCATAGATAAAAAAGGTGCCGTTCGCCCTGGTATGCACGGTCTCAAACGAACTAAAAAACTTTCCGATTTTGCTATTCAGCTTCGTGCCAAGCAACTCGCCAAGCGTTATTATGGTGGACTACTTGAAACCCAATTCCGAAATTACTACGACAAAGCCAAACTAATGAAAGGATTAGTTGGTGAAAACTTACTCTCACTTCTCGAACGTCGTCTCGACAACGCTGTTTTTGTGTCTGGTCTAGCTTTATCCCGTTCCCATGCTCGATCACTAGTTTCTCACAAACAAATTTTAGTTAATGATAAAATCCTCAATATTCCCTCATACTCAGTTAAAGTTGGAGACACAATCTCATTAAATCCAAAAATAATTGTCAAGTCTGGCGAATTATTACGTATATCTGATAAAGATTATAAATCACCAGACTGGATTGAAGTAAACAAATCCAAGTTCTCTTTTAAAACAGCCTCTCTACCTGTTGTTGATTCTAGTATTTCTGGAGTCAACATCAATTTAATTATTGATTATTATTCAAGGTAAAACAAAAATATGATTGACACCAGCCATTTTCATCTCAAAACACTTAAATCAACTGCCACTTTTGGTCAGTTTGAAATGAGTCCATTATTTGGTGGTTTTGGCCATACTTTGGGCAATTCGCTCCGTCGAGTTTTACTTATCACTGTTCCTGGAGCCGCCATTACTCGGATTAAAATAGCCGGGGCTACCCATCTTTTTACCACTCTACCAGGAGTCAAAGAAGATCTAGTTGAAGTTTCCCTAAATCTTAAAAAAGTAAAATTTACTTATAATCAAGAAGATCCAACTATCTTAGTTTTGGATAAAAAAGGTAAAGGTGTGATTACCGCCGGTGATATTGCCGATTCAACTTCTTGCAAAGTTGCTAACCCCGACCAAATTATTGCTACTCTAACTGACGACAAAGCCAAACTAAAAATCGAGCTTCAAGTTGAACGCGGTGTTGGTTACACCATGGCCAAAGAACAAAAAACCGATGTTGTTGGCGAAATTATTCTTGATGCTACTTTTACTCCAGTTTTAAAAGCCAATTATACAGTTGAGCCCACTCGCCTTGGTAAAAAATCAAATTACGACAAATTAACTATGGATGTTTGGACTGATGGTTCAGTCACTCCCGAAGTTGCCTTAAAATCTGCCGCCAAAGATTTAATTAATTCTCTTGGTCAAATTTTTGACACCCAAGAATTTAGCGACGAAGTCATTACTATTGCTAGTAACCCCGGCAGTCTTTTATCTGACATTTCCGTCGAAGAAATCGAATTACCTCTTCGTGTTACCAATGCTTTAAAGAAAGCTGGTTTCGGCAATATCGATAGTCTCACCAAAGCTGGACGCGGTGAAGTTTCCAAATCAAAAAATGTTGGCGAAAAATCATTAAAAGTTATCGATGCCTGGCTCAAAGACAAAGGCTATTCCTGGAGCAAATAAAAAATGAGACATCGGATTTTAGGTCGACAATTAAACAGAACCGCCAAGTTACGTTGGTCTTTGTTTAGAAGTATGCTTCGTTCTTTATTTACTTATGGTTTTATTACTTCCACCGAAGCCAAATTAAAATCAATATTAAATAATGCCGAAAAAATTACTGGTTTGGCTATTAAGGGTGGTATTAATGACATCAAAGAAATCAATAAAACTTTTGATGATGATAAGTTTGTCACCGAAATTGTCGCCAAAATCCAATCCTCACTTTCTGGTCGTACTAGCAACTTTTTAAAAATTCAAAGGGTAAAATTACGTCAAGGTGACAACGCCCTAATATCAAAATTATCTTTTTATAAAGATTTAGTTACTCCAAAAATTGAAGAAAAAATTATTATTAAAAAGACAGTTAAAGTTAAAAAAATAAAATGAAATTAAGATCAACTATTACCAAAGAAAATACTGTTGTCCGCAAATGGCATTTAGTCGATATCGAAGGTCAAACCCTGGGTCGTGTTTGTGTCCAAATTGCCCATATTTTAATGGGTAAGGACAAACCATCCTTTTCTTTTCAACGCGATGATGGTGATTTCGTTATTGCCATAAATACTGACAAAGTTGTTGTTACTGGCAAAAAATTAACCGACAAAATTTACTATCATCACACCGCCTTTGCCGGCCATTTAAAAGAAATGAGCTTAAAAGACATGATGGCCAAAGACTCCCGTCAAGTCATTATGCATGGTGTCAACGGCATGCTCCCCAAAAATAAACAACGTGATCGTCGTTTAGCTCGCTTAAAATTATTTACTGGAAGTGAACATCAATATGGTGACAAAATCAAATAAAAAATATACCTCGGCTCTAGGTCGACGCAAATCGGCTGTTGCTACTATCAAGCTTTTTACAGGCAAAGAAATTTCAACTGTCAACAAAAAAACAGTTGATCTTTATTTCCCTACCACTCACACATTTTTAAATAAACCTTTTACTGAAACCAAAACCACTGGCAAATATTATTTTGAGGCCAAAATCATTGGTGGTGGCAAAGAGGGTCAACGCGAAGCTTTAACCCTGGCTATTGCCCGGGCTTTACAAAAAATTGATGTTGATTTTACCTTGGTCTTACGACAAGCCGGATTACTAACTGTCGACTCTCGCGTCCGTGAACGCCGTATGGTTGGAACTGGTGGCAAAGCCAGACACAAGAAACAATCTCCAAAGAGATAATCTGTTTTGTGCTATTATTTTCCATGTCTGCACTTCAATCCTATCTCCTCGGTCTCACCCAAGGCATTACTGAATTTTTGCCAATTTCGTCTTCAGGCCATTTAAACTTACTTCAACATTTTTTCGGCCTGACTCCATCACTTTCCCTCGATATATTTTTAAACACCGCCACTCTTTTTTCGGTCATTTTTTTCTTCAGGAATCAAATCAAATATTTTTTTGACAATTTAAAATATATAATCGTTGGCACTATCCCTGCTATTATTGCCGGAATATTTTTTCGTGATTTTATCGAATCAACCTTTTCCAGTGTCAAATTCATGCCTTACGAATTTTTAATTACAACTATTTTATTGTTCTCTACCAAGTTTATAAAAATTAAGAATAATAAACTAAATTACAAATCCGCCCTTATCATAGGATTAATGCAAGCAGTTGCCATCTTACCCGCCGTTTCCCGGTCCGGTGCCACCATTGCCACGGCCCTGTTGCTCGGTCTAGCCCCATTGGCAGCCTTTAATTTTTCTTTCTGCCTCTTTATTATCGCTTCCCTCGGCGCCATTGTTCTCGATTACAAAATGTTGCTTACTACTTCTTTTTTTAATCCGGTTTCTATCACAACTTTTATTCTAACCACCATAACTGGAATCATTGCCCTCTACTATCTTCGCAAAATCCTCCAAAAAAACTCCTTTTGGTATTTTGGGGTTTATACACTGATTTTATCTGGAATACTATTCTTTGTTTTATAAAAACATTGTTTGTTTCGATGCATTTATTCCCCAATATTCGGCATATTCGTGTCATTGTAGAGACACCAAATTTGGCGTCTCTTTTAACATTTTGTATTTTGTTTAGGTTCTAGAATTTAGCTTGATAATTATTTGCCAATGAGATTTTTTGTAGAGACGCCCCGCGGGGCGTCTCTACAACGATATTTCAAACGAAATTATATATGCAAAATCTGTGACTCACCCAATGAAAAAATAAATAAAAAACAAGTTTTATCCCCCTCTTGTCAAAGAGGGGCTAGGGGAGATTGAAATGGGTTTTAACACTCTGCACTCTGTTTTTCTACTTTCGATTTCACAAACATCTTTAGTCTTTTAATTGTTTGTTTTAGATTTTGCATATCTTCACCCCAGATATACGCCTCTTCATAAACTTGCGACACAATCATAATTTCATTATTTTTCTTTTTCATGACTGTAGTTGTTTGCTATAAGTAACGCACAGTTGATCAATATCCACCAAATTAAATCCCTTATTTTCAATCCCATTTACAATAGCCTCAGTCACCTCCATTGGTTTTAGACAAGTTACATGAACTGCTTGTGCTTCCATATTAATTGTATTTATCAATCCCACTGGTTCAACCTCGATACTGGGAGCTCCTTTCGGTGTCGATTTTGTTTTACTCCCTTTGGGAGTAGTTGGGCTAGTTTGACCAGTAGTTAGGGAGTAAAGTTGGTTATTGGCTACCAATACTGTCAAGTCAATATTAAGGCGAGCTCCAGCAATCAAATGAGACATCCCCTCACCATAAATTCCTCCTTCACCACCCACTACCAATACTGTCAAATCAGGTCTAGCCAATTTTATCCCCACCGCCGTCGGTATTGATCTCCCATGTAATGAATGCACCCCAAAAACTTTTAAAAAATCTGCCATATTGCCACTACAACCAATATCATAAACAATCACTAGTTTTTTTAAATCAATATTTATTTTGTTTACTGCCTGAAGTATGCAAGCATAAATAATAAAATCATGGCACCCCGGACACCAAGTGGGAATATTTTGTGATTTTATATTAATCATTTTAATTCCTCCCTTAATTCACTTGGAAAAAATGGTCGACCATCATATTTTAAAATTGTTTTATCAAATTCAATATTCATTTGGGATTTTAACAATTGTCCCAATTGCCCGGTGGCGTTATTTTCAATCAATATTTTTGTTTCAAATCCATTTATAATTTTGCCAATTTCCTTGTTTATAGGCCATAGTGTTTTTACCTGTAAATAGGCATAATCATCTCGCCCCCTTAGTGCCTCGAGTATTGTTCCTTTAGTCGACCCCCATGACACAATTAATTTTTTGGATTTTTTCGACCCTAACAATAAAACTTTGGGGCAATCTTTTTTAGCTTCTTCTAGTTTATTTAATCTTGTCTCCATCCCCATCTTAGCCCCATCACTGTCTTCCACCGAAAAACCCTGTTCGTCGTGTTCATAACTATTATATAAATATTCGCCTTGACCAGGGACAATTTTACTAGATTTTATTATTTCTATTTTTTCTTTTGATAAATCATTTAAATTTGTCGCTCCCTCACATATCATTTTATCCATCAACACAATTACTGGCACATCATATTTATTAGCCAAATTTATGGCTATTTGTCCCATTTCAAAAGATTCTTCGATGGATCCGGGCGCCAGTACTATTTTGGCAAATTCACCATGACCCGAAAATACTGTAAACAACAAATCTCCTTGTGATGTCCATGTCGGCATGCCAGTTGCCGGTCCTGGACGCTGTCCCATG
Source organism: Candidatus Shapirobacteria bacterium (assembly GCA_009885205.1). GTDB lineage: Bacteria > Patescibacteriota > Microgenomatia > UBA12405 > UBA12405 > UBA12158. Next base: position 12,712 of record VFLE01000055.1, on the reverse strand, counting down.
ATATAAACCACCCCGACACCCATAGCTCCATTTAGTGAAACCGTCTCGGTCATTAAGGCAAATCCACCACCCGAGGTGGCCACCGCCGACCGACCACCGGCAATTGAAGCCCCGGTCGCCATTGACGCTACCGCAATTTCATCTTCAGGATGGTAAACTTTCACCCCCAATTCATCCTGATTTTTGGCCAAAAAATGCAAAATTCCTGATACTGGCGTCATAGGGTAGGCCGCAAAAAAATTTAAGCCCCCTTTTACCAGTCCCCAGGCTACTGCCTCACTTCCATCCATAATCATTTTTTTGTCACCATTATCAATTTCTTCGTTTTTAAGTTTTAAGTTTGAAGTTTTAAGTTTGAAGTTTGTCTTTGCCCACTCATATCCTTCCTCAAATGCTTCTAAATTTTTACCATCATCTCCAAATCTTTCTTTAATAATTTTTAAAGCAATTTTTTTATCCAGATTTAATCTATACATTAACGCCCCGATTGCCACTGTATTAGCAAATATATTGTTAGGTAGGGGAATCTCCCACAAATTTACCCTATCTTCTTCATGATCTTTTACTAGTGACACCAAAACATCGGCCTTTTTATCAACCATAAACACTTCTTCTGTTGAATAGGTTATTTGATAAGTATTGTGTCCTCCCCGGACTAGTGACGGATATTCCGAATAATCGGCAAAATAATAACCACATTCAGTTACAATTTTAGCTAACAACAATCCCGCCGATTTTATTCCCATCCCCGCCGGCCCAGCAATTTTTACTGTAATTCTATTCACTTGCTTATTTTACTATATTTTTTGGCTCCCCTGTCAAGGGGAGCTGTCCGCAGGACTGAGGGGTTTAACCATTCCTTGCATTATTTCCGCATTGTGCTACAATACAATCTGATTTTAGTTAAGGCTGTGAAATCTATTTTTGCCCTCGTGTACTAAGTATACAAATAATTATTAAGGGCAACTAAGTCATCAATTTGATGATATTTGCCTAAAATTTAATTTATTTGTATGTACAACAACAATTCTTCTCGTGGTGGTTTTAAAAACTTTAGTAGTGCCGTTCGTCGACCTTCGACTGGTGGCAGTTATCCTCGTCGCTTTGCCTCGCCTGTGCGCAGTGGTGGTCGACCTCGTTTTATGGCTACTAAAATGAACCCAGCTCTTTTTGTCAAAAAAGCCGAAGCTATGGTTAAAATTGAAGAACAAAATACCGTTCACACTTTTGTCGATTTCAATTTAAATCCCACTCTTTTGTCCAATGTCAAAGCCAAAGGTTTTACCAAACCCACCCAAATCCAAGACCAAGCCATTATTCCAATTATAGAAGGTAAAGATGTTTTAGGTCTGGCTGCTACCGGTACCGGTAAAACTGCCGCTTTTGCTATTCCCCTAATTAATTCAATTTTAAAAAATCCTCGACAACAGGTTTTAATTATGGCGCCGACTCGTGAATTAGCCATGCAAATCAAGCAAGATATACGATCGTTCACCCCAGGTCTACCAATTTATTTGGCTCTAGCCATTGGTGGTGCCTTTTTACGCGAACAAATTATTGATATCCGCCGCGGTCCCCACTTTATTGTCGGTACTCCCGGCCGAATTAAAGATTTGGTCAATCGCCATGTCATTGATTTATCTCGAGTCAATGTTTTGGTTCTAGACGAAGTCGATCGGATGTTAGATATGGGCTTCATCACCGATATCAAAGAAATTGTTGATCAAATACCCAAAACTCGTCAAACTCTTTTCTTTTCCGCTACCATTAACAACAAAATTCAAGCTTTAATCGGCTCGTTTTTAAATAACCCTGTTACTATTTCCCTAAAATCAGGCAATAATTCAGCTCACGTCGACCAAGACGTGGTTCGTGTTCCCCGCCATTTAAAAGAGCAAAAATTAGTTGAAATGATGGCTCTACCCGAATTTAAAAAAGTTTTAGTTTTTGGCGCTACCCAACGTATGGTTGAACAACTTTCAGTTACCCTAACCGCCAAAGGTTTTAAAGCGGCTAGTTTACACGGCGGTAAACCTCAAAATAAACGGACTCGTATTATTCGTGATTATCGCGAAAATATGTTCAATATTTTAGTCGCCACCGATGTCGCGGCCAGAGGTCTCGATATTGCCGATATTTCTCACGTAATTAATTATGATCAACCCAATGATTATGATGATTACACTCATCGCATTGGCCGCACTGGCCGTGGCAATGCCCTAGGCTTCGCCCTGACTTTTATTGAATAACAAAAATTTTATGTAGGAACAGACCTATGTGTCTGTTCCTTAATTAAAAGTCCAAACAAGATTGTCAAAATCCACAATTTTATTGTGTTTATCCAATTTTATCCCCTCTTTTTTATACAACCTTAATCTTTCTTTTTCATATTTTGGTTCTAGCCACACCTTGCCCGAGGCATAAACAATCCGATGGTAGGGGATTTTACTGTCCTCTTTAGATTTACCCAAAATATGGGTAATCATTTGCGCCATCATTGGGTGCCCTCCAGCACTTTGTGCCAAAATTCCATAAGTTGTCACCCGACCTTCGGGTATTTTTAGCGCCAGCTCCACCACCCTTTTACTAAATTCCCCAGGTTTTAGTTTCATTTTTTTTGTATATTTATTTCAATCCATTCATCAATTAAATCAGTGGGACTAAATGTCAAATGTTTTTCCGTGTCATCAGGTTTTTCCATTTCTTTAATTGTACTTTGAAAATCACTATCACTTACATCAAATCTATTTTTTGTTTCTCGATTATTTGTAAGCCGTTTATATGCTTCTGTCTCTGGAATATCTACCAAAACAGTTATGGTTTCAACTCCAACTTCATCTGCAATCTTTTTAACTAAGCTTCTTTCGTATTTGGTAAAGTTGCCGGTGTCATGAACAACAGTATTGCCATTTGACAATTTATTTCTAATTCGTTGGTACATTTCTTGATATATTTTGTCCCAACCAGATTGGTCAATTTGTGAGTCAATAATATCTTTACCAAACATTTCAAATTTAACTTCATCCAAATCAATCCTGGTATATCCTAACTTCTCAACTATTCTTTTGGCCAAAGTACTTTTACCAGAAAATGGTATGCCACAAAGAATATAAAGTTTATTGTTCATTTTTTCAAATCTATATAATACTTCCTCCCTTTCAATTTTTCCGGCAACAAATCCTCTTTAGAATACTTCTCATATCCTTTTCCATAATCCAAGTCCTTCATCAACTGCGTTTCGGCGTTGCGCAACACTAGGGGAATTGGCAAATTGCCATATGTTTTTACATCCGCTTGTGCCGATCGCAATCCATCATAAGCACTGCGATTTTTAGGGGATAGAGCAAGATAAGTCACTCCATGTGCCAAATTTATGGCACACTCGGGATAACCAATTTGGGTCACCGCTTGGAATACTTGATTGGCCAAAAGTAGGGCATTGGAATTGGCCATACCAATATCCTCTGATGCAAATATAACCATACGTCGGGCAATAAATTTAGGATCTTCTCCTGCTTCCACCATTCTGGCTAGGTAATAAAGTGCTGCGTCAGCATTCGATGCTCGCATCGATTTTATAAACGCCGAAATTGTGTCATAATGTTCACTTCCTTTTTTATCAAATCGCAAAAATGAATTTTGCAAAGTTGTTTTTAATGTCTCGATCGTTAGTTTTTCATACAATGTAAAGGCATTGTCAATCATGGTAATTGCTTGTCGGGCATCGCCGTTGGCCATTTGGATCAACCAATCTTTAGCTGTCTTGTCTATTTTTGTTTTTAAAATTTTACAAGCGCGTTTAATTATTTCTCCCGTCTCCTCTTCTGACAATTCTTTTAACACAAACACTCGGCAACGGGACAACAAGGGAGCGATAACTTCAAAACTAGGGTTCTCGGTGGTCGCCCCAATTAAAGTTAGCTGCCCAGATTCCACATAAGGCAGTAAAAAATCTTGTTGAGCTTTATTAAAACGATGAATTTCATCAAGAAACAGAACCTTCTTATTTATCGTCAAATTATTATTTGCATTTAATATTTTTTTAATATCATCCTTAGAAGCCGATACGGCCGACATTTCAAATAAATCGGCATTCGATTCTTTAGCAATAATTTTAGCCAGTGTCGTTTTTCCCACTCCCGGTGGCCCCCAAAAAATCATCGAAAATATTTGATGATTTTCAATGGCTATTCGCAATGGTTTATTTTCTCCCACCAAATGTGACTGTCCCACAAAATCTTTTAAAGATTTTGGCCGAAGTAACATTGCTAGTGGCTGTCCAGTTTGTGTATTCAATTGTGCTATTTTATATCGCCAGCTTCTTTTTAGCAAAACGTATCACCAATATCCCCGGTATCCAAATCGGTGAAAACACTACCACCCATATCAACATGTTTCCTAAATTTCGAACATTACTAATTAACGATCGCACCGCTTCTTTAAACACTACTGTTGACCGCCATTCATTACTCGGTGCATACGGTAGGGCCAAATCATCGGTTGATAAATAAATTGTAATTTTACTTAATTTTGCCGACTGTTCAAAATATTTTTGTTGTCCTTTAACACTATCAATTTGTTGTTGCAAATTAATTAATTGTTGCTGAACATTCATTAAATCAGTTACATTAAATGCTTTATCTAATATTTCTTCAAATTTTATTTTAGTTTTGTTTAACACATCCAATTGTGCCTGTAAATCAGTATATTGATCAGTCACATCGGTTCCACTTACATTTTCCGACACCACCTTAACTGCTAATTTTTTAAATAATTCCATCGCCTCACTACGCTTACTTTCGGGAATTCGTACCGATATCACTCCACTTCCCACACCGTCCGGTTTTGACAAATTCGAGTTTACTAAAAATCCGCCCAATTCAGTTGTTTTATTTTTAATTTCATTTATTTTTTCCTCAACACTGTCAACTTGCAGCGACAACGAAGTATCTTGAATCACCAATCTATTGGTACTTTCCGACGGTGCTACTGTATTTCTAACCATCATTTTATTTGACACTACACTATCAGTTACAAACCCACCCCCAGTCATTGGCAAAATAGTATTTCTTTTATCAATATAAACAATCAGTCCTAAAATAATCAGTAAAAACACCCAGTTCTTTTTTACAAAATTTATCATAAATTAGTTTACCACTAAATAATATCTTTGATTGAAATTCGTTTAAATTGTCCTGGTTCCAAATTACCCAGTGTCAATTTACCAATTCGTACCCGAGCTAGTCGACGAACTCGATACCCCGCCTCCCAACAAATTTCCCGTATCTGTCGTTTTTTTCCTTCATACATCACTATCCAAAACATATTGTTTCGTGATTTTATAATCTTGTTAATCCCCACATTTAACCGCGCCGGCTCAATATTTTTATCAATAGTTACTTCATATTCTTTTTCCAAGTGATATTTAGGGTGGGTCAATTTTAGGGCCAAATCACCGTCATTGGTCAAAATCATCAAACCCTCTGATTCACGATCTAACCTACCTATGGGGTATAAACGTTTATCTGTTTTAACCAAATCAATTACTTTTTCTCGTCCAAACTCGTCACTCGCCGTCGACACCAAACCAATTGGTTTGTAAACCGCAAAGTATTCTTTCGTTTCTTTCTTACCTACAGGCTTGCCGTCAACAATCACATTTTCGTTTCCATTTAATTTCATCCCCACTGTGGCCACTTGCCCATCGACCAACACATGACCTTCGGATATCAAATAATCCGATGCTCGTCTCGACGCCACCCCCACCTGCGCCAAATATTTATTAAGCCTTATCATATCCGATTATAACCTTTATAATGCTTTTATGGACAAATATACTGCTACTTATGTTTCTCATTCTTCAATTTCTACATTTCTCAACTGTCCTCGGGCTTATTTTTTAAAAAATGTTTACAAAGACCCAAAAACAAAACATAAAATAAAAATCATGTCACCCCCCTTAGCCTTGGGTCAGGCAGTTCACGAAGTTATTGAATCATTATCCGAAATTAAAACCGATTTACGTTTCAAAACTCCACTTTTAGAAAAGTTTGAACAGGTCTGGAAAAAATTATCTGGTAAAAATGGAGGATTTTGGGACAAGGACACTGAATTTAAATATTTTAGTCGGGGTCAAGCCATGCTTTCTCGAGTTCAAAATAATCCCGGTCCTATCGGTGATTTGGCTATCAAAATTAATCAAGATTTGCCTCAATATTGGCTTTCCGAAAAAGACAATATAATTTTGTGTGGCAAAATTGACTGGCTCAAATATTATTCCGATTCTGATACCGTGGAAATTATCGATTTTAAAACCAGTAAGTACGAGGAATCCGACGACTCACTTCAACTACCCATTTATCACTTGTTATCCACCCACTGTCAGTCTCGGCCTGTGACGGCGGCTTCATATTGGTATTTAGAAAGCAGCGACACACTTACTCCAAAAACCTTACCCGATCTTGTCGAAAGTGAAGTCAAAATTTTAAAAATAGCTCAAAAAATAAAACTTCACCGTGCTATTCAAAAATTTGATTGTCCCGCCGGGCAGGCGGGCTGTCGTGATTGTCGCGACTATGAAAAAGTTTTACGAGGTGAAGCCGAGTATGTTGGCCTTGACGACTACAAAGCCGATGTCTATATTCTAAAAAAATCCGCCGAAACGACAGGAAGTAAAATTTTGTGATATATTTTGAATATGACAGATGCGTTACTACATATAGAAACAATTGAGGATGGCAATGTCCTTCAAAAATATAAATTAAATACTAAAAATACTTCCGAGAATACATATCTTGGCGGAGAACACGTAATAATGTTCCATCAAGAGTCTGAAGATGGATTTTTAAGAATCACTATTACTGGTCAACCACATGAATTCAAACCAAAAACAGAGATTGACTTAAGGGTTGGTATTAATTATAGAATTAAAGGAACTCACACTTAATTTATTCTCTATCACTGGCCACGGGCAAAACTACACCCGCCTCGACACTATCATTCGCACTCGAACGTGAGTCTTTAGATTTTGTTAAAGTAACAATCAAAAACGCCGTAATTATCACCGATAACATTAATATCCACATAAAATTATTATTACCAGTAGCTTTTTTGTTTGTTTTACCTTTTTTCATATTAAATAATAATAGCACTAAAATAGTCCCAGTTGTGGTTCTTCTACTTTAACCGGATAACTAAAATCAACCGGGAAGGTTCTCACCGTATTCCATTTATCCTTAAATTTCAAAAACTTGTTTTTCATTCCAAAATCATAAACCTCCATCGTTACCTGTACATCAGCCTCACAATATTTTTGTAATTTTACCAAAGATTGTGTCGTATGTTCCGCCCAATATTTAACTGCATTTAAACCATGGTCAATTTTTGTGTGCCCCAATGTTTCTTTGGCTATTGCCCCTAAACCAACACGAAAACCTAGAGCACTTTTTACATGATCCATAATGTCAAAATGATTTAATTTTTTAAAGTCAAAAGGGGATAGCGGCATCATGGCCGGTATATCAAAATTTTTCGAATTAAAACCAATTATTCGGTCAGCATTAGAAAATAATGACCACATTTGAGGGAAATCTTCTTCCCAAAAACTATACATTTTCCCCACCTTATCTTTTCTAACATAAACCGAGATTATTGATATTCCCAAATCAGCGGGATTATTACCTTCAATATCATCAAAAATCTTTTTAGTTTCAATATCAAAAAACACCTCAATTGCCATTATCTTTTATACCACACTTTTTTACTCCACAATCAATTTTCCCCACATGCCATTAGTCCGATGTTGACCAACACTACAGTAGTATTCAAATGTACCAACTTTACTTGCTACAAATTCAAGACTATCAGTTTCACCAGTCTTAATGATATTGGTTTTCGCCCCCAGTTCGTCAATTCTAAAATCATGCATTCCCTCGGTGTTAGTAAAATTAATTTTGACTTTATCATTTAATTTAACCTTTATTTCTTTTATATCAAAGGCAAAATTTAAACCTTTTACCTCAAAAGTTTTATCAGTTGCAGACGACTTTTCTGTCTCTACTTTTTTCTCCACTTTAGCGGCTATCTCGGGGGCTGGTTTTGACTTTGACATCAAAAAATATCCGCCACCCAAAACAATTAATAACAACAATACAAATACAGTATTATTTTTCATATTTTTTTTAAAAAAAATAACTAATACAACTATAGTATTAGATAAATTTTTTGTCAAGCAATATCACCCCACTAGTTGTCCCTAATGCTATCATTCCCATTGCCCAAAACTTTATTTCTTCCCAAGGTGTATCGGACTTTAATTTTGTAGTTGGTGGGGAAGTTACGGTTGTAACTATTCCTAAAACAGCAGGGGACTTTTTGGTCGTAGTTACTTTATTTATTTTTGTTGTCAGTTTTATGGTTGGTATACTGGCACTAGTTTTAAAAATTGTATGGGGTGTCGGCGTTGGTAAAACAATTTCATCATGATTTATATTTATAGTTATTGTCCTCTCGATTATTTCTGACTTATTATCATATCTATCCTTACAATTGACTTTATATTTATTACTCCCACCCGATAAATTATTCAATTTGGCAGTTGCCAGGTTGTCTTCAATTATCATTGACACAATATTTCCCACACCAACAATATTTACGTTATCAATCCAACCTGCGTCTTCACCCTCATCACCCGAATAGTCCTTACTGTAGATAAATTTTATGATATGTTCTCCAGTATTTAAATTATAATTTTCTTCTTGCCAGGGAACTTCCCCTGATATTTTTTTTACTAAAATCCCATCAATATAAAACTTCAAAAAATCCCAATCTTTTTCGCTGTTTACTCGCCACCAAAAAGATAATAAACCTTCACTTTCCATATTAATTTTTTGCCAAATTGATTTTTCTATCAAATCTTCACTTTTTAAATCAGGTGATTTGGCTGACCATTTACCTTTGGCAAAATGTAAATCATCTACAACCCATTCACCCATCCAGCCATCAATGTTCCCCGTCTCAAAATCTCCACTTAACAATTTTTCTTTTTCCATATTACAGCTCTTTAACTTTTCATTGGCAATTATTGCCATTTCTATTTGGCTCGAATTTACAAAACTGATTATCGGTGGAGTTGTATCAACTTCAAAGCTATTTATCTTTTTCCACTCACCGACATTACCCCATTTATCCCAGGCTCGTATTTCACAATTGTCATAAATTCCATCTCCATTATTTTTTATTTTAATTACATTGTCCCCTATTTTTAAATTATTATTTTCTCCCTCACATTTATCTCGCCATTCCAAATTTCCTTCTTCATTACTATCTAAACTAAACTCAAATTTTTCAACATCACTATTTATTTTTATTATCGGTGTTGTTGTGTCTACTACTTTCACTTTTCGCACTGCTTTATTTTTATTTCCAGCATCATCAGTTACCGTATAATTAACTTCATAAACTCCACCCAAACCAGTATTAACATTATTTTTAACGGTTATTTCTCCATCACTCACCGTCACTCCCAAATCTAAATAATTCCCAAATTGGGGAATCTCGACATAAGTTTCCCCCACTAAACTAATTAACGGGATTACTCCATCAATTTCCACCCCATCATCAATATTATTTATTTTTAAATCAGCCTCATTACCTGCAATATCTATTATCTGTCCTCCGTTTAGTGTTATTTTTGTTTCGCCAATCTTTAAATTATTTTTCAAATCATTTTCTTTTATCTCATATTCAAAATTCAATATTTTATCTGTTTTATTGACAAAATAAAACTTATCAACCGCAAATAAATTTGGGTTTATGGTTTCAATATTTTCACTAAATTCGAAACTAAGTGGCAGTTTATCCCCAATTTTATATTTGCCTATTTCCGGGTTAATTTGTCGACTAACTTTAGGAGCAATCAAATCAATTGTAAAATCCAAACAACCAATTTCACTTTCTAACCCTGCATTATTTATGGCTTTCCCCAAAATCGACAGGGGATTCCCACTATAGCCAATATTTAATATACTATTATATATATATGACCAATCATCAGGCACAATCGTACTACCACAACCTAAATTACTTAATCCGTATTTATACCCCGCCATCCCTGATTGTGGGTCATTGGCTAAAAACTCTGACTTTAACTTTAAAATATTTCTAAAGGCACTATTAATAGTAAATAAATCTGGTTTTGATGTGTCAAATTTAACAATCGAATTAGATGTAAAAATCCCTGTATTTCCCACGCCATCGATCGCCACATATTCAAATTTATAACATTTTCCATCACTCAAACTACTTCCAATATCAGTTGTAAAATTCTCACATATATTATTATTTAAATTAGATATTTTGGTTATTATTAATGTTGATCCGATTCCTGATTGATCAACCACTTGGGTTATTCCAATATTTATATTTTCTATTACAGTTTTATAACCATCAAAATAATTTATTCCCCCACCCGTTGGTGGACTAGTATCAGAAAATACTTGCCACCCGTTATCTCCATTGATACTTCTTCCAATCCATTTACCTTTTAAATTTGTCAAATCCGATATTATCAAATTGTTAACCACCACATTTTTATCAATTTTATATTCCACCTCATCTATTATTGATTCTCCAATTTTTAAAAATATTGTATCCCCGGGATTATTTAACCAGCCACTACTTTCTTCGTGTTTAAAATATCCTCCTGCCGGTATCTTTCCCACCAATGTTTTATGGTGGTTATCAAAATCACTCAGTTTATAAATATTCAAATCAATTTCACTGTCTGACTTATTAAATAATTCTACCCACTCTTTCATCCCCACCATCGGTGGGTCAAATTGAAATTTATCAATCACTATCGTGGCACTAGTCGTCGCTTCTGTGGCCAAAACAGGACTTTTGAGTAATAAAAATAACCAAAAAATCCATAACACAATAAATATTAGCAAAAAACAATTATTTAGTGTAAGATACAAAACTATGTTTAATCATATTTTAATCGGCAAATCAGCCCCAAAGGTCGTCAACGCTATTATTGAAATTCCCAAAAATACTCACAACAAATATGAGTATGATGAAAAATTGGGTATCATCAAACTCGACCGAGTTTTACATTCTCCTTTTCATTATCCATTTGATTATGGATTTATTCCCGAGACTCGCTCTCCTGATGGCGACCATCTTGATATTTTGGTTATTACCGATTCACCTGTTTTTGTTGGTTGTTTGTTAGAGGTCAAAGTTATTGGGGCCATGATAATGTCAGACGATAAAGGTCAAGACGAAAAAATATTAGCCGTCCCACTTCACAACCCCCAATACAAACATTATAAAAAGTTATCCGATGTTTCCCCTCATCTTTTACGAGAAATAGAACACTTTTTTTCTGACTATAAATTTCTCGAGGACAAAGAACCCAGTCATATAAAAGGTTGGGTCAAACGTAAAGAAGCCTACAAAATTATCAAAGAAGCCCAAGCCACTTTTCATGGAGAAATGGTTGCAATCAAAAATAAATAAGAGTACAGTTATTTAACTATGTCAATTAAAGAAAAAGTAGTCGAATATTTTCGTAAAAGATTTAATTTACCTCCACTAGAAGTCAAACCAGCACCTGAATTAACTATCTGAGTTCCGAATCCTTTTGAAAACGAAGAATCACGTCGTGAATTTATGCTCCAAGGATTTAAAAGAATACCTGGTGTTGTAAATATTACAAAAAGTGATGCAGAAAAAATTTTAAGAACTTAAACCCAATTATTCGTTACTGTCGGAGATACAGGATTCGAACCTGCAACCTCGCGCACCCCATGCGCGCACGCTAGCCAATTGCGCCAATCCCCGGTTGATTGACTATTATATTATTTCTATCCTCTTTATACTAGCCACTGAAATAAACTAACTGTCCGATAAAATCGGACAGTTGAAGATAAACGATATCAACAGGTCACAAACTGTGATCAGTTGGAGCTTTTTAATTCCAAGTCGGTGACAAATTGTCACCAACTGGATAAAATTAATCGGTTACATTTTGTAACCAGTTGAAATATTAACTATAATATTTATTATGCTCACATCATAGCAACAAAAATGGGTTAATCACATTAATAGTGATGACAAAATAAGACCAAGAATGAAGATATATAGTTCCAAATTAGTAATAATCAGAGGTAATTCTGGTTCTGGCAAAAGTACCATAGCCAAATTAGTGCGAGATGCTTGTAAACAAAAAGTTGCAATTATTGAACAAGATTATCTCCGGCGTTTTATTTTAAAAGAAAAAGAAAAAGAAGGTACAAATAATATAGATTTAATTTATAAAACAGTAATATTTGCTTTATCTAGAAATTATAATGTCATATTAGAAGGAATACTTAATTTTTCGCGATATGGCAAAATTATTAAGAAGTTAATCGGAGTTTGCCCTGATTATCATGTGTTTTATCTTGATGTTTCATTAAATGAGACATTAAAGAGGCATCAAACAAAACCGAATAAAGATGAATTTGGTGAAAAAGAAATAAAACGGTGGTACAAATTTAAAGATACAACAAATATCAAAGGAGAAATATGTATTCCAGAGAGTTATATTTTGGAACGTTCAGTGAAAAAGATTATAATGGAATCTGGGTTATTTTAGTTCAAAGCTGAATTCAACTTTCTATCCGAACACCTTGAATAATTAATAACTGTTTTTCGAAAGCTTCTTGGG
>VFLE01000017.1 GCA_009885205.1 Candidatus Shapirobacteria bacterium | reverse complement strand
GTTTAAGTCCTGGTTTAAGTCCTGGTTTAAGTCCTGGTTTAAGTCCTGGGTTAAGTCCTGGGTTAAGTCCTGGGTTAAGTCCTGGGTTAAGTCCTGGGTTAAGTCCTGGTCTTTTTGGTCCTGGTGCAATGATTTTGAGTAGTCCCAACGGCAAACAAAAATACGATGAATATATTTTAAAAACACAAATCGTTCCTCCCGTATTTCCGAAATGTACGGCATGCTGTTCATCCACCGGCCCATGTAATAATTGTAACGGATCATCGTGTCTAACTCCAGGAAATTCGCCTAGTTACTCTCCTAGTTATTCTCCTGGAAATAAATTTGGTCAAAATGCTTTCAATGCTGCTGGAAGCGTGTATACAAACACATTAAACACCGCGGGAAATTTGGCAACCGGAACGTTGAATACCGCTGGAAATGTAGCGGTATCCGGCGTTACAACTGTCGGCAATACAGTGAGTTCGGGAATTAATACAACAGGGAAAACCATAGGCGGTGCTGTAACTACTACAGGAAATTCATTACAGAGCGTAGAAAACTCAGCAGGAAATCTATTGCAATCCGCCGGAAAAGGAACGCAAAATACTCTTTCGTCAATCGGGTCTAGTGCATCGGAATTATTAAGATCTGTCGGATCAAATGCGAGCGATCTTATTCGTTCAGGTGGAAAAGGATTAGCGTCTGCTATTAAAAATATAAATATGTCTAGTCAACCCCCCTCCATTCAAGGACCGTCACCTGGCACAGGAACCCGGTTTCTGCCAACTTCGTCTATGCCGACTTCGTCTATGCCAACTTCGTCTATGCCGACTTCGTCTTCAAAAACGCCCGGATCTTTTATTGTTTCTCCCGCATCCAAATCAAGTTCAAATATAATGTCATATACACCCGGATCTTCTGTAAAACCACCAATTAATTTAGACGGTTTGAAAACGTATCCAATCTCAAGTTATTATACAAATTTAATTAAAGTACCAATAAATACACCAATAACAATTCCGAAAGAAGTGAATTTGAGTCCAAGTTCTATTTTGACACCAACGCCTATAAAAGCTCCTTCTCTTTCTCTTTCTCCTTCTCTTTCTCCTTCTCTTTCTTCTTCTCCTTCTCCTTATTCCATGACCCCCGCGAAAACTCCATCCAAGTCGGTAGATTTTATACCTATGTCTGATTGTTTAGCGCCCTTTGAAAAGTTCGTTTGACCAAGATAATTTTATATTATGAAAAAATGTCGTAATATAAAGTATAGATGTCGAAAAATATAAGGTTGACCCCTTTTTTATTATTTTTATTTTTACTTGTAGTTTTAATCATTTCCGTACTTTTTCATTACAAATTAACCGGAATTAGTGAGAATATGAAGAATAAAACGGACCCCGATTTGGTGGAAATCTTTGAAAATGCGAACATAACATATCATTTCAACATAAGAAATGGAAACATTCGAATTGATGACGGAAAAATTGTTAAAGTAATTCCCAGAATAGATACCATATATTTGTCTTTTGATACATCAAAGCCCGACAATAAGACGGCTCTTGTGAATATGTACGGAAGTGATGCTATGGAAGAATCAGATAGCCCGTGGTGTTATGAAATGGGAGACGATTATTATTTATTATACATTCCTCGAGATCTTGAAACGCAAATTTTTATTATTGATTCAATGGAAGGTCAAATTGTCGCAACTTATGATTTTGATGAAAATTCGTCTTCCACAACATATGGTTTAGATAATGATTCAAATGTAGGGCCTGGACTAAATGTAGGGCCTAGACCAAATGTAGGACCTGGAAAAAATGCGGGACCTGGACCAAATGTAGGACCTAGACCAAATGTAGGACCTAGACCAAATGCGGGACCTGGACCAAATGTAGGACCTAGACCAAATGCGGGACCTGGACCAAAT
>VFLE01000012.1 GCA_009885205.1 Candidatus Shapirobacteria bacterium | reverse complement strand
ATCATGTTAATTTATTGATTTTTGATCAATTGATTTATTATTATTTTTTTTAAATTTTAAAATTCGGAAATATAGTTACCATTTAATATTTAAGAAATCCTGTATCCTGTTCTCTTAAAATAAAGGTAAACAATGATATTCCTTGATCATTAGCTAAAGTTTTTGGCAGAGAAATTGCCTTTTGAGAGCTTAACTCAAGCAAGATATTGAAATCACGCTTAATGATACTATTATCAAAAAAGATCCAGAAAATAATATATTGTCTAAATAGTCTTGTTTCCTCTCATCTAAAGGGGACACAATCTTCTCACTAATACTGGAGATTGCTTCTCGTGTTATCGTAGTGATCTTGTGACTGAACCAATTGACCTTTGTTTACTTTTATTATAACAGCCAATATATTCATCTTTATTAATATCATTAGTTGTGCTCGTATAAGTTTTATTACTATTTTCAATAATAAAGTTAAAAAACTCCTTATTAAAGTAGACATTGTGAGCATTTGTAAACATATCTATTTCGTTGGATAATTATTTACCTCCAGACATGTTAATAACGAATTTATAGAAAAATTCACAACATTGTCTTGAAATTTTTTATTTTCCTGTATATTATTAATAATAATTTTCATTAGAATTAATCAATAATAATATTAAAAAGAATTACAAATTCTGGAAAAGGATTTTTTTTAATTTTCGTACTTGTAACTTCATCATTTTATTAAAATTAATCAGATTTATACTATTTCATCATGTAAATAAATAAATAGTAAATATGCATATTTAAAAAAATGTATCTTACATAACTGTTTAATTTTTCAATATTTTCATCATTTTACCAATTCTCAGAATAATAAATGTATAAAAATAATGGAAAGTGTCACCTTGTACATTCTAAACTTTACAAAAAGTGGAATCGAAGCAATCATCATCGTTTGATTCCAGATTTTTTTTATAGCTAATAAATCTTCTTCAAAAATATTATCATTTGATGATTGTAGCAAAATTGTATAAAGATTCATCAACTTCTAAATTTGAAATAAATTCCTTTTCAAAATCCTGACTCCTGGAAGAATTTGAATGAATCGCTTCAATAAATATTTATTTTCAAAATTATTATGAAATAAGCTATTATCTTCTTCAACAATATGTATTAGAGAACCCTAACCCTATGTATTTGTAGTTACCTCTTCTGAGTGCTCTACACATTATTGTTAATGAATTCTATTTAATTATTGATGATTGAAATATATTGTTTAAATTATTAATTATTTGTATATTTTATATATTTTTGACGAATTGAGAATCAAAATTTATTACTTTTAGGATTCGCGCACCGCCTTTAATATTATGTATGGGATGCAGAAATGGGGTATTATTTAACCTATAGTTTATATTAGAAGATAAAAAGGTAAACGTTAGTAAAAATTGCAGAAATGAGGTATTAAGGGGTATTAAATTGTTATGGTACGAAGGACCGCCCATAAAAGGGCTGCATTTTATACAATAACTTAGGTTTAACGTTTGATAAAAAAAAAAGAGAGAAAAAGAGAGAAAAAGAGAAAGTTTTACTTTATTTAAATAGCATATATGGTTAATATATCACTGGATGATACTGGAACCACATTTACTTTTATCTCAAGAGAATAATATACCTAATTATATGCTTCCAAAAGTACCAAAATTTCAAATATAACAGCAATTTGAAAGGGTCTCAAACGTTAATTAATGAATAATTTCAATGATTTTAAAATTGAAATTAAAATTATAATATACCATCTGTATGATAGCAAAAGATTGTAGTAAATTAATTAATATTTTGTATATAAAAGATAATTTTAATATTAGTGGTCAAGCACACATTTTGCAGTTTTCAGTTTCAAAATTTGCAGAAATGGGGTATTAATTACCAAAATACTAGCCGTTGAGGGCTATTTTATGCAGAAATGGGTATTAAATATTTGATATTTGTCAGTTTCAAATTTATTTTTATAAAAAAATCTTTTTGAAATTTTTCAATTGCTTGATAAGTATTGCTAATTCTCCAAATTCAATATCTTCCATTTTTTATCGATAATTTTTGTCGTTATTTGTAATGTATTAAAAATCATGTGATAAATAATATTCTCTAATCGAAAATATATGAAATATCTATTGGAAGAAAAGTCATTCAATGTATATTATTATATTCAAGTTATTTTGTTACAGTAGTTAGTTGTATATTATTTTTCTGTTAGATTATATATATATATATATATATATATCATGTTAATTTATTGATT
>VFLE01000174.1 GCA_009885205.1 Candidatus Shapirobacteria bacterium | reverse complement strand
TTTGCCTTTTAATTGATTTATCGGTAACGTTGCCCTAGAATATCTAGTGGGACGCCTCAAGCGAAGCAGAGGCGTCCCATTTTAAATCTTCAAGGGTGTAAACAACATCTTATTCATACATTGCTCAATGGAATCGTTCTTTTTCGCAATGATTATCTTGGGTGAATAGGTACAAATATCTCTTACTTTTACAGTTTCATCATCCTTTCCTAGCGCGGAAACTTTGTTGATATAGTCCCTCTCGGATAAAACGCCCACCACGTTATCTTTTGCGTCTGTTACGGCAAGACATCCTATATTGAATGCAGAAAACCGTTTTACCGCATTACTGGCCGTGGTTTCTTCCGAGATCTTGAAATCGATCTTATGATAGCATGAATTTTTGAACACGGATAATGCAGAAACAGCATTTTTGCTAGTAACTGTGGTAAATAAGCGCCGGGAAAGCATCACAATAATATAAATAAACGATAATTTTTATATTATTTGTTTTTATAAAATAATATCTGTAGTATTAAATGAAATATTATTTGTCTATATGTTGCATTATAAAAAATGAGATGTATCTAGAAGAATTTATAATATATCATCATATCCAAGGCGTAGAACATTTTTATATTTATGATAATGAAAGTGATATACCGATTCAAAACAGACTGGATAGCTTTTATTATAGGCGATTATGCACAATTATTCCGTTTCCTGGAAAAATGAAACAAATGGATGCATATACTCATTGTGTTCAATATTTCAAATATGATACAAAATGGCTAGCCATTATAGACGGGGATGAATATATATATCCCAAAAAAGGGACTTTTCGTAGTTTTTTAAATGACTACGAAGACGTTCAAGCGATAGGAATAAACTGGGTATTTTTTGGTAGTAGTTTTCACGATAAGATTCAAACGGGTTATCAAATAGATAAATATAGATATTGTGAAAACAGACAAAACAACCATATAAAATCAGTAGTTCAACCTAAATATGTAATTGAATATAGACATCCTCATTTTGGGATAGTAGAGAATCCGAAAAAATATATCGATCCAAAACGAAATATAATAAGCGGACCTTTTAATGAAAATCATACAATCGACAAAATACAAATAAATCATTATACCTTCCGATCGACCGAGGATCGCATAAAAAAATATCAGAGAGGAAATGCTGATTCGGACCATAGAATAACGGTCTCCAAGCATCACCATTATATTTGCAACAATAAAAAAGACGATTCTTTAGCAGATAAATATTTAAAACCAATTAAGGAAATTGTCAGAATGACTGGAACCAACGCGTCTATTTATAAAGCATTAAATCCTGATGTAAAATTGGCATCGGAAAAAGAATATTATGATC
The DNA here is from genome assembly GCA_009885205.1 of Candidatus Shapirobacteria bacterium. Classification (GTDB taxonomy): domain Bacteria; phylum Patescibacteriota; class Microgenomatia; order UBA12405; family UBA12405; genus UBA12158. Next base: position 5,284 of record VFLE01000174.1, on the reverse strand, counting down.
ATATTTTTGAACGGGCCTTGCACGAAAAAAGGCCTATGCATATCCAAGATAAATATCCAACCTTCAATCGATCAATATATCGTAGTAATTATTTTGATATCAAAAACAAAAGTGACGTTGATATAGAAGTACATTATATTACAATTGGATGTAAAGAGGGAAGAATTATCGACCGAAAAATATGATTTTTTATGTATGTGTAAAAATATACATAAACCGTTCCTTAGACATTTACTAATCAAAAATGAATAAAATGAGTGATGAACAAGAGGTCGTCTTGGATCATATACGATCCGGAAAAAACGTCATTGTGGATGCATGTGCCGGTTCCGGCAAATCGACCACTATTTTATCCATAGCCAAAGCGCTACCTAATAAAACAATCCGGCAATTTACATATAATTCCATGTTGCGACATGAAGTAAAAGAAAAAATCCGCGAGCTTCAATTATCGAATATCCAAGTTCATACATATCACAGTTTTGCCGTAAAATATTATATGTCAAATGCACATACAGATACGGGAATTCGCATTCTTATTCACCAAGATATAAAACCGAGGCAACCGATACCACCTATAGATATCTTGGTTCTCGATGAAAGTCAGGATATGACATTTCTTTATTTCCAATTGATTGTAAAAATGTCGCGAGACATGAAAACGCCGTTCCAGTTACTTATATTGGGAGATTACATGCAAGGCATTTATGAGTTTAAAGGGGCAGATATACGATTTTTGACCAAGGCGGAACATTTTTGGTATGCTGCGCCATTTTTAACGTCCTCAGTATTCGAAAAATGTAGCCTTCAAATGTCGTATCGTATTACAAATCAAATGGCCGATTTTGTAAATCGGGACATGTTGGGGGAAGAAAGAATAAAAGCATGTCGCGATGGACCCATGGTGGTCTATATAAGAAGACCAAGACATCAGATAGAACAAATTGTTGTATACCAGATCCGTCGTTTATTAAAGGAAGGAGAAAGCCCCAATGATATATTTGTCCTTGGATCTTCGGTGAAAGGTCCCAATAGTGATATTCGGCATATGGAAAATGCGCTTACCGAACATAATATTCCTTGCCATGTTCCGATGTTTGAATCGGGTGTCGTCGATGAGCGCGTGATCGATGGGAAAGTAGTGTTTTCCACATTTCACTCGGTCAAAGGAAGGCAAAGAAAATATGTATTTGTGGTGGGATTTGACCAAGGCTATTTTTATAATGCGCGAAATATAGATAAAACAGTATGTCCAAACACGCTGTATGTTGGAACAACAAGAGCGACACATGGTCTTTTTTTATTAGAGAATGATAGTTCTCGGCCTCTTGAATTTTTAAAAAATACCCACCATGTTATGAAACAGTCATCGTATATTGATTTCAAAGGGATTCCTCAAACTATTTTCCATAATACTGCGAATTTAGGAATCGAGGATTCTGAAAACCTCATTCCGACGCATTATACAACGGCCACTAAATTAACCAATTTCATCCAAGAAACAGTCTTGGAAGAAATAACACCGCTTATTGAAAAAATATTCGTTGTAGAAACGCCTTTTTCACCAGAATCGGAGATTGATATATCGACGATAGTGAAAACTCATTACGGATTGTACGAAGACGTGAGTGATTTAAATGGTATCGCCATACCTAATATTTTTTATGATAAAATGTTCTCCGATACACCGTCCAGTGCAAATATAATAAAACAAATGATTAAACAAAATATTGCCGAAATGAAGGGGCGCCATCATTTTCTAAAAAAAGCGGCCGAATCCATTCCAGAAATACTTGAAACTCCGGGTGATCATTTATATTTGGCGAATGTTTATGTGGCAGTCCAAGAGAAATTATATTTTAAATTGAAACAGATTCATCGCGATGAATACAATTGGTTATCGAATGAAATCTTGGACAAATGTGTTTCCTGTTTACAAAAAAATATAGAGGATATTTCAAATAATCGGGAAATCGAAAAAGAAATCATCCATCATAGCCATGAAACGGAACATGCCAAAATAGATGCCGTATTATTTCCTCATTTTGGAAACGAAATAAAGTTTCGATTTAGTGCACGTGTCGATTTATTAACCGATTCAACCTTATGGGAACTAAAATGCACGAGTCAGATATCGATGGATCATAAAATACAGACAGTTGTGTATGCTTGGTTATGGCGAATTTTATATGAACCAAGCGCGATCAATAAAAAACAGATTCGTATATTGAATATAAGAACGGGTGAGAGGCTCCGTATCGATGCCACAACGGAAGAACTAACCCAAATCGTTGTTTCATTACTTAGGGGTAAATATGGGAAACCATTGGCTTTATCGAATGATGAATTTGTCGCAAATTGTAAAGAATATATCTTGGCGGATACTTTGTTTTGGGATCTATAATCAGGGATTTGATTTCTGGTGAACTAAACAAGAATCGCTTGTTTTCATGGGCTTACGTTTACATCTTTCCCCGTTTTTTGTCAAGGCTCCACAAATATAGATGTACATTTGCCCAACCCGTAACTTGTTTGCATTCCAAGCTTCGCTGGCTTCGTTAAAATCGATATCGACTTCGAACTGCTGCTCTGCTTGCTTTCGCGTTTGACTACGGGTCTGCATCTGCATTTTACAAACTGTTGCTGGTTTGTAAAATGATCAATTTTGTAATGGTGGTATATTTCATGTGTTTTTGGCATAACCTATGATGGCACATGCAATACGCTTCCCTGCATTTCCCGTCTTCAAGCTTTCCTCATCACCTCCTAGCCCACAATCATCTGGATCCGCATGAATAATGAGGGATCGGCCAATTATATTGGCTCTTGATCCACGTAATTTAATAACATTATCATGAATGGTATATTTGGCGATACCTTTCCCATCGACGATAAGATTACCTAAATCACCTACATGGCGGTTAGTTGAACCCGGACAACCATGATTTTTCCCATAAGGATTAAAATGCGAACATGCACTCTCACATTTATCAGACATATCTCCACATTCATGAACATGAAATCCGTGAAGCGTATTCGGTGATAAACCGTTGATCATGATATCGATTTCTATGGTCCCTTCACGAATGTTTTCCGTAAAAAATACGCGGCCCGTAATATTATTCATATCAAACACCGCAATGGCTTTTATTGGGATATTTTTAGAAGAAGAATGGACGTGGCGATTTTTTCTCGACATGAATATCTTCGAGAATAAAAATTGAAGAGCTTTTTTTAATAAAAGGTTAATATAACAACTATAAATCACCAACCATGTCGTCTCCTGACCAAGAATGTTGCATATGCTTCGAGATCATTGGGATCAAAAACAACTGCGTAACGGAATGTGGGCATTCGTTCTGTTTCAAGTGTCTGGCTATGGCCATGTCTCGTAAAAACGCTTGCCCTTGCTGCCGCGCCCCGCTTGTTGATGTTCCCGAGGAAGAAGAAGAGGGGGAAGATGAAGGAGACGAGGATGAAGATGATGACGAGGAGGATGAAGATGAGGGGGACGAGGATGATGAGCATGATAACATGGGGGATGTAGAGGATGTAGTTCGCTCACTCGAAATGAAGGGGGTCACCATGATGGATGTTGTATCCATGTTACTCAATAGATACAGCAAAAAAGACGAAAAATACACTGCGGAATACATCGATAAGCTGAACGCGACGTTCGATGAGACGGAATATGATGTGTATAATGAGCACAATGAGCGGCAAATGTTTGCGGCTGAAGATGTTCGCGCCGTATTGGCAAATCAGGTAGATGGAGCGGTAAGTGAGGGGCAAGGGGCCCTTGAGGGATAATAGATTTTGTTTTGTAACTTTATAATAATAATAATAATCAAGTTTTTTGATTTTTTATGTCTAATAAATAACTGTATTTTTTGCGAATCATGGTTTCCAATACATCCGCATGAACAATATTATTTTGTGTCAATAATTCCGCCGCTTCCGCTATAAATTCTTTCGAAATCGAAATGATAAAATTGGCATGGTTATAAGCCGAATTGATCAATTCCGCAACTTCATCATCTATCAAAGCCTTATATTTTTCACTTGTACTAGGGTATATCAGTCTGTTTCCCATACCATAATACACAACCATTTTCTCCGCCAATTTCAACGCCTCTTCAAAATCGTTTATTGCGCCCGTGGTGATGGATACATTATAGAAAACTTCTTCTGCAACTCTTCCTCCAAGTAGAATAGATAAATGCTCGAATAAAGCCTCGCGTTTAAATAGGGGAGACCCATAAGATTCAAATATAGTATAGGCTGGACTCTTCGGGGAAGATAAATTAATGACGATTTTTTTCATCTTGGCATGATGTTTCGATAATAATCCGACAATTGCGTGTCCAAGTTCATGTATCGCAATTTGGTCGATCATATCGCTTGAAAATTTATGTTCAATTGGCTGCCATCCTACCATCATCTTATTCATAATAAGATCAATATCGTCAGAGGAGATTATTTCGCGATTATATCTTAATGCATTGATCATGGCCTCATTCATTAAATTTTCAATCTGAGCGCCCGATAAGCCTGCCGTCATATCGACCAAATCAGAAATAGAAATTTTTGCACAATAAGGCTTTCCTTTTGTATGAATGCGTAAAATGGCTTCGCGTGTTTCTGCATCTGGATTGCCAATATAGATTCGCTTGTCAATGCGCCCGGGGCGCAAAAGTGCAGGGTCCAAAAGATCCGCGCGATTTGTTGCACCGATAATGAAAATACCTGAACTCGATTTGAATCCGTCCATTGCCACTAATAATTCGTTTAATGTGTTGTCCCGTTCCGCTCCGGCAGATTCCCCGCTTTCAGATCGCACTCGGCCAACCGCATCAATCTCATCTATAAAAATAATGATAGGCGAATTCTGCCGGGCGAGATCAAATAATTCACGGATCCGCGAAGCACCGACCCCCACATATTTTTCTTGAAACTGAGATCCAGAAACGGATATAAATGGAATTTTAGCTTCACCGGCGATGGCTTTGGCCATCATCGTTTTCCCATTTCCCGGAGGGCCTTCAAAAATAATTCCCTTAGGAATACGAACATTATATTTCGTATATTTTGTGTAATTTGATAAAATATCAACGCATTGCGCGAGTTCCGCCTTTACATTTGCATATCCACCTACATCGTCAAATGTATAAGGAAATTTGGTAATAATCTCAAAATTTTCGGACTTTTTAGATCGACTTCGCTTAAAATTTTCAAAGGTATCCTCATCATCGTCGTCGTCGTCGTCGTCTTTGTCGTTGTCGTC
>VFLE01000097.1 GCA_009885205.1 Candidatus Shapirobacteria bacterium | reverse complement strand
GTGACTAATTTAAGGGAACCAAGGTTCCCTTAAGATCCCTCCTTTTACACCTTTTAACATTTCAAACGCCGATTTTTGTATATAGCGAAAATTATATAAAAATTATTTGTAATTCTTCTTTGAAACATATTTTTCCTTTGGTATTTCACTAATTACCTTATTTATGTTTTCTTTCAAATTCTCATACTTTAACCCATCTAATTTTTGTAATCTTGATTTCAAGATATCACCGTCCTGAAAGAGTTAAAAGGAGGGATCTTAAGGGAACCTTGGTTCCCTTAAATTTCTACTATAAATGTATAACTATAAATATGGGAAGTTATTTCGACATACCAGGAATTATTGATGTACAGCAAAATTATTTGGTCGATTTATCTAAAAATTATTACAACAATCCGATTGATGTAGCCATCGGTGTCAATGATTTACAAAAAGGAGTCATAAATATATCGGATAGTTATGGTCGCGCCAATCAATCGAGTAGCGCTGTTCTGGCGGAGCAGGAACGGATGAAAGAAATTGTAAAAACCGAAAAAAACCGCCTCGACGAAAAACAGGCGCTAATTATTCAAATGGAACAAGAAAACGCAAGAAAAACACTATTGAACGAGACGTATCGCAAAAAGAAGGTACAATATTCAAAAATAATGATTGTTCTCATCGTTGCATTATGTATTTTTATTGCCATCACATTTTTAGGTAGACTTGTCGGGTTTTCGGGGGGATTTTTTACGTTGTTATATATTTTAGATATATCGATTGCATTGATAATATGTTTCAACATATATGCGGATGTTGCTATCCGTGATAACATAAATTATGACGAAATTTACGTGACACCCCCAAAAACCGATGGTTCGGGAAATTTAATTGGAACAGACGCAAGTGCGCAAAGTTTTTGGTCACAAATGAAATTTGGTTGTTATGAAGCAAGTTGTTGCGCGGGAGATACGGTATATGATCCCAAATTAAAAGTATGCATGATGCCACCAAGTTCCAAACCTTCGCCGATGGCTTTTTCTCCAAGTGGGCCGTCTCCTTCTCCAAGTGGGCCGTCTCCTTCTCCAAGTGGGCCGTCTCCTTCTCTTGATGGATTGTTTTCAAAATTGCCATCCGTTTTAGGTTATTCATTACAAAATACATCACCGGGTCCTTCGGCTGCGGTCTCCAGAGGAGATGGACCTTCTGCTGTGTCAAATGGACCTTCCCCTGCTGTATCAAGAGGACCTTCCGCTGTGTCAAACGGACCTTCCGCTGATGTATCAAGAGGACCTTCTGCTATGTCAAACGGACCTTCCCCTGCTGTATCAAGAGGACCTTCTGCTATAGCCTCCAGAGGAGATGGACCTTCCCCTGCTGTATCAAGAGGACCTTCTGCTGCTGCCTCCAGAGGAGATGGACCTTCCGCAACAAAAATACAACAATTTACTACACTTGATCAGGCGATACAATATGGCGATATAAACTCGGATTTCAAAGTTCTCTCTGAATCGACCTATAATTCGAAAACAATGAAATCCCTGAATAAATCGAAAGACGATGCAAAACCGTATACGGATCTTGAATTTACAACATACAAATACAAAATTTAATCGCGGATAATATATATATGCCGACAAGAGATACAGACAATTACAAAAAATTAAATGAAACGGTAAAATGGCAAAATGATATCTTACGTGAACAACAAAAAACACAAAACGATACGTATTCGACAGACAACCAAAAAATAAAATACCAAACAGTCAATATAAATTTTTATTATGCGATAAATCAAATTCTTTGGTGGGTTTATTACATAGTAGCTTTAGGTGTCTTGTTTTGTCTGTTTTTCGGAAAAACGTCGGAATATTCAATTATATATAAACGTTTCTTGGCGATTTTAGTCATTTTATTTCCTTATATTATTATACCAATTGAGAGCTATTTATATTGGCTTCTTGGATATTTTTATGCAGTTATTAATAAATCGGTTTACAACAAACCTACATTTGATTTGCCGGTGATAACACTGACCACGTATAAATAATGTGTGACCCAAGATGGAATAAATTCTTGTACATGTAGATTGTTATATTTTTATTCTTTGAAAGAAAAGAATAAAAATAAATGTCATAAAATGAGCGCGGTTGATGTGATCTTATGTTGATTTTCTCGTGCGTTTATTTTCTCGTTTGTTTATAAAATTTGACGATTTCATTCTAAATCCGGATTTCAACGATTCATATTGAGCTTTAAAAATTTGGCCTATTTTCGTCAATGCCGCTTGTTGTAGCTCCGTTGCATTAACCATTCCTTCTCCAAAATAGTACTTTTGCAAAGGCGCGGTCAACCACGGAAAAACGGTTGTTTCACCAACGCCACCATGCTTTACTATATTTCTTTGGAATTTATCATTTCGGAGTAAACGATTCGACTTTCTCTTATTCTTTTTATTATTACGATGCAATGACAATGACATATATATATACATATATACACATATAAATCGATTCGGTTGTAAATATTTCTAAAGATCCTGCAAAATTTCATCATCATCATCGGCAACAGAATCGTTTGTTGTGCCGATGGAATTCAATTCATCATCCTCCTCTCTGAATTTCAACCGCGCGCCATACCAAATGCCTCCACGCTGTTTGCCAAAAATCTTATCCACATAATCATGCAAATCTTTCGGGCTCGGGTTGCGTGTACCATAATTCGTGGCAAACCATAATTTAAATTCATCGGTAAGCTGCGACTTCCGAATCGTTCCCCGTGCATCACGAATAATCTTATCATGAACAAATTCGGCCAAATAATCCTGGCGCTCGCGATACGTATTACTCGCAGACAATACGGTCGGGCAATCCGCAACCACACCGCTCGTATCATATACCGTTTGTACCATCATCGCAGCCAATACCGTTTTCCAGTCTTCAAATCGCTCTTTGATATTATTATCAATTAAGAATTGATATGGTTTATTCGGATCATCCTTTATCGGATTCGCTGTGAAAAGAGATTCGAATGGCACCACGCGAATGCGGCGCCAGGTACCATGATCTTGCGTCTTGATTTCGGGAAAATCATTGGAACACATAACCAATTTGAATTGCGGAATAAATTCGACGGGCTCGATCATATACGGCGCACGAGCCTTGATCGGCTCCATCCCACTGACCAATTCCTTCATCACTCCTTCATTCATTTTATCCCCCTTGCTCGGCTCTTGCATGACTGCATATCTCGCGCCCTTCATCGAAACAATTTCGGGAGCCAACCCACCAATTTTTCCGCGCTGTTGGGTAATAAGAGCGACAGGAACGGCCACCTTATAATTTCCGAGAACATGGCTCATCAGATCGGTGAGAACCGACTTCCCGTTTTGCCCACCGCCGATATACATATTAAATGTCTGATTCACCGACGCGGTGCCGATGAGACACGAAGCCAAATGATCCCACATGTATTTTCGCAGTTCTTCTTTGGGAAATAATTTATACATGAAATCATGGATCTCACTAATGACGGCTGCATGCTTCACCTTATCCAATGGAATGTAATCAATATTCGTGCATTTTGTAAGATAATCCTCGGGTAGACCTTTGCGAAACGCCTTGGTCTTGAAATCAATGATCCCATTGTTAAAGCACAACAGATAAGGGTTGTTGTCCGTCATCTGAAGGAAATTCGGATCATAGAATAGCTCCTTTGCCTCAATCATAATGTTCTTCTTATCCGTCGTTCTGGCGAGACGATTGCAAATGTTCGTAATGACAGACAATTTATAGCGAATCACTTTGGCTTTTTCGTCAGTGGGTTCTATATTTCCAAGGGTAAGGACCAATTTATTGGCTCTCTCCAAATACATATCGCGCAATTCGTCGGAAATGGATTTTCTCAGAGTCGTTCCCGAGTCGTTTTCTATCCAGCGATGTCCGATGAATTCGAACCATATATTTTGTTTGATACTGACGCATTTGAATTGGCTCTTTTTAAGCTGATACAAAACGCTCGCAATGTCATAATCACCACACCCTTTCGTGTTTTTTTGGTCCGTATTGATGGAATCAACCGTAATCGAATTAATCGTCTGGTCTACGTAAAATGAGACGGTGTTCATTTTTACTTGTTTGAACTCGGCGGTAGCGTCTTGCATGGACCAGTACATAATCGAGCGCTCCGTCACCCCATTTTGATTCTTTTTGGTAAACTTTTGCCAAGTGTCGCATAGTTCACCGATCGACGAATAACTAAAATTATTCGCTTTGGCACTGAACGCGACCCATACGATTAAAAGGTGTTCGCTCGTGTTTTTGAGAGCCCATCCGACGCGAATCCATCTATCATATGTTCCTTTGCATATTCCGTAATACGATTCGGGCAAAGTCATCGTATAATCATAGGTTTCGCGTAATACATATTGGGAGGGGGCGATCGACTCGAGAAAACGGTTTACCAGAAGTTCCAGATCCTCGGCATTCTTGATTCCGCGAATCTCTTGGATTCCGATGAATCCGGGCATTAAAGAAGAAGAAGAGGAAGAGAAAGACGACAACGATGTGGATGCAGATATGCGACGAGGCGCCGTGGCGTCTTGTGCCGTTTTTTCTTCTAAACATTTTGCGAATGCCGATTTGTAAAAGAATTGTGGGTTTTTCGCGTTTCTCACGGACAATTTCTTGAACAAATCGAGAGTCATTTTGGCAGGGATCGCTGTGATATAGCTCCATTCTTCGTCGCTTGAATCGAAATGAACGTTATAGGTGCGAGTCAATTTATAAGCTTCGTGGTCGGGTTTTTTGGATCCGTATAGTTGCCAATTGTTATTTCCAGTGCTGATTCTTTCGTCGAATACGTCTTTCCATTCATTAATGATTGGAAAATCGCCCCACGATTCGGAAACCACCGGGATTATTTTCTCTCGCAAAATGCATTGTACGGCATGGCTCGACTGTAGTCCGATAATCATATGAATTCCGTCTTTTGTCAATTTTTTGCTGGGAAGACGATTCAGATTCTCTTTTTCAAATATAAATATATCGAATTCAGTGTCATCATCAAACTGATATATATTTTTAAGTTCGGCTAAATAAGCGTCCACCATATCATCCAAATGTTCGTTTGAATATACGCGGCCTGGAACATCAATATCAAAATGCAGATCAATATCTACCGCAATGGGCCCAACGCCAACCAACTGCTTTTCTGTCAAATATTCGGGCTTTTTCTTTTTAATGATTGCATCGTAATAAAGAGCCATAAAAGTATCATGTTCTTCTTCTGGAATATGATAAGATCCCCCATGAACCGGCTGTCCATTTTCTTGGCCGCCTATTCGCGTATGGGTAGGTGATAGATTTGATCCATCCCCCTTTTTGATTCCATGTTTTATCAAGAAATCTTTGAGGTCTTTATACTTTGATGGTTCATCTGATTCCGACTTGGTGCGCACTTTTACTATTTTTGGTTTTACTTGTACTGCAATGACATCGGGTTCCATTCCGATTCTGAATCTGAATTATATTGTACGGATATTTTTATTTCGTTTATTAAAATCAATTTTATAGGGGGAACCATGTCATCGTAATTCTAGACCCTTACGCCTTTCAATAGAATCCGCTTCTTAATTTTGATGACCCTATAAAATTGATATAAAAAAGTAATATATTAAATATATATCATTAAAATGAAATTTTGCGAAGTTTGCGATAACATGTATTACATCGGTATCAACGAAAAAGATACAAATTCGTTGATACATTATTGTAGAAGTTGTGGGCACAAGGACGAAACCGCGTCGGCCGAAAACATTTGTATATTGAAAACCCAATTGAAAAAGGGGGAACAAAAGTTCAATCATATTGTCAACGAATATACAAAATTGGATCCTACTTTGCCGCGAATTACGAATATGAAGTGTCCGAATGCTGCGTGTAAAACGAACACGAATTCGAGCAAAACGCCTACGGATGTTATTTATATTCGATATGATGATGACAATTTGAAGTATCTTTATATGTGTGCGGAATGCGATAATGTTTGGAAAACCGATGATGCAAAATAAGGGGGACCAAGGTTATCAGGGAAGGGGGACCAAGGTTATCAGAATTCGCGAAGCGAATTCCAGACCCTTTGACCCCTCCTTTTTATAAGAGTAACTAAGGGGGGACTACGTCATCAGGGAAGGGGGACCAAGGTCCCCCCTAAAACCCCTCCTTTTTATAAAAATAACTAAGGGGGAACTAGGTCATCAGAATTCGCTTAGGGGGGGGAACCAAAGTTCACTTTTACACCTTTTATAATTTCAAACGCCGATTTTTATATCATATTTATTATATATAATAATTATGATACCAAATTTTGATG
>VFLE01000077.1 GCA_009885205.1 Candidatus Shapirobacteria bacterium | reverse complement strand
TTAAAATTTAAAAAAAAATACAGAGTTCCTAAAAGTTATATAGATAATGTTCTAGTAAATGATAATGAGTTTAAGATATATAACACAAAAGACGAACAGCAAAAATATATTGAACATTGGACAGCCCATTCGTGTTAATGCGTTTACACCATTTCTCAATAAAAATATACATTTTTGGGCGGTTTCAATACAAAACGGTGTAAATATTCAGAGAAATGAAAGAAGGGATCTCGGGAGAAATCAAGGTTTCCCTTAAAAAATTACACAGCCGGATCCATTAGGATCTGCCGCATCCAACGCTAAATCAATTGCTACAATCGGCGCCGCACTCTTAATTTGTTCAAATTGTTTCCAATTATTAAGTTGTTGTCGAAGATCATTATTTTCAACTCTTTCAGCGCCGCCACCGTTCGTGGTAAGAACAATTGTCTTTTTATTCATATCTGTTTTATCTCCCGAATACGTGATCTTTTTACCATGATATGAAAAGCTGGGTATTTGATAATAATCACCATACCAACCGATGGTTAGTGCGTAAATATTACCTTTTAGTTCAATTATAACAAATGTATAATTTCCATCAATAGTTATATATAAAGATTGATTCAAGGAGCCAACCGTTATATCGAATGTTGAATGAAAAGTACTATTCGATATTAACGACATATCACCTCCCTTTTTCATATTTTTCTTGCGCTTAGATGTCCTCTTATTTTTAGGTCGAAATATCCTAGGTTTTCCCATTTTATTACGGTGATATATTTTTTTGTATAATCAAGCAATTTTTAATGATGTTCAATTAAGTAAAAATATCGCCATCTTGAAAGAGTTAAATTTATTATTATAGGTAAATTATTTTTTCAAATATAATATAATAATCACTATGAGCTTGCAGTTATTATATTTTATTATCTTTTTGTCTCGCTTTCTATATATCGTCCTTCTGATCCCATACCGATATATTTTGTGTTATTCCTAGTTGGTCGACTGTTTTAAATTTGCCTATTTTATTATGCAACGTCACTTCCCACTCGTGATTATCGTACATTGTGTTGCCCAAACTTTCGCGAAACATTTTTAAAATAATATCGATATAATTTGTTAAAAACGGTTCGCCTATTTTGTATAATGACGTATAATAATATTCTCTCTCCAAGACCGCCTCATTCTTTTTAAATATATTATCAGAATTGTCGTATATTTTAAAATCAAATTTGTTATTTACAAGATATCTACCGCTTATTTTGAAAAAATGGTTGCATCTAATTTTTGACATGTTTTCTTTCAAATAATTTGCCATAATAGCGGTTTGGGCTAATTCGCCATATAATTTTGTGGTTTTTTCGTCTGTATATTCGTTTATTGTTTTATTCGTGGTTATATTCAAAAAAACGTCTACCGAAAAATTTAAAATATTATATTCTTCACAAGTAAATGTTGAATTATCGACTAATATGATAAATGAATTTTTAATGTATTTTTTAATAGACGAAATAGTTTGTATAGTTTGATTAAATCTCTCGTTTGCCGTATAAATAGACCGTTTGTCTACATAAGTAAAATGTTTATCGGATGTATATATTTTTGACGATATAAATACAATGTTTTTTTTCTTAGAGAATGTGTCGATATCCGGAAATTTATCGTTCGCAAAAATAGATTCGCGCATTTCTTCTAGCGACACATTCTCATCATTCGCATCATTCGCATCTTGGATAACTGGCATTTCGTATTTTCTTTTATGCGAAGGATCCGTTGAAAAAAAAGAATCCCAAAATGAATTGGAATAAACGCGCGTATCGATTGTATAAAAATAATTTTGTTTTAATTTCGTAATTTTATTCGCGGCAGTTAATAAACTGTTGACATTTGTATATTCAACTTTATTTGGATATTTTTCCAAACGATTCTGCACTGTAGAATAAAATGTTTTTGTTTGATATAAAATGGGCAATTGTGTTAGCATCATTAATGTCAACGTGTAGCCGTAAGTTTCAGGCCAAATCCCGGTTTCTATCCATAAATTGGGTTTGTATTCTATTAAGCGCGCATTCAATTCGTCAACGTTGGAGTATTTTATTATTTTTACGTTTTCAATAGGAATAAATGTTCCTCCAAATATTATGAATTCAACATTGTCGGATTTGTTATATTTTTGTATCAATTCGTATACCAACGAAAAGCCCTTAAATTCTGTGATGTGTCCAAGAATTCCAACAACCGTTTTCGAATTATTTGTCTCTATTTTTTTTAAGCTGTATTTATGATCGGGCAATTCGGATATAATAACGTTTTGATTTTCAGATAAATGTTTTGAATATATATTAAGATTGGCTTCGTTTTGCGTTATAAGCATATCTAATTTATTTACGTCGATTGGAGAACCGTACGTTTTGCAAACTAAATCGTGATAATATCCGTGATATACATCAAAAATAAGAGAATAGTCATGTGTGATTGCCGCAATCGGTTTCCCAAAATAAAACATTTCTTTTAAAAATGCGAATGAATGTGAAACAATTGAATTGATAAATATCTTTTTAATTTTGCCTTTAATTTCGGTTAATAACTGAATTCCCGATTTGATCGTGCATTTGTGCCTAAGAATGAATTCATCGTTTACGTAAAAATATAAAAAATCTGAAAATTGCCGGACAATTAAAAATGTCTGGTCTGTTTTGTATAAATTTATTATTGTGTTTAAAAATTGATAAGCGCCTCCCGTTTGATAATTAAAGTCTATCACCAAAACAAAAGAGTCATATTTTTGTAATTCATTTTGATCTATTGCAACCATGGTTTTAAAAAGAGGATCTCCATTTTTTATTTTTGCATTTATCTGTGTGGATATAATGTAATGATTTGTGGAATCGTTAATTTTTTGAATATTATTTAATTTAACGATCGAATCACTTGATCCAAATTTTTTACTCAAAAACGCGTTGTAAATATTTTTATAATATTGAATGGAAGAAATGCGGGATTCCGTTTTGCCGAAATTAATCCAGTGCGAATACAACTGTTCTTTCAAAATAATACCATTCTGTTGCAAATCCGGATACATGTTTTTATAAAATTTCCAATCAAATTGGGTGGTGTCTTCCCAATTTATTTTAGTTAATCTACCTTCGGTTTTTCCACATTTAATCCAATGAGAATATGCTGTTATTTCTGTATTTATTCCGTTTGGTTCTAGATCAGGATTTAATAAAAGATAATCTTTCCATATGAAATTTGGATCGTATAAAACACGCCCTTCTTTTTTTCCGTGATTTATCCAATGTTGAAATGCTTTAATTTTAGTGGAAATTCCGGATTTTTGTAAATCTTCATTCGATAATAAATAAATTTCCCAATTAAAATTTGGTTCCATGTATTTTCTCCCTTCTTTTTCTCCGTGCAAATTCCAATGGTTTATAGCGTCTATTTTTGTGGAAACCCCCTTACCAATTAGGTCAGGATTTAACGTTAAATAAATTTCCAAATCAAAATCATTTATTTTAGAAAACATGTATTCTTTTATTGTTATAAAATCCAAATCTTTATTCTTTTTTTTATTGAAATCATTCAAGTAATTTTCTATAATTGACATGGAAAAATGTTGTCCGTTCAAAATTTTGATGGGTTTTCTGTAGCGTAACACAAGCGCAATTGCAATTCTTTCGAATGCGTGTTCTATCATTGCGTCAGCCATGCGCTTTACTTGAGATTCCGTTTCTAGATGATTTCCTAATAAATTTTCCGATGTATATTTTTTATATACGTTTGTAAAATCCTGACCGAATGAGTAATATATATTTACCCAATTATAATCAAAACTAAAGGGATAATTCAAAATATTACATATATATTTATCCCCAAACAACACATTTGCGATTGAATTATGCAAAATGTAATAATTGCCAGATGAAAATATATAAGAATCGTCTTGAATTCCCATATATTGCTTCAATTCTTTCATATATAATGTATTTACCCCCCAGTTAATATTTTCGCATTTCGATTCGTTAATTGTATCAAAAAAATCTTTGGTGATTATGTTTAAATCTGTGCAACAAATATTAATCGAATTTGGAAAAATTCCGCCAACTTCTCCAATTGCCAATAATTTGTGAACTTGATCCATATTGAAATGAAACGGAAAGTTATAATTATCACGCAGTTTTTTATTTGTTTTGGAATGCATAAAAAAAATATATTCATAAGTTATTTCTTCAGATTGCAAATAATCGACTGTTACAAATTTTCCTCCCAAATCCATTCCTTTGTTTTTCATGCAAATAAATAAATAGTTATAGCTTGCGACTACGTAATCTGCTTGAACGCAGTAAGTCACTATAATATCAAATATATTCTCAATTTTACTCAAATAGTCGCTGAAATATTCGACGAAACGATTTAGATCATAACAATGAATTGAGCATATATATTTTTTTTTGATTGACGCGCGTTTTGTAACATTATATACCATTTTTTCGCCAGGGTCTCTCAATTTCAAAATATATTTATGAAATAAATTAGGGTATTTGTTGAATAATTCTGTATCTCTTGGTGAATGGATTATTTTTTTTTCGAAATTATCGTGTACGCAATTACGGTTTCTGTCTTTTAATGTGATGTATGTTTTCAAATATTTATTTATTTCGCTTGGCTGAATGATCGCTTTTCGCTGTTCTTTTTTTCCTATTTTTGTCCAATGTTCGAATGCGGATTTATCGGTAATAATGTTATTTTCAATAAGATCGTCGTTTAATAATAAATAATGTACCCAATTGAAGGTATTTGTGATATATGCCGGTTTATCGGGAGGTAGAACGTGGG
>VFLE01000039.1 GCA_009885205.1 Candidatus Shapirobacteria bacterium | reverse complement strand
CGAAGCCAGTAAAACTGAGATTTTATCTCTCTCAACTCCATCTATCTTTTTTCTTTTATTCATACCTGATTTTAAATCAGGTGTTCGGATTCGTTTTAGAATTTAATAGATATATGTTAGAGCTATGTGATACTATATTGTTAGTTCTATGAGTAAACGAAATATACGTGCTGTTTGTAAAAGTTGTAAAAAGGAATATTTTCATCACTCTTCTAGTTGGGGGATTTATTGCTCATTAAAATGTCAACATGAATTCCAAACGAATATTTTAATTGATAAATGGCTGAAGGGTAATGATAATCCGATGAATACGAATGGGTTGCTGAGACCTTGGGCAAGAAAGTATATTTTTGGAATAAATAATAATAAATGTTCTATGTGTGGTTGGTCAAAAATCAATTTAAGTACTGGAAGAATCCCACTTGAGATTGATCACATTGATGGCAACTATAAAAATAATGATTTATTGAATATAAGATTGCTTTGTCCAAATTGTCATAGCTTAACTTCCACTTATAAAAACTCAAATAAAGGAAAGGGAAGGTTCGGAAGAAAAGTGAGGTAAAATATAGCTTATGAAAAAGAAGCTTCTGCAACGCAGAATTTTAGTGTTGACTGATGACATGCCGTGGGGGCATAGGTCGATAGCCAAGGCAATATATGATTTTTTGAAGAAAAAAGAAAATTCTGTAAAGCAGAATAATGGTATTAAAGTTGATTATGTCGAAGTAAAAATGCCGCTATCAACAGCTAATGATATATATACTTTTATGTATAGATATTTTCCATCAACGAATAAATTGTCAAAATTATTAATGGAAAATAATTATTTACGTGATATTTTTTTGGAAGTTACTGACCGTAATGTATTACTTTTGAAAAAGGTAATAAATAAATATAGACCAGATTTAATAATTTGTTCATATTTTTTGTATAGTCATTCTTTGTCACGGTGGAAAGAAAAAGAAAATAAAGATTTTGAGTTGTGGACGGTAGTAGCTGATCCGTGGACTAGTAACCCAATTTCATTTGTTAAAAATGCTGATTTAAACTTGGTTTATGATGGTGTGGCCTATAAACAGGCAATAAGTTACGGTATTAAAAAAGAAAATATTTTGAAAACGGGGTGGTGGACACGACAAGAGATGTATAATTTCCAAAAAACAAATTTACCTGCCTCGCCGGCAGGCAGGCAAACTTCAAACTTCAAACTTCAAACTAAGAAAGAAATGGGGATTGAGGAGGGGGAGGCGGTAGTGTTTATTGGCGGGGGAAGCTTGGGGACAAATGCGATAACAAAATTTTTGCCAGTATTGTTACTTATAAAACAAAAATGTACCATTATTTTTAATACGGGAACCGATAAAGTGGCATTTAAAATGGTGGAACAGTATAAAAAGATATTTGAAAAAATTAATATTAAAAGTCAGGTAAAAATTATTAATTTGGGATGGATTGAGAATATGGCTGAGGTGTTGTCAATCTCGGATATTGTTTTTGGTAAAGCTGGACCAAATTTTTTATTTGATGTGGTGGCTGCACACAAACCTTTTGTGGCGATAACTCATATTGGGGGACAGGAAGACGGAAATATTGATTTGATTTTGAAAAAGAAATTAGGATGGGTTAAGGAGGGTTTGGGTGAAGCGGAGGATTTTTTACTCGGATATTTGAAAAACCCTAAAAAATATAACACAAAGTTTGCTAAAACG
The DNA here is from genome assembly GCA_009885205.1 of Candidatus Shapirobacteria bacterium. Taxonomy (GTDB): domain Bacteria; phylum Patescibacteriota; class Microgenomatia; order UBA12405; family UBA12405; genus UBA12158. Next base: position 13,189 of record VFLE01000039.1, on the reverse strand, counting down.
ATTGAAATTGAAGCTAAAAATAATAGTAAAACGATGGAAAAAATTTGGAATAAAATATCCCACAAAAAGTTAACTTCGATAGTGGCTTCTCCACGCTAAGTTACGTGGTGGGAAACTGGTCGATAAAGGCAAAGCCGATACTGACACAAGTCCTCCCCTTAAGAAAGGTTAGCTAGAAAAAACACCTTCTCAAAGATCGCTTTTTGTAGGACAACTAATTATAGCATTTTTTTGTTATACTACTGTTATAGTAGTAGTATGATTACCATATCAAAAAAAGTTGAATATGCGATTGAATTGATGTCGTTATTGACCAAAAAAAAAGGTAGAGTTACCTCTTTGATGGAAGCATCTAAAGAATTAAATTTACCCTATCGTTTTTTGGGTCAAGTGGCAATTGATTTGCGTAAAGGGGGAATTGTAGAAGGAAGGGAAGGTAAAATGGGGGGGTATATATTGATGCCAGGGTGGAAAGACAAGACGTTGTATGATTTACTTGAAGCTTTAGGGGAAAATAAAGGGATGGTTAGGTGTTTAGTTAAATCTGGTGGATGTACCCGTGAAGATGGTTGTAAAATGAGAAGTATTTGGCAGAAATTAGAAGCTAATTTTGCTAAAGATTTAAAGGAAATTAAACTTAACGAAATTTAAATTTTATGAAATTCAATAAAAATTCTCGCTACCATTTTTTTGACTCAGTCAATGTTGCACGTTGAAATTCATCAAAAAAAGATAGTTTCAAATTTTTTAAAATTTAATATTAATAATGAAAACAAAAACAAATAAGATTTTAATAACCAAAGATATGATAATTGGGCAGTTTGCTGAGCAATATCCAGTTTTGGTTGATGTATTAATTGAAGATTATGGTTTTCACTGTATCGGCTGTGGAATGTCAGGACTAGAAACATTGGAACAAGGGGCGGCGGTTCACGGGATGACTAACAAAGAAATTAAAGAAATGGTCAAGAATCTAAATGAGTTGGCGAATGCTTAATTATTATTGCAAATAAGCTTTTTTCCAGACTCCAAAATCTACCAAAGTTGCATTTCCGGATAAATATTTTGTTTTCCAGACTCCAAAGTCTGCTAAATTTACAATATTATTTCCGTCATAGTCACCAATAATTTTTATTTTTGTGGGGATAGCTGTGGGAGGAGCGGCAATTACAAAACGACCATCGGAGATTTTACGTTGATTGCCACAACCATCGGCGGCCAATATTGCATAATATTTACCTGCTCCTAGTCCGCTTTTAGTGTAACTTGTTTGAGTTGTGTTGTTTTCGACAATAACATTTGGATTTTGCAAAGTTCCTGAAACAGTAAAACCCTCTGTGTTTGAGACATTAAGATGAATAGCATTATTATTAGCTCCTTTTATCCAACTAAAGGTAGCAGTAGTACCATTAACAGTAATATTTAATTGTGGTGTTTCAACCCAACAAGCAGGTGCTTCGTTGGCGACGTCGCGGATAGCTTGGAGGGCATATGGTTTGTCTCTGATACCCTCCCAATTGGCGACATTGATAAAACGATTATTGCGGTAATTAAGGCTGTTTCGTAATGCTGTGGCCCAGCCTGTGTAATCACTGGCCCAAGTCAGCCATTCGGCAGAACTCCATTCGGTGTTACCTAATTGGTTGAGAACGTCGTTGAGTACGGGATAATTTTGTGGATTGGTAGCTACGTCACCATAGAAACTCCAGCCTGGGTGAGCATAATTATTTAAAGAACCGCCGAGAGTTTCAAAGGCAACACCTGGCGGATATACCATAAATGGCGCTGCACCTTTGCCACCATTGTGGTTATAGATCTTATTTCTGGGTATGCCCAAATCATAGGCAGTTTTGTTTAAGGCTGTTTGATAACGTTTCACCACTTCGTTGATGTCGCTTTCGGTGATAGTGCCAGATGATTTGATTCCGGCGGTTTTGACGGCGGCATAGCCAAGCTGAACGCTTCCAACTAATCCTGTGTCGTTGCTTACACCGCCCGGATAATAATAATAGTTAGCACCGATATCAACCTCTCCACCCAGAGATATGCCACCAAGTAAATATTGTTTTTCATTTGGCAAGTCTTTGTACCAATTGACGATGATGGGTATAAATTGATTGAGAGCATCTTTTGTTGCTTGAATAAGGGCAGGGCTGGCCAAATTGGGTTGTGGTTTGACCTCAAATTCACTTCCCCAATTGCGCCAAGATTTTTTGATTGCACACGATACATCCCAACAGGTCCACTCAACATTGTTGGGGTTGTTGTATAAATCGGAACGATTATTCCACCACCCGAGTCCTTCAAGATTGATAAAGACAGGAAAGTTATGCACTTTGGAATACACGAGTAGAGCGGCTAATGATTGTTTGTGTTTTTCAAAATCACCAATCCAATAGTTAAATACAACACCAATGCCTACTTTTCGACTATTTGTACCTTTGGTACCGATTTTTGAATAGATATCATTGATGGCATTTAGATTGATTTGGTTGGGATTATCCATGTTCCACAACTGATTACAATCAGACGGGTTACAACCCATTGGATCTTTTCGCACAAAGATATATTGCGGGTCGGGGACTTGGGCAAAAACGGGAAAAACTTCAAACTTCAAACTTAAAACACAAAACAAAAAATAAAAAATAAAAAAGTATTTTTTTCACTAATTTAGTTTAGCTTATTTTTTAGAAAAATAGATTACTGAGAAAGGAAACAATGGGGGAGACAATGAGATTGATGATGTTGCTGCCACCGACTGGTAAAAACAAACAAGCGGCGACGATAAAAAAACCATAACGGTCAAAGGCTTTTTGCCATTCATAAGATTTTTCGACTGACATTAGATTTAAAAAAACTTTGGAACCGTCGAGAGGGGGGATGGGGATTAAATTAAAAACGCCAAGAGAAAAATTAATAATGGCAATTAAATATAAAATTTGATTAGTATAACCGGTGGTTAGGTAAATGATACCGATTAGGCTACCGAGAACAAAGTTACTGGCAGGACCAGCGAGGGAGACCAAAATTTCGTCACGGCGGGGATATTTAAAATTATAAGGATCAATGGGAACAGGTTTGCCCCAACCAAAGTTGACGATAAAAACCATTATAGTTCCCAGCGGGTCGAGATGCGCCAGAGGATTTAGGGTAACCCGCCCCATAGCCCGAGGAGTAGGGTCACCAAGACGATCGGCGGTATAGGCATGGGAAAATTCGTGGATAGTGACGGCGATGAGCAATCCGATGGCAGAAATTATAATGTCCATATGATATAGTATAGCCTATGAGAAAATGTAATCTATGTGGTAAGGGAACAGCTATTGGTCGCAATCGTTCCCATGCCCAAAATCGAACTCCACGGACTTTTATGGCAAATATTCAAAAAATTACCTTAAAATCGGGTGAATCAGAGATAAGTGGTTCTTTTTGTACCAAGTGTATTAAGAAGATGAGAGGGGAGATCAAAAAAACGGCACTTACAAAATAAGCACCGTTTTTTTTATTTAAAACCAATTTTATTTCCTTTTGGCTTTTTTGGCAGTTTTCTTTTTGGCGACTTTCTTGACTGCTTTTTTGGCGACTTTTTTCTTAACGACTTTCTTGACTGCTTTTTTCTTTTTTACTGGCATATTTTGTTTTACCTCCTTTAATAAATTAAAGAGTTTTTATACATAATTGTCAATATTTATTTTGCCTATATTTGCTGTAAATTTGCAAAATTTAGATATAAAATAATAGATAAATAAACTTAAAACTTCAAACTTCAAACTATAAATAACTTGGAAAAGTAGGGTAAAAGATAGATTAGATAAATCAGTTAATAAGAGAATAATAACTTTTAATTTCGGACCATTTGGTAGGTTTTTTACCTGATATTAGGACGTTTTCGGGTTGATTATTTTTATTTATGGATAATATTTTTAGAACTAACTTTTGGTTTTTTTTGTCGGTGACATAGGTCCAGACACCAGGCCAGGGGTTTAGAGCGCGAATTTTTTTATTTAAGTCGTCAAAATTAGTGACATAACCATCTTCTTTAGTAATTTGGCGGGCGTAAAAACCTGTTCCCGTTTGGGAAGTAGGGGTAACTAGATTGTTAATTATTTGGGGAGCAGTCTCGATAAATAAACTAGCGCTTAGGTCGTACAGTTTTGTGTAGAGTGTTTCACTAGTGTCTTCTGATAAAATATCGATTTCTGATTGGGCGAGTATTTCGCCTTTGTCGGTAAAGCTTTCGGTCATTTTTATGAGGGTGGCACCAGTTTTAGTTTCACCTTTCAAAATGGCCCATTGAGCTGGAAATCGACCAGCATAATTAGGAAGAAGAGATTGGTGGGCATTAATTGGCATAATTTTTGGAAAATCTAGCCACGGTTTGGGTATGTATTTACCATAACCTGAAACAAAAATAAAATCTGGCTTGGCAATTTCGGGAGGGATGGTATCGAGGTTGTCGAGAGGGTAAACAGGAATGTTGTTTTGCTCGCAAAATATTTGGGTATGGGTTTTGGTAATAAGGCCTCGGTTGCCAGGTTTGGGATGAGTGGTAATGACGGCATTAATTTTAAACAGTTGAGAATCGATAAGCTTTTGAAGGGTTAAAGTCGAATAGTTTTGAAAAGAGCCAAAGAATACCAATGAAATCATAAATCGATTATAATATAGTATGCGTCAGATTGTAATGTACCCGAATCCGGTACTTCGTAAAAAAGTGTCAGCGGTAAAAACGGTAGCCGAAGTGGTCGATGATGTGGCTGATTTAAAAGAAGTTTTAGAGGCGTCGGAAAATGGGGCGGGGCTAGCTTCGACACAATTGGGGATAGAGAAAAGATTTTTTGGGATTAAAAATAATAAAAAAGTAAATGTCTTGATCAATCCGGTTATTTTGGGTGTTTATGGAAGTAAGGTTTATCCGGTGATGGTTGATAAAAAAGAAAAAGATACTGACTTTTTGGAAGGGTGTTTGTCGTTTCCAGATTTGTATGGAACGGTAAAAAGATATTTAAAAATTGAGGTGGCTTGGCAGGAAATTGAAGGGGACAAATTTATTGATAAAAAAAAGACGATGGAGGGATTTGAGGCAATTGTATTTCAACATGAACTAGACCACTTGGATGGAATTTTGTTTATTGACCATATTAAACGTGATGGGGGTAAGTTTTACAAATTTGTGGGGGAGAAAAAGGTGGAGTGGGATGTAAATAAATTAATCAAATAATATTTTTTGTCGATGGGTGGTGGAATTTTGGTTTATGAATGGGATTGTATATTCGATTATCATGTAGAGACGCACCATGGTGCGTCTCTACATGGACGCGAAAAGGCTGAATGTTGGGGAATAAACGTATCGAAACACACATCGGTTTTTGGATTTTTTTGGTAGAGACGTGATTAATCACGTCTCTACGATGGATTAATATGATGCTGATTTAGTCGCAATTTTATTCAAATAATCTTTAGCATCGGGATTGGTGGGGGCGTATTTTAAATTTAACTCAAAATATTTTTGGGCGAGATCATACTTTTTTTGGTCGAAATAAAATACACCCAAATCGAAATAGGCGTGGTCATAATTAGATTTTAATTCGATAGCTTTTAAAAAATTTTTCTCGGTGTTAATTTTGTCGCTACTAGCATCATAGAATTTAGCTAGTAAATAAAAAGTTTTGGCATCGGTAGGAGCCAAAATGGCGGTACTATTTAAAGCTTTGATAGCCTGGGGATAATATTTAGAATCGATATAGGTTAAGTAAACTAACATTTGGGTCCGTTCTTTCCATAAATTGACGTCATAGGGAGAAATGGCCAGAGCCTGACTGGAAAAAGTAAGGGCGTTTTCAACTTGGCCAGATTTAGCAGAAATTAGTGAGGCTTTGCTTAATATAGTTGGTTCGTTGGGTCTTAATTGATAGGCTTTAATTATATTTTCTTTCATCATTAGGTCGGCAAAATAAAAGTTTTTAATTTTTTGCAAGGATATTAAACAAAAAATAAGGCTTCCGATAAGAATCGGAAAGTGGAAGTTATTTTTAGATATATGAGGAGTAGTTGGTGATGAAAGTAGTGGCAATAAAAATAGAAACAGGGAGGTAGTGACGACATTAAAGCCAGCAAAGGAAGTAATTAAAATTGATATATAAGCAGCCAATATTTTAAATTGGTGATTCTGGTAAATAAATTTTAAACAGGAAAAAATAAAAAATAGATAAGCGATGAGGCCGATAATGCCGGTGTTAGCGAGATAGTTTAAATATTCGTTATGAACTTTGTTGTAAAGAAATTCCCACTCGGAGGTAAGATTGTGGCTAGGAGGACGGACCCAGTAGTAAGAAAAAGCAAAGGTTTCGGGGCCAGTGCCAAAGATAGGATATTTTTTGGCGATATTGATGGCGCCAGTCCAGGTTAGTTGGCGAATGTCACTGGAAGAAGTGATGTTTAAATTTTGATTGACTGGCTGAGGTCTAAAAATAAAATAAATAATTGGAAGACAAAAAATAAAAATTAAAAATAAATATATTTTTTTTATTTTATATTTCAAAATAAAATAGGTGGCGAGAGAAATAGTAATGGCAATGAGGCCGGATTTTGATTTGGTAAAAAATAAACAAACTAAAAAGATAACTGATAACAGAGCACGGATAACCGATGATGGAATATAAAAGATAAGAGGAATTAAAATGCAAAGATAAGCGGCGAGCCAGTTGGGTTGGCCGAGGGTGGAAAAAACTCGGCCAGTGACATCATCATAGGGAAAATATTTTTTATCGACACCAAAATGTTGGAGAATGCCGTGGATGGCGATGATTGTGCCAGAGGTTAGGGTAAAAATAATTATATTTTTGATTAGTTTTGCATCAAGATAATTTTGTAAAATCAAAAATAAAGTGGAAAAAGAGAGTAAGGATAATAGTCCGCCATTTAGTCGGGTGTATGAACCAAAAAAAGAGGTGTGGACGTCGATAGAAAAAATAGTGGCGATGATTTGGGAAGATAAAAATACTAATAAGGGAAAGTTTAGAGGGTGGTAAACAAATAGGGTAGTTTGTTTTTTAAAATAACTTAGGGAATGAAAAAAAATAATTAAAATCGTGATTAAATAAACAAAATACATTTTGGGAATTTCAAATTGTTCTGAGTTATAAGTGACAAATATGAGAGGGGTGGTAAAAAAGAGGATAAGAAAGAGTGACTTGAGAAGCTTTTGCATTATTGTATTATACTTGAGTGTGAACAAATTATTGGAGTTTTTATCAAGATTTTATTGGCAGTTGGGAGTTGATTTGGGAAGTCGTAATACCCGTTTTTTTATAAAAGAAGGCGGATTGGTGTTAAATGAAGCAACGGCAGTGGCCAGATTAAAGAAAAAAGTCGGAGGGAGAGTTAAATTTTTAGTTTTTGGACAAAGGGCTTGGGAAATTATTAATCGGGAACCAAGCCAAATAGAGGTGGTTTTACCAGTAGTATCAGGGATGGTGGCTGATTTGCCGGCTTTGGAAGAGTTGACATCTCATTTTTTAAAAATAGTATTGGAAGCTTCGGGTAAATATCCAAAGATTTTTAAACCAACGGTAATTTTGGCGGTAGGTAGCCAAATTTCTGAAGTTCAACGGCGAGCGTTTGTATCAGTTTTTAGTCAGGCAGGAATTCGCAATGTAACCCTAGTATTAAGTGCCGTGGCTGGGGCGTATGGAGCGGGATTTGATATTGAAAAGAGTGGAGCGGTAATGGTGGTAGATGTGGGTTATGGAAAAACAGAGGTGTCGTTAATTTCCTTGGCCGGAGTAGTTGTATCTCGAGGAATAGATATTGGAGGTGATGATTATGATGAAGCTTTGATAACTTATTTAAAAATGAGATATGGTTTTTTGATTGGTAAAAATAGTGCAGAAAAGGTAAAAATTGGGGGTGGAGGGATAGTATTTGGTCGTGATTTGGAAAGTTCTTTGCCAAAAAGCTTGCGGGTAGGAAAGGAAGAGATACTGGAATCGGGAGCATTGTTGTCTAACAAAATAGTGAGATTGGTGAAAAATGTTTTGGATGAAATGCCAACAGAAATGGCGGATGAAGTTTTGAAAAGAGGGGTGTTGTTAATTGGAGGAGGATGCCAGTTTGGTAATTTGGCCAAAATGATTGAAGAAGAAAGTAAAATAAATGTAGTTGTGGTCCAAGATCCGGATAAAGTAGTGGTCTTGGGATGTGGTAAGTTGTTAAATAATCCGAAATTATTAAATATGATTAAAATAATTAATCGATGAGGACTTATTGGTTAATAAAAACGGGGATAGTAATTTCTTTTTTGATTTTGTTGATGGTGATTTTAAAATTAAATTTTGTTAAGGGTGGGTATTATAAAAAATTAGCCCGGGACAATAAATTGACGGAAAATTTGGTTTTGGCCAAGCGAGGTAATATTTTTGATAAAAAAGGTCGACTGATGGCAGAAAGTGAGATGGTGGATGGAGTAATGAGACGGAAATATATTTATGGCGAATCTTTGGGGGTGGTCACAGGATATGTGGGTAAGGTTAATGAAGAAGAAATGAAAACTGGGAAATGTGGCAAAAAAATGAATAATCAATCGCAAGTAGGGCGAGGTGGGGTGGAGGAGGTGTTAAATTGTGAACTTTTGGGTGTTGATGGAAAAAAGTTGACTGAAGTTGATGCTAAGGGAGTAGAAAGTCGACAATTGGGAATATATGATCCGGTTCCAGGTAGAGATGTCCAATTGAGTATTGATGCTTATTGGCAGGAAAAAATGTATCAATTAATAAAGGATAAAAAGGCGGCAGCAATAGTGTCGGAAGTGGAGACAGGTAAAATTTTGGTGTTGGCTAGTAGTCCTAGTTTTGATCCAAATGTTTTTAGTAATGAGGTAGACAACGACAAAATTAGAGATTATTTAAATGACAGCGTCCGATTGTCAATGTTAAATCGAGCGATTGGAGCAAAATATCATCCGGGAAGTGTGTTTAAAATATCGGTAGCGGCAGCGGGGTTGGAAGAAGGAGTGATAACGGAAAATAGTACTTTTAATGATACGGGAGAGATAAAAGTGGGTGATTATAGTTTTAAAAATTGGTTATGGGTAAAATCGGGTCAAGCGGAGGGTTCCATAAATATTGTCCATGCGTTAAAGCGATCAAATGATGTATATTTCTATAGGTTAGGGGAAAGTTTGGGGTCCGATAAAATCCGGGCCTGGGCCAATAAGTTTGGTTTGGGAATAAAAACGGGGATAGAGTTGCCAGCGGAAGTGACAGGGTTAGTACCCGATGCTAGTTGGAAAGAAAAAATGACAGGTGAAAAATGGTTTTTGGGAAATACTTATCATATGGCGATAGGGCAGGGGGATGTATCGGTGACGCCATTGCAAATAAATATGGAAACCAGTATCATCGCTAATGATGGTAAAAAATGTGATTTTAGTGTATTAAAAAATAGTAATATAAATTGTAAAAATATTGGGATAGACTCGCAGACGGTTAAAATAGTTAAACAAGGGATGATTGAGGCTTGCCATACGGGTGGGACGGCCTGGCCGTTGTTTAATTTTAAGACACTTTTGGCGTGTAAGACGGGGACAGCCGAAGTGGGGGATGGAACGAAAGATACTCATGCTTGGTTGACGGCATTTGCCCCGGCCAATGATCCGCAAATTGTGATTACAGTCTTGGTAGAAAGGGGAGGTGAGGGGTCAGATGAAGCAGCACCAATAGTGGGGGATTTTTTAAAGGAATATTTTGAAGAACCAGAGACAAAGGTACCGAGATATCCGACAAAAGTGCCTATTATTAAAAATTAAGTTCCAAAAAACAAAAAACAATTTCCAAACGAATCACAAAAAAATAAATTTCAAATTTACAAATTATTGTTTGGAACTTGAATATTTGTAACTTGTTTGGAAATTGTAGATTTGGAAATTGTTATTTAAATATATGAAAATTGCAATAGTGGGGAGTCGGAAAATGACGGAATATGGCAAAATGGTTATCCGTCAATTAATAATTAAAAATTACCTGCCTGCCGGCAGGCAGGCGAATTACGAATTAGTAACTATTAATGTAATGGGGTGTAATCGAGAAATTATAAAAAAATGCCAAGAAAATAATATAAAAATAAAGATATTTGAGGGGGAGAATTTTGAAAAATTAAATAATGATGTGGCGGATTATGCCGATATGTTGGTAATAGTTGAGGGTGGTAAAAATAGTGGGACATTGTTGTTAGCTGACAAGTTTGTGGAGAAAAATAAACTGGTTTATTGTGTGCCAGGGAGAATTAACGACGACAACTCGTATGCCTGTAATTGGCTGATATCGCAGGGAGCGATACCACTAGTTGACATAGAAATGATGCTGGAAAATGTGTAGATGTACGTCATTGCGAGCCCCGCCGCTGCGGGGCGTGGCAATCTCGTTGGAATTTAGGAGGCCTTTGGTAGTTATTGCCCGAGATTATTCAATCTTTGATGTTAGGTGCTGGATATTGCTTTGATTAATTATTGGCCAATGGGATATTTTGTAGAGACGCCCCGCGGGGCGTCTCTACAAGGAATCGAAAAGGCCAAACATTAGGGAATAAGCACATCGAAACAATCAATGGCTTAGGCTAATTAAAGCCCAAAGTTGGGGTTATTAAAAGTTGATATATAAAGCGAAAAAGCCGAACGTAGCTGTTGGGCGTACACATCGACTTCTTGTAATTGTATTTTATGTTGTATGGTCGAATATGTCAATGGTACGAATTTAATATACAGTTGACATGATGTGTTATTATGGTCGACAATGAGAAATCAATTACGAATTAAAAATTAAGAATTACGAATTGAGGACTAATATTTTATGAAAAAAGCATTAATGGTGGTTGAGTCGCCGACCAAGGCGCGAACAATTGGTAAATATTTAAAGGATAGCTTTGAGGTGGTGGCGACAGTTGGTCATTTTCGGGATTTACCCAAAAGTAAAATGGGGGTTGATCCTAAAAATAATTTTGAAGTTGATTATGTGATAGATCCTAAAAAACGGGATGTCGTCAAACAATTGGAAATGCTGGCGAGTAAGGCTGATAAGATTTATTTGGCGTCAGATCCAGATCGAGAAGGGGAGGCAATAAGCTGGCATGTGGAATGGCTACTTACTGAAAGTCAAAAAACAAAACTTCAAACTTCAAACTTCAAACAAAAAGAAATAAAGCGAATTTCGTTTCATGAGATTACTAAAGAGGCGATTGAGGAAGCTATAAAAAATGCTGGGGAGATTGATATGAATATGGTTAACGCCCAACAAGGACGACGAGTGTTAGATCGGTTGGTGGGTTATTCACTATCACCTATCTTGTGGAAGAAAGTTCGCCGTGGTTTGTCGGCTGGTCGGGTGCAATCGGTAGCGGTAAGGTTGATTGTTGAACGTGAAGCAGAAATTGAAGCCTTTAAAAAAGAAATTTATTATAAAGTTAGTTCTGATTTTGGTTTTATAGCCGATCTTTTTAAAGTTGATGGTAAACAATTTTTAACATCAACAAAAATAAAACTTTTTGATGGTGAATATTCTTTTTCAAAATCATTATTTTTGTCGGAAAACCAGGCAAAAGAATTTGTAGGTAAATTGGGTCCAAATTTTGAAGTTACTTTTGTCGAATCACGAGAAACAACCAAATCACCATTGCCAGCGTTTACGACTTCGAAATTACAGCAAATGGCAGCCAGGCGTTTTGGTTGGTCAGGAAAACAAACTATGAGTTTGGCTCAGCGATTGTACGAACAAGGTTTGATCACTTATCACCGGACCGATTCAGTAAATTTGTCGGCCAAAGCAGTGGATGAATTTAGAAAATATATTGGTAAAAAGTACGGAGCAGAATATGTGGAGCAACAGGCTAGAACATATAAAAATAGTTCAAAAAATGCACAGGAGGCACATGAGGCAATAAGACCAACACGGGTTGAAGTATTAGAAATTGAGGGGGCAGATGCCAAAGAAAATAAGTTATATGAAATGATTTGGAAGAGGGCGGTGGCGACTCAAGCTCGGGCGGCTAGATTGAGCAATACGACGATGATATTAAAAAATGGTTCGGGTGATTTTAAATCGACCGGGGTTAAAGTAAATTTTGATGGATTTTTAAGAATTTCGGGTGACAAACATGAAGATCAAATATTACCAGAGTTAAAAATAGGCCAAACCCTAAAATCTAAAAATATAAAAGTGGAGGAGGTAACTACTAATCCACCGCCTCGTTATACCGATGCTTCTTTAGTGGCGAGTTTGGAAAAGCAAGGAATTGGTCGGCCATCAACATACGCTCCAATTATTAGTACTATTATATTAAGGCAATATGTGAACCGGGAGGAAGGAAAAATCATTCCTACAGCACTAGGTAAAGCGACTAACGAATTTTTGGCAAAAAACTTTAACGATATTTTATCGTTACCGTTTACGGCAGAAATGGAGGAAAGTTTGGACAAAGTGGCACTGGGGAAATTGGATTGGAAAAAAATGATGAAAGATTTTTGGAGTAAGTTTGAAAAAGAGCTAAAAAGTGTGGAGAAAACGGCAGAAAGGGTGCGGGTGGCGACGGAATCGATAGGGGAGAAGTGCCCGGAGTGTAAAGTGGGAGATTTGGTAATTCGTGAGGGCAAGTTTGGCAAATTTATATCGTGTGATCAATTTCCTGATTGCAAATTTACTCGGGCTTATCGGGAAATGGCTGGTTTTAATTGTCCTTTGTGTGGCAAAGAGGGGGTGGTTAAAAAGACAAGTAAAGGTAAAAAGTTTTTTGGCTGTAGCCAGTATCCTGATTGCAAATGGGCAGCATGGAAAAAACCATAGCAAGGATTGTATAATTTCCAATTTCCAATAACCAATTTCCAAAATTACCTAACTACAGGCATTTCGTTAATTTTAAATTTTGCAAAATAATCTTTAGCAAATGTTTTTTCGAGTGGTTGTAGTTTGCCTAATTTGTTTGTGGCTTGAAAAATAATTCCTTCGGGTGTTTTCATATTTTTATGGGTTGTTTAAATTGATAATTTTTTGATAACTTTGGTATAGATTTGGGACTGAAGCTCGATAGGTAGTGAATCTAAATGATTGACTAAATAATCAAAATTAGATTTAGATTTTGACTCTTGTCCTATAGTTTTTGACATAGTTTATTTAAATAAATAATTAGTAGATAATATAAATAT
>VFLE01000110.1 GCA_009885205.1 Candidatus Shapirobacteria bacterium | reverse complement strand
GCGGAATTATAAATACAGCAACAGCTAGGCCCACCGGTGCGGGCGGTGGGCCGACGCTGTGACCGTGCCCGTCCGTAGCCTTGGCGAAGGCGGGGCTCAATATTTAATAATTATTTTTAAAATAAGTTCGAATTTCGTCATAACAGCTCACCAAAAAAATAAAAATATATGACACAAGAATCGTTAAAAGAATTTATAAATGCTTTGCCTGGAGAAACTTCTTTACTTGGTTTACGGAAAAAATCTCCAATGGAAGGAATATTGCCCCACTTTGGGGGAATGAGTAAAGAGGATTTAGGCCAATACCACATATGCTTAAATGCTATGAGAAGAAAGGGAGTTGACACCCTAGAAAAAGTTAGAGAAACATCAGACGAAGCACTTATTAAACTAAGAAAAATTGGATCTAGTAGAGTAATCTACATCAGATATATGTTTGGATATTAACTAAGTGAATAGGTTTTTGTTAAAACGGCATTTCGTCAGGAATGACAATGTCTTCGACCACATCGGGAACTGCTTGAGATTGAGGTTCAGAATGTGAACTGTCGGTAGATGATGTATTGGTGTGGTCAGTGTAGAAAATAACGGACTCGGCCACAATTTCGCTAATGTATTTTTTAGTACCATCTTTGGCATCATAGCTACGATTATCAATCCGGCCTGTAACTGTGACTTTCATACCCTTTTTTAGATTATTTGATGTAAATTCGGCCTGCTTACCCCATTGAACAACATTATGAAAAGTGGCAATATTTTCCCATTGCTCGCCTTTCTTAATGGAACGATTGGTGGCCACACCAAAAGAACAGACTGCTTGACCACTGGGGGTATAACGCAATTCGGGATCACGAGTAACGTTACCACTGACAACAGCTATATTTATTGAAAATGCCATAAGTGTATAATTAATTTGTTAATTAATTTAATATAGCACATGAAATTTAATTTGCGATTGTTGTATTTATACTTATTTTCGTTTGTGGGGTTGTTAATTGTGGTAATTGGAAGTATTCAAATGGTTAATTTGGGACTTAAAACTTTTGTGTTTAAAGATGTGGATAAATATGAAATTTACCCTAGCTATCCAGTAAAAAGTGGTGAGATAATGGAATCGCCAGAAACTATTTTGGCGCGTCAGGAACGTGAGGCAGTTCGTCAAAGACAACGTGAATTAATAAACTCAGTGTCGATGATAGTGGTCGGTTTACCACTATATTTATATCATTGGAAAACAATACAAAGAGAATCATAGATTATATGTCTAAATTGTTTACAAAATGGGCAGAAACTGAACCAAGTAAAACTGTTATTTTAAGTTTTTTGGGAAAGGCTGGGATTGATGAAAGTATTCAATCGTCGTTTGAAAGTGGAGTTATGAATAATAGAAATCGTGAAAGCAGTTTATACATTGAATCTGTTCGAGAGATATCGGCTCATACGAATATTGACGAAGCTAGTGTTAGAAGTGTACTAGAGACTATTTACTACGCGATATCAGATAATAATTATAGTGTTGAGTTGCCAGCACGAAGAAGTGATCTTGTCAGATAGATAATTTATTTTATTAAAAATAGTAAATGGTCGAGAATGGCGGTCCCGCCCAGATGTTCTCCCTCGGCAAAATAATCGTCAGTCTTTAAATTCTGAGGATCGGTACTGATATTAATTGAGATTTTTTCAGTAAGATCGGAGTCATTGATACCATTGCCAATAGTAATAACGTTTTGAAGTGAGAGATTTTTCAACTTTAATAATTTATTTAAAGCAATTGATTTGGTAAATTTTTTGGAGTTAATGTCGTAAGCTTCTTGATTCCACCAACAATAAAAACGATTTTGGGGATCTGATTCTGTGACAATAGTTTCTATCTGCGGTACCGCTTGATGACAATGGAGAGTGGTGAGAAATTGTTTTGGTTCAAATCCGGCGACGCGAGGATCACCGATTAAATTTTCTAATTTCTGACGAATTGTTTTAATAGTAGTTAATTCATATTCATCTAAAATGTTTGTTTGGATGTGGTAGCCACCACCAGTCAAAAAGACACCTATTTCGGAAATTAGGGTAATATTGTCCCATAAAATATTTTGATAAATTTGGGTTAAATAAAGACTGGAGCGACCACTATTGATAACTATATGGAAATATTTCTTGAGACGATTTAGTTTTTCTAAAACTTGGGGATCAATTAAATTTGTTTTTTGGGAATAAAAACCGGTTGATTGAATAATTTCTGTTCCTTTTTTAACCAAGACACCGTCACTATCAAAGGCGATTAATTTGATTTGGGCTAATTGATCTTTCTTTAATTCTGTTAGTGGTCTCACAATAATATATAATAGCCGTATATATGGTGGTAAACAATAGGGGTAAGTTAAAAAATATTTTCAAGAGCTCGGTCTGGGTGATTAAATTGCTGTTTAGATTTAGCCCGAGGTTGTTTGTGGCAATCTTTATAACTCAAATAGTGACTTCGATTGCGCCATTTTTAAGAACCAAGGTTTTTTCCCAATTAATTGATTCCCTGACTAGTCCATCAAAAAATAATTGGGTAAGCCCGTTTGTAATATTTTTACTAGTGGGTCTGGTAACGTCACTATTTTTCTTTTTGCAAGGTCAGTTGAATCGAATTTTGGATATAAAATTGCAAGCATATTTGCGAAAAATATTTATTAATAAAGTGGCTCATTTGGATTATCAACACCTGGAATCAAAGACCACCTCGGAATTAATTTCCAAGGTTGATGAGGAATTTGGCTGGAGGATAAGGCAAACTGTGGGAGACATGAGTAATTTGTTTTTTAATTTAATGAGCTTGGTGGCCATCACAGTAATTATTTTGCCTAAGTATCCATATATTTGGTTGTTAATTATGGTGGCTCAAATACCTCAATATTTAGTTGAACGTCACTGGGTAAAAAAAGATTGGCAAGTCCACGAATCTAATAGTGATAAAAACAAAGAAATGTGGGATTTGAATTATGAACTGAGACAAAAAAATTATATTGCCGAGCTACGAATTAATAATGCGGTTGATTATTTGGTAGGCAAATTTAATGGATTGTTTGACTTTTTTGCCAATCAGCGAGTCTCGGTTAAAGTAGCCAAAACTCCGAGTGAAGTTGCTTTGACAGTCTTGTCGACCATAATTGGGGGTATAAGTTTGGGATTAATTATTAATGATGTAGTGTTGGGTCTAATGACAATTGGAGCTTTTACTTTTTATTTTGATACTATCCGACGGGTTGGTGAAGTATTTGCTAATTTTGTTTATACCACCGTTTCGATTACCGAAAATAGTTATCACATTGATAATTTTAAACAAATATTGGATCTAGAAAACGTAATTATAAATGGTAAACGAAAACTTAATTTAAAAACGGCTCCCGAGATTGAATTTAAAGATGTGTCATTTAAATATCCGGGGGCAGAAAGATATGTGTTTAAAAATATAAATTTAAAAATAAACTCAAGCGAAGAAATTGCCTTGGTGGGAGAAAACGGAGCGGGTAAGAGTACTTTAATAAAATTATTATGTTGCTTTTATTACCCAACTTCGGGGACTATTTTGATAGGTGGAGTCGATAGTCGAAAATTAAATTTACAAAATTGGTATCAGCATTTGGCCTATTTGACCCAAGAGTTTAATACCTTTTCTAATTTATCGTTACAGGAAAATGTGACCATCAGTAATCCCAATAAAGCTATCAACAAGGAAGAGGTTTTGCTAGCACTAAAAAATGCTGATGCTAAGTTTTGGCAGAAATATAAAAAGGGGTTAGATACACCAATGTCGCAAAGATATGGGGGAGAAGAACCTAGCTGGGGTCAATGGCAAAAAATATCGATTGCCCGAATTTTTTATCGGGATTCAAAGGTAATGATTTTGGATGAACCCACCGCCTCGATTGATGCCGTTTCGGAACATAAAATTTTTAATGAATTGTATAGGAAGGTCAAAAATAAAACTTTAATAATTGTGTCACATCGATTTTCAACAGTGCGAAATGCCCAAAGGATTATAGTGTTGAGCAAAGGTCAGATTGCTGAACAAGGTAGTCATGAGGAGCTACTGGCCATTAAGGATGGAATCTACGCCAAGTCGTTTAAGTTACAGGCCAAGGGGTATAATTGACAAATTATTCGTTTTAATGTACCATATATCTAATCAACGCTCCGGTCATGCGAAAGCCCACCGGAGTTTTTTTGTGTCATAATACTAGTATGAGTGATAATAAAGTTGCACTTTTTATTGATGGTGAAAATTTACGACATTATGTAGAAAATGTACTAGTTGAGAATAATTTTGATAAACATAAATTTTCGATTTTGGATATTGATTTTAAAAAAATGTTTTTAGGAGCACTTAAAAATTTAAACGTCGTTGATAAAATTTATTATTCAGCCAAATTACAAATTACTCCAGGTGTTGAAAAGGTATCAATATTGCTAATTAATCGACAAAGAATATTAAAAACTAAGCTTGAAAAAAATGGATATAATTTTCTGATTGCTGGTCATGTCAGACCTCAAGTAATAAAGCAAAACGGAAAAGATAAAATAGTATTTAAAGAAAAGGGCGTAGATGTACGTATTGCAGTTGATTTGGTTAAAACTGCAGTTGATAAAACATATCAAACAATTATACTGTGCAGTTCCGATTCTGATTTACAGCCAGCCATTAAAGAAGCTCGTGCTAGAGGTTTAAAAATCATTTATTTTGGTTTTGAATCACAACCAAATAAAGGTTTAACTTTTACTACAGATAAAACAATTTTACTTAGAAGTTCGGAAATTATTGATGCTATTAAATTCTAAAACGAATCCGAACACCTGATTTAAAATCAGGTATGAATAAAAGAAAAAAGATAGATGGAGTTGAGAGAGATAAAATCTCAGTTTTACTGGCTTCG
>VFLE01000072.1 GCA_009885205.1 Candidatus Shapirobacteria bacterium | reverse complement strand
ATATTGGGCATCTTTATTTTTATATTGGGCATCTTTATTTTTATATTGGGCATCTTTATTTTTATATTGGGCAGATACGGGGATCTGCCCCTACATCTAACAAATTAATAACAAAAATATATTTAATTTTTCTGTATAATTTTATAATGCCTCAATATATTAAAATACTATTATTTTCTACCGCTTGTCTACTAGCAACTGTAATTATTAATACACCGTTAAACTATTATTCCCCCCAAATCATTGCTTTTAGTACCATTATCGTTATCGTTCTTTCCCTTATCTACAAAAAAATTATTTTACTCCCCCTAATATTTTTAATTCAAATCATTGTTTTTACCACTGGCGGCCTTCATTCACCACTCCTATTTTTAGAATATTTTCTCCTTTTCTCCTTGGCTTTTTCCGAAACTCCCAAGCTAATCCTGATTTATTCTTTGATTTTATCTTTATTTATTTCTCAATCTTTAATTGATTTTTCCTCACTCCTTTATCTTTTCTCATTTATCTTTATCGCCCCGCTCGCCTATTTTGTCACCCAAAATTCTCAAGAAAATAAAATTTTATCTTATAACCGAGAAGAAACCCTGCTTTGGCTGACCCTCGACCTTAAACAAAAACTTCAACAACTACTCCCCAACAAAAAAATTCAAAAAATTATCAATCACACCGAGCAACTTATCAAAGAATTAGAAAAAAATGACTAAAATATTTTTTTTTATTTTTTTTATTTTATCAGTCTGCTTTGCAGACGCCCAACATTTCGAATCCAATAGCTACAATATCGATTGGGGAAATTTCAACATGACTTCTGGTCGCAAAAGTTCCGCCAACTATTCCCTCACCGATACCGTCGGTCAAAATGCCCCCGGAGAATACAGTAAAACTGGCGTTAAACTAAAATCTGGTTTCCAATACATCTATCCTTTCGATGAATTTTCTTTTGCCATTGATAATCTTGATATTGATTTTGGCGCCCTTACTCCTGGAGTTGCCACTACCGCTGTTTCTACCCTCACCACCACCACCCCCTCTGGTCGCGGTTTCCAAATTACTGCCAGTGAGAACACTCCCCTTCGACTTAGCAGTGGCACTACTATTCCTGATTTTCCCGGCAACAATAGTCTTTGGACAGACTCTACTATTTATGGTTTCGGCTTCAATGCCAATACCTCATATTTTTCTTCAGCTAATCATTTTAGCGCATTTGCCAATCAAATTTTTGATTCCAGTAATATTCCCGTCAAAGATCATACTACCAATATCACTTACAAAATCAATATTTCCTCCCTTCAGGCCTCCGGTACTTATCAAAATTATATCGTTTACACCGCCACCCCCCAATACTAAATATGACCAATCTTTCCATAAAACCATCTATTCTTGAAGTTCAAATTAAACCCAATACTAACTATACTCAAAGTTATATTGTCAAAAACAATGGGACAGAAGCCGTTACCCTAAATTCCTCGGTTGATAGTTGGATTCCCCAAGGTTCAAATGGCAATATTGTCTATTTAAATTCTCCCCCCAATTTAAATATTTCTTTGTCAAACTCAGATTTAAAATTAGGTCAAAATTTTATATTAAATCCTAACCAAAGTCGACAATTAGTTTTAAAAATTCAAGGCAACACTTCTGGCGACCATTATTTTACTTTTTTTATCAATCAAGACACTTCTGCCATCGGTTCAAGCAATTCTACTCAGCTTATCAGACTAGGCAGTCATCTGCTAATATCTATTTCTGATTCTGAAATCCCCATCACCAAATTTAAAATCAATAATTTTAAAGTCAACAATCCTTTTATTGATTCTTTTTTTTCTACTGTCAAATTTTCTGGTCAGTTTGTCAACCAATCTGATTACTATAGTAAAATTGACAATTCAATTACTATCTCCAAAAACAACAACAATATCAACAAGTTAACTCTCTTTCCTGATAATGTCTTATCTCATCACACCCGCAATTTTCGTTGTCTAGAAGATAATTTACCAATAGCTTGTCAACTCCAAAGACCACTTTGGCCTGGTTTTTATCAAGCCAAAATTAACAATCAAGCAGTTTCTTTTTTTATTTTCCCCTATTCATTACTTATATTTTTATCCATATGTGTCATCATTACTAAAGTGCTTATTGACATTAACAAGAGGCACAAACTATAGTTAAATCAGTGAAAAACATCACCTTTTTAATAATACTACTTGTCTCTTCCGTTATTTATCTAGTTTTTTATCCCAAATTCACAATTTCTGCCCCACCTACTTCTGTCAAAGACACTCTTTCCTCCTCTCAACTCTCCTATTTTGCTCGTATCGGTACTGGCGTTAGTGCTGGCGATTCTTTAATCCGCATTGCTTTGACTGGCAACCCTAGCAACACCACCAACAATCTTTTTGTCGGCGACACTATTGGCATTGGCACTACTGGTACCGGAGTAGGTATCTCTGGTCCCCTCACTATATACACCATCAAAGACATCGGCAACACCGGCCTATTTCAAATTAATTCAGCCATTGGTCAAAGTAATGCTTGGGTCGGCGCTGCCATTATCTCCACTCATTCTGCCATTCACACCATTTCTTTTACTCCTCAATCAAATTTTACTGCTGGTTTTTGGGAATTTTTAATCAAAGCCACCAATACCGCTGGCGAAACTATTAATGATGGTATTCCCGATACCAATGGTTTTGACCTGGGCGCCACCACTCCCTCATCTGGTGCCAACGGAGTTGGTACTCGACTAAAAATCACTGATGTCACTTGTCCCACCTGGGGCATCGGCGCCACTACTGCCTATAGCATTGGCTCGACCACTATCACCTCTGGTGTCGGTACCACTGCTGCCTATCACGTTATTACTTGTTATTTAGGAATTGGTGGTACCAATCAAATTGGGGTCGGCTATTCTATGGCTATTGGCAAAGACTTGGCCTCGGGTAGTCAATTAATCAACCCCAGTCCCAAAGACAGCAACGAAGGGGCGGCCGATGTTTATACTTTTTATATTCGTCACAAAGATTCATCCTCCGTTTTATTTGATTCTGACACCATTCAGGGCAAAATTGCCGTCGTCGAAGCTGTTCGAGTTTCCGCCACTGTCGACCCTACTTTAACTTTTACCATTGATGCTGTTGGAGTTGGCACTGGTTCAACTGCTTGTGGTAATACTTTTGCCAGTAATGCCGCCAATACTACTGCCACCCAAGTTGCCTTTGGTTCCATTACTCTTGGCTCCGCCAATGATTTAGGTCAACGACTTTCTGCCATCACCAATTCTGATAACGGCTATGTCGTTACTGTGTATGAAGATGGTACTATGAAAAATGTTTCCAATGCCACCACTATCCCCGATACAACGTGTCCCAGCAATTCTTGTACTATTGCTTCTCCCGCTCTATGGACTACTTATTCTGCTTCCGGCTGGGGTTATACCATTCAAAACATTAATGTCGGCACTTCACTTTTTCACTACACCGCCGGCTACAAACCATTTGGCAACGGTACTGCCAATGCCCAAGAAATTATGAAAAATACCACCACCCCCACCACCACCGAACAAGCTTATGTTTGTTATCGTCTCACCGCTTCCACCACCCAAGAAGCTGGTAATTATGAAAATCGTTTAATATATACCGCCACATCTACATTTTAACTTAAAAAACAAATTACAAATCTACAATTTCCAAACAAATGACAAACTACAAATTACAAAAAACAAGTAAAAACTTTGTTATGTGGAAATTGATTGTTGTGATTTGCTTGGAAATTGTTTTTTGGAAATTGGAAATTACTCAAAATGCTTTTGCCCAGTCTTCTCTTGGTTTATCCGCCATTCCTCCTCGTTTAGAAATTATCGCCAAACCCGGTGAAACCATCACCAAAATTATTAAAGTTCGAAACGAATCAAAATTAGAAAAAATAATTTCGACTAATATCAAGGACTTTATTGTTATTGACAACGACGGCACTCCCCTTCAAGTTGATGACCAAGACCTATCCAATCGCTGGGCTGCGGCCAGTTGGATTCAAGTATCTAATGACAAATTAAAACTAAAACCCGGTGAAACTCGCAATTTAAATGTCACTGTTATAGTTCCCGACAATGCCCTCCCCGGTGGTCACTATGCCATGATTCTCCACTCTCCTAACAACGATACTCTGTTATCCCAAACCGGGGCCATTATCCAAACCAACGTCGGCACTCTGGTCTATATTACTGTTCCCGGTAATATTAATGAATCAGCCAAAATCAATGATTTTTCTGCTCCCAATTTTTCTGAGTATGGTCCTATTAATTTTAAAGCGGTTATTACCAATTTGTCCGACATTCACATTACCCCCCAGGCTTTTATAAAAGTTACCAATTTACTGGGACTTAAAACTGCCAATTTAGCCCTAAATACCATCAATATTTTCCCCTATACCAGCCGTGAATTTACTGCCACTTTAAACAAACAGCTAATGCTTGGTCGTTTTAAGGCGGTACTTACCGCCGCTTATGGTAATACTGGCCAAATCGCTACCAGCACCATTTTCTTTTGGGTTATCCCCTACAAATTAATCATCACTCTCGTCGCCATTCTCACTATCATCATTCTCATCATCAAACTTAAACAAATTAGTCAGCCGTCATCTCCCAAAATAGAGCAACTAGAACACGAGTTAGAGACTTTAAAAAAGAAATATCAAGATCGAAGTTAGTGCTACCATTCCTGAAAACAAGTTAATCATCTTTGGCTATACTTCACCTGGTTCTAGAGTTGAAATTAGCAACCCTAAGTTATTTAGTGTCACTTATAGTGACCATACCGGTTATTTTATTTTTGATCGTTTAATTATTCCCAAAAATTCGGGTGAATATTGCTTAATCTCTATTGACGAATCAGGGCGCTCTAGTCCCAGCCTCTGTCTCCCTCCTCTCCCCCCAAAAAACACCCTCACCAATGTTGGCCCTATTGTGATTGCTCCCACCTTATCTCAAGATACCAATTCTCAAAATTTAATTACTTCCGGACAATCTGTTCCCAACTCCACTATCAATATCCAATTATTTCAAGTCGAAAACAAACCCAGTTTAGTCAAAAAGGCAGAGGCCTTCTCCTTACCCCAATTTTCTACCACTGCTGACCAAAACGGCAATTTTAATTTAAATCTCCCCACCCAGTATTCCTCGGCTTACCGCTATTATGCTACTGCCGTCACCAGTGACTCCCTCTCCTCTGCCAAATCAAATATTCTTTGGTACCAAAACGGTTCAGGTTCCATCTCGTATCTCTTCATTTTGTTAGCCATTGCTGTCATAATTAGTTTATTAATTATATTTATCAAAAAATATAAAAAACACCAAACTATTATTAATTATCTTCCTGCTCTTTACCCTCATTATTGGCCTCGTCGTCTCTTCTAGATCTGTTATTTTTCAGGGCAAAGCATCATCTACCAACAGTAATTCTGTCAGTGTCCAAAATTCTTATCTTTTTGCCTCCCCCCTCGCCGCCAAAGCCGATGGTCAGGAAAAAATTCGTCTAACCATATTTTTATTAGATTCTCGAGGTCTAGGCGTTAGCAATCAAAAAGTAACTATTAACGCTCCATCAACTCTTCAATTAATAAATACTCAATCTACCACCGATGACACCGGCAAAGCGATATTCGATTCTTCTTCTACAGTCGCTACCACCTACCAAATCTCGGCTTCTACCGGTAATCAAATTTTGCCTCAAAAAGTTAAGATAACGTTTAATTAATTTCTAAATGTCACCACTACTACCTTTCCCACCGGCACTCCATCAATCATCGCCGTTAATTTAAATTGACCCTCAGTTGACGACACCATTTTAAAACTGGCCTTACCGTTGGTATCCGTTGTCTCCGTCAAAACCTGTTCTCCCATTCCCGTCACTTCCACACTTTTATCTTTAACTCCCTTTCCGTTACTGTCTAGGGCAAACACATTAACCACACAATCATCTTTTCCGTCAGCCGCTGCCAACAACTTACCCCCAATAAAATAAGAATCAGTTATCGAAATCTTGGTCGCTGGTGCCGCCCGAGTCATAGTCACCAACACTTGAGGTACCACATACACTGCCATAAAAAAAATCAAACCCAAACCCAAAACAATCAAACCAATATTTAAATACAATTTATTAATCTTCATTTATATAAATATTATATCATCTTTGTACGGGCGGATTCCCATATCCGCCCTTTATTTTTATATTGGGGCAGATACAGGGATCTGCCCCTACATTACAATTTTTAATCATATTTATTTCAATCAATTAACATCATTTAACATCAATATTTATATTCCGCATATCTCCGCATTTATCAAAAAAATATATTCCAAATATTATTCTTAAAGATATTAAAAGATACACATCTTAACTACCAAATCACCTCGTGTAAACCAAAATGAAAATTCTTTTTTGAAGTTTGAAGTTTGAAGTTTACTTTTTTTATACTATCTTTCTGTATCTAATTTGGCTTTTAACGTGCCTATTGACAGCCATTTTCAGGTAGGAGATAGTTATTATAATTAGAAATTCAATAAATGAAAACTTATGATAAATCTTGATAAAAAGACTAAATTCGAAGCTAAAAATTTATCAGTAGTCCTCGAGCGATTAACTCCATTGCTTATTCTTGCCACCACTTTTATTTGGCTCTGGAAGTAACAAAAACTCATGTCCCTGCTCGTTACCCCACTTCACCTAGAAACGTACAGTTCCTGGCTTGTTTTGCAAAAGTATCAAACCAATACTGTTCGCAATTATCTCCTCGACTTAAAAATGTTTCTCGAAAATTCAAAAAATATTTTATCATCACCAAGTATTACTGATTTTATTGCCTCCGATTCCACCCAAAACAATCATGCTCGTCACCTAGCATCAATTTCCAAGTTCTGCCAATTTGCCCTCGATCAACAGTTAATTACCGAGAATTTTTTCTCTCTAGCCAAAAAGCATGCCCAAAATCCTTCTCCTACTCGTGATCTCAATCGCTTACTATCTCAATTTGCCCAAAGCCTAGCCCGAGAGCACAAATCCCCCACTACTATCAAAAATTATTTAGGCGATATCCGCCAATACATCTCCTTTTGTGAATCTCAAACACTTTAACTCACCAGCTTCATTAGAAAAATATGCCTCTTTTTTAAGGTCTAACAATTCTCCTGAGTCAACCATTTCTCGAAAATTATCT
>VFLE01000139.1 GCA_009885205.1 Candidatus Shapirobacteria bacterium | reverse complement strand
AGTATTTTTTGGAGGGGGTAATTCTCGCGGATTATATGTGTAACTAGTAGTACTTTTACCCATATTTGAAAAAGGTAGGGATTTTGCATTCCCCATTTTTTTTGATGAGTTCATTTCTATGATTTGATTACGTGTTCTCATTTTATCGTTCAATAATTTTTTCCGGATATTTATTTCTGATGACTGCGCTCCATTGTAATAGTCCATCGATGAAAGTTTTGGTATAGATCTCTCGATATTACCTATGTAATTCTGGTCGATTTCTGAATAGGGATATACTATATTTGACGAAGGAGCAGCGGCTATGGAAAAAAATCCTAAATCACCTCCTTTTTTCATTTTGTTTATAGACTGTTGAAAAATATTATACATTGAATAGAAAAAAATATCAGTTTTTTATCGCCGGATCCATTTGGGACATTATATCCATTTGAGCAATCGATTTTTCCAAATTGCGCCGCGCGTCTAAACCGTTAAATAAATAGTCTGTTTTTGGTGCTTCTTCGTTCTTCTTGATCTGCTTATAAATTTCCCCAATTTTATCGGTAACATTTTGTAATATTTGTTTATCGCCAATTATTTCCACGTTCATTGACGCCGTTTCCGTTAACAACCCGACCGCGTAATATAACATGTAGCGTCTCTTTTTACAAGTTGCGGTGGTATATTTTATACAAAAGAGTCGCAATAAAGAATTCATTGTTTTTTCGATGAGCGTGTTCTTAAGGAGGGCGCAATAATGTAAAAGCGACTCCCAAATAAGCCAAATAATATCTCGTGTATATTTGTTTTCTACCGGATATTGTGTCCTTTTTTCGCAATAACATGACTCTTTACGCTTTTTGCAAATATTATCGAATTCAATCACCCATTCTATCCAATAGCAGGCGGAGATCATATCTTTTTTATCGGAAATGCAATAGGCAAATTCATTAATAGCAATGAATAATTCTTTTGGATCCCCTTTTTTAAAAATGGGTTCCACAAAAGATACGGAAGGTGCTTTCAATCGTTCGGTCATTTGTGTCATGTCAAATTCTTCTTCACGGTTTATTTTTACAGATTCGAAACTGGGCTTTCTTGGAGACGTCGCCAAGACACATATTATTTCGGCAAATAATTTGCGTATTTTATCGTTGTTTCTTATTTCCAATTCGTTTAAATAATGACCCTGGCCCATTATATTGCGAAATATGTTGTATCTCATTTCTAAATAAATCGCCATTTTGGGATTTCCTAAATGAATATGCTTGGACATGTAGTATAAAATGTTTTCCCAAACATCTCCAAAATGCCCCGCGCAAATCAGTTCCGCTGTCCAATAACATGCGGGCTCTATTTTCCCTTTCAAGAGAGATTGTACCATTTGCTCACGTGCCTCTGTTTTTTTATATTTTGAAAATGAAATGCCTCTGAATTGCGTGGGAGAACGTATATCATTTATTTCCGAATTTTGTTCTATTGACATTAACAAAAATATGTATAATGGATAAAGACATAAATATATTTTACGACAAATGTATTAACCTTGTCGATGAATACTTTTTACACAATCTTACAAAAACACATGAAATCGAATGCAATTATTTTACCAGCCCAAGATTCATTCTCTTATTGGGGAAATGTTATGCGAAATGAGAAAACGACAACACAAGGTAATGCAATTCACATATTTTTTTATTTTTTTATACAAAAATGTTATCGGGATATTAAATATTATGTTCCGGAATATGACGATTCGCATTATACATTCGATACATATGCAAGTATAAAATTTGATGCGTTAAAGGAGATTTTAAACAATTCTTTTTTGAAAAATAACCAAGATTCTATCTTGGAACTTTTTTCGAAAACACAGAAAACGTATTGGATTTTTTCGAAATTGGCACAGCGGTTTCGCGTAAACCGCGCCCAAGTTCAAATAAAAACGGATCTGTATATGAACCCGATCGATTCGACCTGCAATTCTTGTATAAAAATATATCAAGGGGGCGCTATATACATATTTAAATTGTCCGATTTGGTAAATATTATGAATGCGGCTCTGTCGAATTCTTCTCATTTTTTTGCGGATCCCATTTATCCTAAAAATCCTTATACAAATGTAGAATTTTCCAGGGGGATCTTATTAAAAATATATTTGAAAATACGTCAGTCATATCATAAACTTCCCATTTTATTATACTATTTTTTATTGGCGGAATTTGAATTGGACGATTTTGTCTATCATAACGAGGCAATCATAAGAGAAATACATATAAAAGAATATGTGGAAAAATCGTGCCATACAATTTTGTATCCGGGTGTCAAAGAAATGTTGAAATTTTTAGATAGGAAAAAAAAATTACAGATACATCAAGAGTTTCCCAAAGATCGGTTGGTAAATATTATGAGGCCATATTTGCATTTGTATTATATTAGTGAATATTCGATGCAGGAAACGCCGAAACGAGACGAAGCCTTGGACATTTTGAAAGAAAAATTCAAGAAATTTCTTATTCATAATCCGCAATTTGGTAGAAAATGGGTTACACCAGCAGGATTGCATTCAAATAAAAAAATGACAATTACCTTTAACGATGATCACCCAAAAATATAGGGGTTAAATTTGTTATTCTACAAAATAAAATAACAAATGCTCGATTTTTTTCCGGACGGTGTAATAGCAAAAGGAATCCCCCCACCCCCCTATCTACTCGGTAATAATTCTCGGAACCACATTAATCGTCTGAAGTTCTTGCGCCATCAATTTATACGAGTAAGGAATTTCCACGCGCGCGAAATCCGTCATATTATCGCATGTTTTGCACAAATGAATAGTGAATCCCTCTTTCGAAAACATTTTATTTTGCGTGCCATCATTAAACGACGCCATCATTCCGCATTTCTTACAAACGTGAACACTATATTTATCTGAAGCATCGTATAACCTCTCTCGGCAAAATCGCGACATACCATGAGCCAACATAACATCACGCTCCATTTCTCCAATTCGAAAGCCACCGTCGCGGCTTCTACCTTCTGCCGGTTGTCTGGTCAAATTAACCATTGGTCCAATTGCGCGACTATGCTGTTTGTCGCTAACCATATGCTTAAGTCTTTGGTAAAATACTGGCCCAAAGAATATATTTGTCTCTAATTGCTCTCCGGTGAGACCGTTGTACAAAACCTCGTTTCCATAACTTTCATATCCGAGCTTTTGTAGCTCAGTTGAAATCGTTTTTACGTCCAAATTTCCGAAACTCGTTCCGTCTCCAAATAGACCGAGTTCCAGTAATACTTTACCCAGAAGTGTCTCTTTCAATTGTCCAATGGTCATACGCGAAGGAATGGCATGAGGATTAATAATAATGTCGGGCCAAATTCCGTCCTTGGTAAAAGGCATATCACACTCGGGGATAATGTTTCCCATTGTACCTTTTTGCCCGTGACGTGAGCTACACTTATCTCCAAATACGGGCTTTCTTAGAATACGAACGCGGACTTTGGCGAAATTATAACCGTCTCCGTTTCGACCCGTATAGTTTTTGTCGATATACGTCTCTTCGGTTGTTCTAAAGATCTTGCTTTGGTCTTCATATTTGATCGTTTTCGTGGGGTCATTGCGATTCTCCTTGATGGGAACAATCTTGGCAATAATGACATCGCGATTTTCGACAAGCGAATTTTCGGGAATAAATCCCTGATTATTAAGCTTCGAATAATTGCCGAATTTAATCCCCTTTGTCTTTGCGGGCTCTGGATTACACCGAATAATTTCGTCGCGGATAATATTCTTGTCCTCATCTTTTTCCGTATGATAAATGGTAGTCATGAAAAGCCCTCGATCAATAGATCCTTTATTAATCAATACACTATCCTCCTGGTTGTATCCGGTATGCGACATGATGGCCACGTGAATTTGACAGCCAGATGGGATCTTATTGAGATGCAAGAAATTCATAATACGCGTATCAACTAGAGGTCTAGAGGGATAGGACAGAACATAGGCCGTTTTGTCCATTCTAAGATCGTAATTTGTCGCATATACTCCCATGGCTTGCTTCCCCATAGCGCACTGGTAAGTGTTCCTTGGCGCTTGATTGTGATCAGGATAGGGTATACATGACGCCAAAACTCCGAAAATAGTACTAGGATGAATTTCACAATGGGTATAGTTGATTTTAACGTGTTTCGATTGTAAATATTGATCTTTTGCCTTCATCGCAATCATTGCATAATTTTGCTCGTCTGGGTCAATGTATTCGATCACGGATTCGTCAATTCGGCAATTGGTAAGAAGATCGTTCCAACTTAACTCCTTGGAAACAACTCGATCAACAAGGTCTTTAGTCAAAAGCGCTTTCCCGCCACGAACCTTTAGAACGGGGCGCGTTAATCGCCCGCCGTCATTGCATACGCGAATTTCCATCATTTTATAATCGAATATAATTGATGTATAAATGTTAATTATTCCGCGGTATTTTTTGTCCTTCAAATTATTATATAATTCAATTGGCGCGTCGGTCACTCCCACCCAACAACCGTTAATAAATACTTTGACTTTTCCTTCAAGATCCTTGGGCGCAGAATCGTCAACCCGCAAGACGTTGGGCAAAATATATTCATATAGCGACGTGCTATTTGTCGGAATGGTTATATGCGCCATATAACTAATATTTTTTACAATTCCAATCGATTGTCCCTCTGGCGTTTCCGCGACACACAAGAACCCCCATGTCGTATTATGTAGTTTGCGCGGAGCAATTAACTCGCCGCTTTTCTCTAGAGGAGTGTTGATTCTGCGCAAATGGCTAAGACTTGCAACATAAGTTAGGCGGTTTAACACTTGCGCGACTCCTACTTTACTGCTATTTGACTGTTTGATACTAAAATCTCCTGTTGAAAGCGCGCGTGTAATCCCGTTTTCAATAGTGGTAGATTTCATAATTTTATAAATATTGGTCATGTTAATAATATTTTCGTAATCTTCCGTTGACCTCCATGAGCCATTTTTTATTTCTCGGACAACCTGCTTTTGCATTTCTTTGACCAGCTTATTGAAATAATTTCGAAAAAGATTATTCAGGAGAGTTCCGGTCAATTCGATTCTTTTATTCAAATAAGAATCTCTGTCGTCAAGGGGAAACCAGCCCAAATTGGTTTGTAGCAATTTTTTTGCCATATATCCAAGCAA
Source organism: Candidatus Shapirobacteria bacterium (assembly GCA_009885205.1). Classification (GTDB taxonomy): domain Bacteria; phylum Patescibacteriota; class Microgenomatia; order UBA12405; family UBA12405; genus UBA12158. The sequence goes on along the minus strand of VFLE01000139.1, from coordinate 9,909 downwards.
ATAGAGCTTTTGCGAAAGGGTTGAGCAATGCGGGAACAAATCATTGTTCAAAACGTCTTGTGCGAATTCCTGCTTTTTACGCTGACCCTTTTCCTTATCCATATTAATTGGAGTATATGCTACGTATGATGTAATGTGACGCAATGCCGCGTCTTGTGTGGGATATTTATTTGCGTCAATAATGGACGCTTGTAAATTATCCAATAACTCTACACATTTTTCGTCATGAATGTCAAGCAAAATATATTCACAAATGGCCTTGTCGGTAAGAACTCCCAATGCGCGGAACAAAGTAAACAGCTCAATGGGCTGTTTTATTCTTGGAATATTGATGTATAATCCATGACCAAATCCATTATTTTTGCTCGATATCATCATTTCGATTTGCTTTGGGGAAATGCATTTGTAATCAGGTACAGATTTAATTTCGGCAAACATTATCCATTTGGCGTTATTTTTGCTGTCGAAACAATATACGCGATTTTCCGCCGCGCGCTCTTGTCCCAAAACCGTTTTCTCTGATCCTTTTACAATGAAATAGCCTCCGCAATCCATAGGGCACTCGCCAGTCAATTGGGGATGAATGTGGCGATTTTGATTCAATATACAGATGGACGACTTCAACATAATCGGCATTTTTCCAATATTTATTTTGGTAAGGGTACGATTAATTATTTTGGGAGCGTCCATGCTATCGGTGTTGCGAACAATGTACTTTATATTTACGTCCACTGTCATGGTCGAGGCATACGTAAAATTCCGCAATTTTGCTTCTTGGGGAAACATCATTTTGGTAGCGCCGTTGTTTTCGTGAATTTGCGGGGGATACAATTTGAAATTTTCAAAAGATACTTCGATTTCAAGAAAATATTTGCCATGTTCCTCTACGTAATCATGCTCAGAATGAATGGTTACCGGATTGAACATTTGGATGGTCCGCTGAATTTGATAATTGATAAAATGATTGTATGATTCGATTTGATGACGCACTAACCGTTCAAGATGTTGTCCTCTAAAATAAGACTCGATCAAATCATATGGCTCTTCCGAATAAGAGCCAAGATGAGATAGGACTTCATCTTCTTGCAATATCGCGCCCTCTAGTTTGGCAGTCTCTTCTTTGATAATTTCTTTTATCATATCGGAACAGTCGTTTGACGTCTGAACGTCGGGCGCCGACTTTTTGGGTTTTCGGATTTTTATTATTTTTTCGACCGACGACTCTACGTGTTCTTTTACATAAGAAGAACGATTTACCGAAGCATCGCACATCATTTTAGTTCTATTTCTTTCCATATATACAGTAATTTGTTAATGTATATATCAAATCAATTTTTTATATTTATTTTATTTAATATATAGGCATTTTTACGTTTTATGCAGATAAATATAGAGTATTATCGATTATACGCTTTTAGCAAATATTCCTTGCAAATTTCATAGCAAAAGCGAACAGTTTTATATATTCATAGTATAGAGATGAGAAATACAAAAAAACGCATAGTAAAAAAAAAATACACTAGAAGAACAACGAGAGGCGGTGGAAACAAATCGAATTTAACAAAATTATTAAAAACAGCAAAAAAAATTATACACGGTGAAAACACAATGCCGGAAGGACCAATAAAAACAAATATTATCGAGGAAAAAATAAATTCATTAAATGAGTATCAAAATAAATCAACTGTTATAAATGATTTTTTAAGGGACGAACTTTCTAATTACTGTGAAAAAAATATAAGGGACGATTCAGAGGAGGATTTTATCGAAGATATGGAAAATGATATTGAATATGTGGTTGATTGTATCAAAGAGCTAGACGAATTATTTATGGATTCAAAAGTGCCGATTTTTGATGATCAAACCGTATTATTTAGAGGCACTGATAAATATTATTCAGACGAAATGAGCAAGGCATACATTTCTACAACAAAAACAATAGATCATTTGTTTTATATGATGGAAAATGGAGACGAATTTGTTTCTAATAAAGCGCAATGTTGCTTAAATGTATTAATTATAGATAAAAAACATAAAATACCTTATTTAGATTTGGAGGTTACCCCTTCAGAAAATTCTCATTCAAAATGGGGATATCAACAAGAGGTTTTATTACCACGTGGGTTAAAAACGGATTTACTCGGTGAATATACATATAATTACGCGGGAATCGATTTTAAAACATATGTTTATAAAGTAAAAACAGTTGATAATAAGGAATATAAGATACCTGATAATCTAGATAATTATGACCATCACAATGCCGAAATAAAGGTTGAGAGTGAAGACGTTAATTTTTTGATTACTAATCAAAAGAAAGAAATAGACAATATACTGTCATACGCAACGTTGTCGAATCAAGAAGATATGCAAACGTTTTATGAGGAATTCCAGATGATAGACGAATATATAACTTCTATGGCCTATAGCGGTATGATTTATTTCTGTACTAAAAAAGTGTATATTAAAAAATGCGAGATCATTTTAACTAAATTAAAAGAAATAGTTTACATGTTAAAAACGGTCGATAATCTTTGCAAACCCCACTGCAAAGATAAGCTATCCGATATTCAATACAAAATAGACGAGATGTTAAAGAATGAAGATTACATAACTTCTTCAAATTATATTGCAATTCCAAAATGCACGTAATTACAATTATATTTGATCCGAATATTTGTATAAAAAAATGAAATGGGATTCTTTAGTTGAATAAACACAATACTATAAATAATCTATGTTTGGATAAAATGAAAGGTATAAAATGAAAGGTATAAAATGAAGAATCAAAGCGGTTTTTTGCGGACGCGAGTAATATGCGTTTATGAATCTTACGCCAACGGCTCGTCCACTAAAGCATCTACGCCATCGAAGATAAGTCCGCTGAGATACGTATCAAATGCACCCAGGACATCAATCGTTTCTTCATCTAGTAATTCTACTCCTTTATTAATGAAACCGTGTCCACGTGTATTATCATACGCGTAAATTGCACAATTGACACAATATCCGATGAATGTATCCCCTACACATCCATAATCCGCACAATTATTGCATTCGTGCGGCCCAGTGCCTTCTAGTTGAAACGTGGCCCATTCTTGCGGGAATTTTTCGTGATAGACGCCTTCCCATCCGGTCGAACGGGGATCGACCTCCAACTCCAACTCCAACTCCATTTCTAATTCGCGCGGCGATGAATCGGAGAACTCTTCTCCAATCGGAGGAGTCATGTAACCTGTGTCTACTTCCATATTGTTATTCTGGTCTAGAAATTCCATTCTTTTTGACTGTAAAGATATCGTTCATTCAATTTAATAAAAAGTCCTTCAATTTTATAGATTTATTTTGAAAACGAAATAAATATTCCTGGAGCAGTAATAAAATGAAAAAAAAAGAGGCGTTTGTAGAGTTCTTGGATACATATAAATACAAAAGCGATTTTTGTTATTCAGATCTCTGTTTAATTTTAAGGGCGAGCAATGATCGTTATATAACAAACGCATTTTCGTCTAAACTGTACTCGCCCATTTTTTTAAATCAAACAGAATTTTTGTCTTTCCCACAAATGCCGACAATTCAGCATTTTGATTCGCGCGTTATTCCGAGCGACGATTATTATGAATTCTGGAAAAAAAAACATGAGTATGATTTTTGTCCACCGTTACTTGAAAAGCCAAAAATAAAAACAAAAAAACATATTGATATTTCATTTAACACATTTGGCGATCTTTTGCGAATTTTGAGCGAAAATGAATATTCTGACGATGTAGAATATAATATAGATTTAAAAGCGCTATTCGATATAAAATCTGAGCTGGAAAAATTAAATGAGATGATTGGGATGGAAAATTTTAAAAATGCAATATTGGATCAAATTTTATATTTTATACAAAATCTCCATTTGGGAAAAGAGCCCGATTTTAAAAATATGATTTTGTGTGGTCCACCCGGAACAGGAAAGACGGAAATCGCCAAAATATTAGGCACGATGTATTCAAAAATCGGTGTATTGAAAAATAATATTTTTAAAAAAGTAACTCGGAGTGATTTAATTGCCGGGTATTTAGGACAAACGGCTATCAAAACGAAAAAGGTGATTACCGAATGCTTGGGTGGTTGCCTTTTTATAGACGAGGCTTATTCTTTGGCGAACAGTGAAAGAGACGACTCTTATTCTAAAGAATGTTTGGATACACTCTGCGAATCCATGAGCGAATATAAAGAGTCTCTTATGGTTATCATTGCGGGATATGAAGAAGAACTATATGATACGTTTTTTAAAGCAAATAAGGGCTTGGAATCTAGGTTTATTTGGAGATTCAAAATCGACGAATATTCTGCCAAAGAACTTATGCAAATTTTTTTGAAAAAGGTGAAAGAAAACGAATGGTCTTTTGAAGTAGAGGAAACGAATCCCACTCTTTTAAAATGGTTCGAGTCGAAAAAATCGTCATTCAAACATTTTGGTCGCGATATGGAACTTCTTTTCTCTTATACAAAAATATCTCACGGTCGAAGAATCTATGGATTGTCTTCTGATTTACGTAAAAAAATGAATTTAGACGATTTAGACAAAGGATACAAATATTTTTTAACAAATACAAATCAAAAAAAAACATATACGATTCACGGTTTATACGTCTAAGTAGACGTAATTCCCTTGATTTGAATATATTGTAGATAGTATATAATCAATATATTCAGTATAAATGAACAAAACAATTTCGATCAATCCAGAATTATTTAAATTTTCTTCAGGTGGACGCGGATCTAGGAAAAAAACGTCTTCTTCAAATGCGCCGGGGGAAATTAAAATTCGTGAGAAAAAAGAAAAAAAGAGAACGCTTCGTAAAAATCATATATTAAGATTTATACGCGAAAACCAAGAAAAAAATTTCAAGCATTTTTTAGAAGATGAAAAGGGCGAAAAAAAGGTGACTCCCGCTGAAATCGACAATTTTAATACAGATTTTAATGAATCTCTCGATTTTTTGAAAACGTTGACAACCGAAACCAAGAAAAAACAAAACGAAACTTTAAAAAATTATCCAAATACCACGACCGAATCTCTTTTGTACAATCCCTCCATCAACACAGATGGGTATATAAATGTTTCAAATGATATTTTTCCTGAAACCGGGACCGATACTTTTATGCAACTTTCCCGACCATCTTTGAATGTAATTCCAAAATATGGATGTTTAAAAGGGGGGTCCCTTCCGACTTATCGCACTTATCATAATAGCACTCAAAAAAATTATGCACCAATCGGCGGCACAAATCAAGAAAAAAATAAACCCAACGAAAGCATACAGTCTCCAATTGCGAATGATACCTTAAGCGAAAAATCGACTCGAATTAGTGAAATTAAACAAATGAGCGCAAAAATGGCAGAAAAACCGAAAAAAATGCGATATCCGAAACAAAAACGTACGGTTCGCCGAACGTTCAAAGTGGGAAAATCAAAAACTAGACCAAATGTATCGGTTTTGATTTCCAACAAAACAATCCGTAATCGCGCATACATAAAAACAGAAGAATTGAAACAAACTCCTATTGTAGATGTGCGTAGATATCTTACAAAACGCGGCTTTATACGAGTGGGATCAGACGCGCCGAATGATGTTTTGCGAAAAATGTACGAAAGTGCGTGTCTAATTTGCGGCGAAGTACAAAATCATAACCCTGATAATTTATTATATAATTTTTTGAATGACGTGACTTGATAAAAATGAAATGTTTTTAGTAAAAACTTTACATTATTCGTTTTACCAACAATGTACTAGCAAATAGATTTTTTATTGATATCCGGCGATTGTTTTTCTTTTAATTAGAGTTTTCGCATTGTCTTTGGTGTGAAATTCGTCGTGGCATTTTGAACATACTGTTACTAGATTTCCAAGATGATTTTTGTGAAATGTTCCAATAAATCCATTTTCGTCGGCTTTTTTTTGTGGTTCTAAATGATGAATTTCTGCTCCCAGTTCGACCTTGCATATTTCGCACATTCCCTTTATTTTTGATGCGTTGTATTTTGACGTATTATGCGACAATTCGCTTTTTGAAAAATATTTGGATCGAATCGAATGTGCGCTTTCTAAAAACTCTTCGGATAAATGGAGAGATTTGCACACTTCAATCCCATACATTCGATTTCCTGGCCCATCGCATAATTTCCGGTCATATATTAAAGCGTCGATTTCTCTATCGTAAACGACGGCCATATGCATAATTGCTATTTTTTTCATGTATTTTATTTCTTCGTAATGAAGAATTTCGTGAAAATGTGTGGCGAAAATAAAACTCGTCTGTTTTTTGTAAAAATGTTGTAATCCCGCTACAAAAATGCTGAGCGCCGACTCGGTTTCTGTTCCTGAACAAAGTTCATCACCAAGAATTAGGCTATTTTTATCGGACATTTTTAAAATAATTCGTAATTCCGACATTTCCACGGCAAAAGTAGAAAGACCCTTGAACAAATTGTCGTTGCCTATAATTCTTGAAAATATGGCGGAATATGGCTTGTATTTAAATGCGCTACAAGGAACAAAAAAGCCTGCTTGCGCCATAATTATTGCAATTCCTATAGCTCGGATCAAACTCGTTTTTCCCACCGCGTTTGTTCCATATAATAAAATCCCGTCTGGGTTATCTTGTCCAAGATTTATATCATTCGGAATAAACGTCTCGTTTTGTTGTATGTGTTCTATTAATGCGTGTCTTAGTTGAGTCGCGGAAACAAACGCCTTTTCCTTGGAATTGTCTATTTCGGGGCAACAATAATTATATTCCTTTGCTATATAGGCTTTGCATTGTAAAATATCGATGCGCGCTACAAACTCGGCGACCGCCTCTATAGACGCATACCATTTCGCTTCTATATCGGACAAAACACCGTCAAACGCAACAATGAGTAATTTGGAAAGATTTTCTTTTTGGAATAAAATGTCTCGGGATAGTCTGTTCAATTCTGGAAATTCAATAGTGTCGCTCGATCCAGATGCGGAAACAAATTTTACATCCTTGCTTCCTAATTTGATATTTGTGCCGGAAATCTCTATCTGTTGCGTTTTCGCGAGAATGGATTTCAAAAGAAGCGCGCGCTTCTTGGTTATTTGCAGAGTGTTTCCGGATTTCTCTGTTTCGTGAATTTTAACGTATTCGGTATTGTCAAATCCCTTGGATTCTTTCTTTATTAATTCATTCAAATAGGAGTGAATTTTGTTAAACGCATCTATATTGGCAGAATGCGCCGCTACGGCTTGGTCTAAATGTATAGAAATCTCTGGCTTAATAAAACTTTCCCCGATGTTCGAAAAGGAGGAAATTGTTTTACATCGATCTATGTAGAAATGATTGTCCAAGAAGAGTAAAATTTGTGTGCATAAATCCCTCAATTTTATGTCTTTGGGAACTAAATACTCCAATATTTCCGTAGATTCTTCAAAACATACGCCGATTTGTTGTGCTTGTAGTATAGAATCGTACAGTTGTGAAATAGTAGAAGGATATAATTTACGCAATACAATGTGTCTGTTTATTTTTTCCACGTCGCGAATTTTGGTAAGGCTTTTCCTAAGAGGCGCGACCATTTCATACTGATTCAAGAGCAGCCCGGTCATTTTATATTCGGTTTCTAACCATTTCTCGTTTGTGGTGGGCGAAACAATTTGCGAATGAAACAATCGAGAGCCCATCGCTGTAGACGTTTTATTTAAAAAAGACGCTACCGACTTATATTTTCCCGTGGTTTGATCGGAAGATAATATATTCAATTGTTTTAAAGTGTGATTTGCTAGAATCACTCTGTCTGATTCGTGAAAATCGGGAATTGTAATTTTTTTCACGAGATTTGGATTATGCGATTGAATAAAATCAAGCAAAAAACAGAATGCCTGCGTTGCGATCGGATAAGTTGTAAATTCCGAACATGTATGATGTATTTCTTTTACAAAAAAGGTTTCGAGAATATGCTGAGTATATTTTTGCTGTGCGCATTTTTTCGCTTTCTCTGATATTTTGGTCGAAATTTTGTGTATTGACTGTTGTGATCCGATGCCCGAAAATTGTAAAATCGAATTTACTTCGCTTTCCGAAAAATCGGAAACGATGATTACCTCGCTCGGTGTATATATGGAAACGCATCTCTCTAATTCGTCGAATGTGCCTGGTGACATTTCGAAAGCTTGTTGAAATTCGGCAAACGTCGATTTCCCTGTGAAAATATTGGCCACGGCGATTCCGCATACTATATCCTCTTTTTTGAGGGGCGTTTTTTTAATCGCTTTGAATGTTTCTAACCAAATGCACATAATATTATTTGACGTTTTCTCTATTTTTTCCGTGTCATATGACACGTATGTGCCGGGCGAATGTACAGCATCTAATACGCGTGTAATTGTTTTTCCTTGTTTTTCTTGGACGTATACAATGCAAGTATATCCATAGTCTACGATTTTTTGTATATATTTATCGAGTGTGTAGTCGCGGAATCCCGCCATTAATACTTGACGGGATTCAAAGACGATTTTTTTTTCAGATATATTTAAATTACATATTTGCGAAAAATCTTCGATTTTGCTATCTTGGATATCGTTTGATATAGGACATCGAAATCCGTAGACTTCGAAAAATGCGCCAACCTGCAATAATACGATGCTTTTCTCGCCGTATTTTTCTGCGTATTGTTTTGTGAGTTGAATATAATCCGCGTATATTGAGGGATTTTGATTTTTTTCTGTTTCTGACATTGTTCGATGTGTTGTGTTAAGTAGATACAAATAATAAAAAAATATATTTATATCCTTTTTAGGGGACTCCAAGACCACTCCTTTAATATATTATATACTAGAACGCCCACCTCAAAAAATGGATATAGAGTCGCGAACGTTAATCTGCATTTAGCAAATATTTTTATATTATATAATATATATAGAACGTAGTAAAATGAGCAGCCATCTTTTAGATTATGTGAGCGTAATAGATAATTTTGATGATCATTTTAAAGAGGAAAAAATTTGGGATTTAAGTGGCACAATTTTGGGGAAGCTTATATCTTACGATAGAAGAGACAAAAAATCCCTGACGTTTATGAACCCTAAAACTTGGCTTGAAAGTAGAGTAGAACCAATAAACGCTGATACCGTGCTTAAATTAATACAAATAGAACACAATAATGATAATAATACGTATATTCAGAATATTCCTAACACTATCTTTAATAAGGTATTTAAGCCGACCGACGAACAAAAAACCAAAGGCGGAAAACGCAAATCGCGTTCTTCTGGAAAACGCAAATCGCGCTCTTCCCGGAACCGCAAAACGCGCTCCGCGAAACGATGAATTTTTGTGTATAAAATACGCAACAAAATCATCAATGGTTAAAACTATGTCCAAAACGAAGAACTAATCAACATTTTCCCTAATGCAAACTCGTTTATGTTTAGAATCCGAATGGGACAATTCGGCCAAGGTTTCCGACACCCTCGATTTTGCGATTTTTTCTTGTAGAATTTTTATATTTTCGAACAAAATTTTTATATTTTCGTCTGCGTCGTCTATATCTTGTGAATTTTCGCTAAAACAATAATCGCCGCGTTGATCTTTGTACCATTTTTGAGACAAGAATGACGCTGTGTTCTCGAGTTCTAATTTTATTTTATAGAAATCGTCGCTGATGTTGGTCGTAGATAAAAATATCGAGTCGGACATAATGTTAATATATAATGTGTCATCATATATTACACCTTTGCACATTTACACCTTTGGACATTGAAAATGTCCTAGGTAACGTTGCCTTTGTGACTGATAAATTGCCGGATTTCCGGCGATTTAAATGTCCAAAGGTGTAAACTAGAACCCACGGTTCTCACTTAGGGTAAGATCCCTCCTTGGTTTCCCCTTAAAATT
>VFLE01000183.1 GCA_009885205.1 Candidatus Shapirobacteria bacterium | reverse complement strand
CGATACAGTCATCCCCCCAACTTCCAACGACCCACCCTGTTTATCCAATTCTGGCACTTCCAGTGAGAAAAATATTTTATCCCCAGTCAGTGAATAATCACTTGGATTCAAATTTAAATCCGACACTAGCCAATAATTATCTTCTTTAATTGGTGTTAAAGTTGTCAAAATGAAATCAAAATTTTTCTCCAAATCGGCTTGGTTAATTGCTGTAGTTAAAACTTGAGCCTTGATAATCGCTACATCAAAATAGCTTTCAGGGCTAAAAGAAAAATAATCCCCCGTTCCAAAATTGATATTTCCCTTAGGTGAAGTAATTTTGTATAAATCATTCACATTTTTATCGGTAATAATTTTGGCCAAATCAAATCCAAATTTAGTTTTCGTATCTTTAATCGCCAAATCAGCTTTATCGTTAACCTTCAAATTTTGAATCGATTCGGGCCACGAGGTTGAAGCATTAATTTTGGTTGAAGTTGTATAAAAATTAGTCGGCATTGCATTCCAAACTAATAATGATCCACCAAAGACCACTTTTTCTTGATTGATTTCGATTTTGGTAATCACCGAATCGTTACTGGCACTATCAAATTTAAAATCTAATTTGTACACCCCCGGCTTGGCATTATTAATATTTAGTTCATATATTTGAGGTGCAGTTTGACTTTTACTTTTATCAGCAAATCCATCATCAGGAATCGATACTTCTGCTATTTTCACCCCCGACAATGTTAAACTAGCATTCAACACATCAGTTCCATCATATATATTCATATCTTGCTTAGTAATTTTTATTTTTAAGTCACCACTTGGAACCAAAACATAAGCCGTTGCATTTCCCCTAATCGGGGTATTTATAATCGTTTTACTATTGTTCTTCTTTGCAAAAAAATAGGGGACTAGTGAATTAGTGTCGACTTGATATATACCAATTTTTTTATCCGTTGGCATTTGTTTCAAAAAATCAGCCACGTTTTCAAACTGTCGATTTTTTTGATACAAAACTAATCCATTTTGACTAATCATGTCCCAAGTCAGACTATTAATTTGATCAAAATATAAACTTTTATAAATAAATGGGTCCGATTCTTTACCTCGGACTCCAATTTTAATTTCCTTTTGTCCTGGCTTATAGGCCATATGGACATTGATATTATTTAGACTTTTTTCACTGTTTATAAAAAAGTGAGTTACTTTATTTTTTAACAACAACCCCCCAATTTCCAATTTATCATTAGTTTTATTTAGTGACAAAAAAGTTTCTGCCCCCGGTAGTGTAGAATTAAAGTTATAAATCGATATTTTTTTGGTAAAAAATGCCTTGGCCAAAAATAATCCCAAAATTACTGCTCCAAAAATGATTCCATATTTTTTGATTAAAATTATTGTATTTGCCATATTTGTGGTAATATTATAACATGAACACCCGTAATTTACTAGTCAAGAACACCTTTTGGCTCGGTCTCGTCGAAGCCTTCTCCAAGGTCATAATGTTTGGGGTTACCGTCAGTTTGGTCCGTTATCTTGGCCCCCGTGATTTTGGTACCTACAATTTAGCCTTTTCTTATGTGGCCATGTTCATGATTTTGGCTGATTTTGGGCTAAATACCATTGCTACCCGGGATATGGCCAAACACCGGGACCTGACCGACAAATACACCAGCAATCTTTTGGGCCTAAAGTTACTTTTATCCCTAATTATCGCCATTTCTATCATTGTCTCTCTATTTGTCTTGCCCACTTCGGGTACAAAAACCATGATTTTGATGGTTATGTTTTACAATCTCGTCCAAAACATTGGCTCGATTTTTACCACCATTTTTGTCGCCTGGGAACGCATGAAATTGGTTTTTATCACCAAGCTTGCTTATTATTTAGGTATTTTAATTTCTGCCTTTAGCGTCATTTATTTCCATGGTAGTACTATTAATATAATAATAGCTTATGGGATAACTACCACCCTTTCTGTTTTATTTTCTGCTCTCCTCATTCATCGGTTGGGTATCAAAATCAAAATTGCTTTTGACAAAGCTTTTTGCAAGGAATTGCTAATCGAAACCATTCCTTTTATGGGTTTAGCTATTGTTGGGACCGTGTATGCCAACAACGACACTTTACTAATTGGTAAATTTTTGGGGAGTACCCAAGTCGGCTTTTATCAATCTGCTTACAAAATTTTATTTGCCTTTCAAAGTATCAATGTCATTAATAATGCCATTTTCCCTCGTCTCAATGTGTTAATCCATGAAAATAAAACCGAGACTTTAAGTAAGTTGATCAAAATAGTGGTGGTTTTATCCATTCTTGGCCTAATTCCCCTAGCTACCATTATTACTATTTTCCAAAATCAAATCATTACTCTTATTTACAAACCGGCCTTTTTGCCCGCCGCTTCCACTATGGCTATTTTAGTTTGGGTGGGTGTTGTCAACTATTTTCGCAATCTCACCAGCAATCTTTTATTTGCCCAAAAGAAACAACATCAAGTTTTCCTGGCCACTACCGTTGGTCTCGTAGTTAACCTTACCCTCAACCTCATCTTCATACCCCAATTCGGTTTCATTGCCGCCGCCTGGGCCTTCCTCGCCGGCGAAACCGCCATTCTCCTAGTGACTATTTTTAGTTTAGTAAAAAATGAAAAATAAATTAATTTTTACAGGTGAAAGATTTGTACCAGGACAAGCAAGTTTTCAAACCGAAAGAGAACACTTAGACAGATATTTATTTGCGAAAAAATATGTCAGAGGTAAAACAGTTCTAGATATCGCATGTGGAACAGGGTATGGTTCTAAGCTTTTATTCTCAAATCATCCATCAAAAATTTATGGTGTAGATATTTCTAAGGAAGCAATCGAATTTGCAAAAAAGAATGATGAATCGAAAATGATAATATATAAGGTTTGTGACGGTACCAATTTAAAATGTTTTATGAGCAAATCAGTTGACATAGTAATTTCATTTGAAACTATTGAACATATTGAAAACTATAAAAGTTTTATTAAGGAAACATATAGAGTATTAAAAGATGGTGGTGTATTGTTAATTTCAACACCCAATAAAAAATATTCGAGTCCAAATTCACTTAAGCCAATAAATCCTTTTCATTTCATAGAATTTTACCCTTCAGAATTCAAAAAAATATTAATGGAATTATTTCACGACGTAGAATTATATGGTCAAGAAAAACAAACATTTTTCATTATATTAAGGAGACTTGTATTTAGTTTCATTCCACAAAAAATTAAAGACATTTTGTTTCCCGTTAACGTAAGAAACTCTATTTATGTAAAACAAAAGTTTAATGGTATTAATAGAAATGATTTTCAAAATTCAAAATATATTTTAGCGTTTTGTAAAAAGTAAATTATTTTCCCTGAAAAGTATTATCTTATCAATTCGTAGATATCTGGATATTTTTTATTCTCAATTATTTTTATATTTGATGTAGGCAACATCTCCTTAAAATTAATATATGTTGCTTTATGGGTTATATCCTCTGCAAGCAATATTCTGTAGTTATCTCTCAGTAAATCCTCTGTAATCGATAAAATAACCTCAGATTTATTTTCATTAATCAAGGAGTAATTTAATACTGTTCTCGAAATAATATATTTATTGTATAAATTAGAAACGACTATGGTTTTTTTATTTGAGTTATTTTCAATATATTTATTAACTTCATAGTAAGATTTTTTCTCAGTCAGCAATACATTCAAACCATCTATTTTATTGAAAAGTAATAAAAAATTTTGAGAAACAACCATAATAATTAGAAGAATTTTTAAAAAACGGTTTAAATGAGATTTAAAAATAAAAAGAGAAAATAATATTATCAACAACAAATAAGTAATTGGAAAATATCTTACATAAACACCACTAATTGAAGAAAAATCTTCACCCCAATGGTAACCACCTAATGTGTCATAGGTCCAAAGTAGAGTTGGAACAAGTATCCCAATAAAGAAAACTCTCGTTTTTCCGCCTTTAAATATTACTGACACCAAACCAACAATAGACAATACCGATAAAAAGAAAATATTCGCAACATATCTAGAAAAATTATTATTAAGTCTTGTTATATTTGGGTTTAAATCCTGAGTAAAAAATCTGTCATATATACGTTTAACTGAGACAAAATATTTATTAAGGCCGACTGGACTATTAGAGGTAACATTATTGGAAACTTCTGATGTTGGCGCAGTATATGAAAACGAAAGGGGCGAACCAAAATATATCGAATTGAGTTTTAAGACAAAAAGACAAGAGATAATTATTGGTAAAATAATTAATACAAAATTTGTCAGTAACTTTGGAAAATTGTTTTTTGTAAGATGTATAAAAGCCAATAAAATACAAAATACAAAAAACAAATATTCATAGCGCGTAAAAATACTTAAAGCTAAGAAAATTCCAGAATAAAGATAATTACTTTTTATTTTCAAATCGTCAATGATCTTAATCAAAAAATACACTCCAAGTAAGTAAAATGAAAGTCCGGCGATATTTCCAAAAATAGAATTTGACCAATATATTAATGGTGCCGATAGTCCCCATAATGAGGCAGACAATATCGCAGTATTTTTATCAAATAACTTGTTGACAATTAAATATGTAGCCACAATACTGATCAATGCAAATATTGGAGGGATAAAAAACGGCCCATTATTACCCAGCCAAAATCCGAGAGCCGTAAAAAAATACATACCGTAGGCCATGCTAGGTACGGCAAATTTACCATTATAAAAAAGTCCTGCCGGAGTGAAAGAATTAGTCTGTAAACTGGTGTTAAGAGGTATTTCTATAAAAAGTCTATGATTGACATATAGCTCTTTGGCTAAAACATAGTACCCAGTTTCATCGGGATGTTTAAACCAGTTCGTCCCAAATATATTTATGTAGTTACATAAAAAAAATGAAATCAAAAGAATAGCGATTAATATAATTTTGTTTTTCATTTTTTAAAACCATCAATCAAACCATTTATAAAAAAACGTAAACCTCCCAAACCAGAAAATACTAGTGTATAGATAAATCGAAATAACAAAAAAGATATCATATGATAAATGTCAAAATTTTTTCTAAAAAATATTAAACCGTTTCTAGTTATCTGACTAATTTGATAATTACTTTCCTTACGAAATGAATTTTTTATCCCCGCACTAGCGGATTTTTTATGCCAAATAATACTGTCGGGATTAACCAAAATTTTATATCCTGATTTTCGAATTCTGTAACTCCAGTCAACATCTTCATAATAAGCAAAATAAATTGGGTCAAGTAACCCAACTTTTTTTATAATTTCAGATTTTATTAAAAAAGCACAGCCAGTTAAAAAATCCGGCTCAATATTTTTTAAATACTTCACACTGTTTTTTCCCTTTCCAATCATTATCGAAATCCCTGTAAGAATTGAAATCTTGCCACCCATCGACCAAATTTTGTTTGATTTATAATACAAAATTTTTGGGGATATCGCCCCAACATTTTTTGAACTTTCAATTTCTTCAACTAAAATATCCAAAAAATTCTCTTTGACCACCGTATCGTTATTTAACAATAAAACATGTTTAGCTTTATTTTTTAAAGCTATTTTTATTCCTTGATTATTGGCTCCCACAAAGCCAGTGTTAATTTTGTTTTTTATTAAAAATACATCAGGAAATATTTTTTTTAACTTTTCTGCTTGGTTATCTTTTGACCCATTATCGACCAAAACGACTTTGTAGTTGGGATAAGTTATTTTTTTTAGCGAATCTAAACACTCAACGGTGTCATCGATTCCATTCCAATTAACTAAAATAATATAAACTAATGGTTTCATTTGTATAATTTATTTAAATAATCAACCACAATATTTTTCCATAAAAACTTTTGACAAATTTTGTACGATTCAATTGCCAGTTTCTTTTGATTGACCAAAGCATATTCAATTTTTATCGCCAAATCTTTGGCATTATCTGGTTTAGCAATCACTTTTTTATCCATCACCACTTCAGTTAAACCACCAGTATTGGTTACTACTATTGGCTTGGCAAAATTTAAAGCATTCGTCGCTGCAGCTGAAGAGGCTTCAAATTCTTTGTAGGGGAAGACGGCCATACTCGACAATTTAAATAACTCGGGAATTTGTGACTCGGGAATATATGACAAAAATAATTTTGTTCTTTTATTTATATTATTTTCATCAATCAATTTTTGATATTCATCGAAACCTTTCCATGGCTTACCAGCGATAATTAGTTTGACGCTTTTATCCTTAATATAAGCAAACGAATTTATCAAAACATCTAAACCCTTATAATCACGGATATTTCCAAAATATAGAACAACTCTATCTTTTAAACTATATCCATATTTTTTTCTCAATTGACTGACTGACATCTTTGGATCAGTTAGCTCAAAAATTCCCAGTGGCAAAACATGAACCGGTTTATTTGATTTATCTGTTTCTAAAAATAATTTTTTATTGGCCTGATTGTGGACTACGTATTCGTCAGCCAACGACAAAACCGATTTGTTTAATAAAACTTTATACCAGCTTTTTTCGTGAGGCTTAACATTGTGAATCGTAATAATTATTTTCTTGCCTCTTAATTTAGCAATTCCCAAAACAGTTATAAAAACTGGAGCCAAAAACCAGCTCCACCATTGAGCATGGGCTATTTGGGTATCAATTGCCAATCCAGCTTTAATCCAAGTAATCGGGTTGTACCATACTAAACAATTATCAACTTTTACATTTTTATTAAATTGTGGAGTAACTCCATTTTTATCAACCCCACCTCCCGAATACAAAAAAATAGGGTAAATTTTTTTAAATCCGATAAAATCAATTTTGGCATTTTGTGACAAAGCCGTGACTAATCCTAGGGTGTATGGACTTAACCCAATTAGCGGTGGCAAGGTACTAATTAGAGTTATCTTTTTCATTTATTTTTTAAATATTCTCTCTTTTGTTGATACAACACTTCTTCAATTAACTTTCTGTTTGAGGCAATTAAATCTGAAACCAGACCCAAAACCAAAATTTGGAAACCGGCCAGGAACATCACCGCTCCAAAGACGATTGACTGTAAGTGTCCAGCCCCATTACCAATTAACATAAAGTAAAAAAATCTTACAAAAAATATGGCGCCAATAAACAAAAATATCAACGACAAATTAAAAAAAGTTTTCAGTGGCTCGTACATAGCAAAGACTCGCACCATGGTCGAGCCAGTTTTTTTGACATGTTGCCAAGTGTTTTTAAACAATCGTGACTCTCGAGTTTTTGGATTAGTGGTCACTGGGACTGACACTACTTTTAATTTCTTTTTCCCCGCCTGAATAATTGTTTCAGTACAATAGGAAAATTCGGTCACCACATTTATTTCCATGGCCGCTGCTCGTGAATAAGCCCGAAACCCCGATACCGCATCGGGAATACACACCCCCGCCAATTTACAAGTTATAGTCGACCCAAACCGTTGTAAAAATTTTTTGATAGGGGAGAAGTGAGCAATACTATTTGTCTGTCTATCGGCAATTACAATATCGGCACTGCCATTTAAAATTGGTTGTACCAATTTTGCAATATCCGCCTGAGGGTATTGATTATCACCGTCAGTATTGACAATTATGTCTGCTCCGTGGGCTAGCGCACTATTTAATCCAATTGAAAAAGATTTGGCCAAACCGCGGTTTCGAGTATTCCTTAATATATATGTGACGCCCAGTTTTTTGGCTATTTCACTCGTCCCATCAGTTGATCCATCATCAACTATCAATATTTCTATTTTATCGATTCCCTCAATTGTCTTAGGGATATCCCTAATAACATCTGGCAGGGTATCGCGTTCGTTTAAACAAGGTATGATTACAATCAACTTTTTTGACATGGAGTATTATACTATAAGATATTACTTTTGTCTATCAAATCATATCACTTGCATTTGTAAAACTAAGTGTTATAATCGCTTCACATTATATTATTTCTTGTAAATAAAAAATATTATGAAAACATTATCAGTCGTCTTAGCTTTTGTTTTAGTTTTTGTTTTGTCCACTACTCCTTCTCTCGCAGGGTACGGGACTGCTCCAAATATTAACAAGGCTCCTACTTGTAACAGTGAAAAACCAGGTCAAGCTCAATTTTCTTTTGTCCAAAAATCAGGACGTAATCAAATTGAAGTTGGCTGGAATGCTGTCGCTCGAGCTACTTCTTGGACCATTGCTTATGGAACCGAAAGTGGTAAATATGTCTATGGTATGGCCGATTTTGGTAACAACCAAAGCCGATCAGTCAAAATTAATATGCTCCCTGCTGGAACTTATTATTTAGTTATCAAAGCCAACAACAACTGTATGCCAGGCAATTTTTCTAATGAAAGAAAAATTATTGTCTCTCAAAATGGTGAATTCCGTGAATATAAAAGATTTAGTTTCTTTACTAGACCATCAATCACCCAAGAAACTGATAACTCTGATATAGTTATAGTCCCAACTATTACTCCAACCGCTTATCCTACTCCTATAACAACTATTACACCGCAAACCATTTTAACTCCTGAAAAACAGTTGGGTCTATTTCAAAGAATTTGGAGATTCTTCTTCGGAGCATAACAGTAACTCAGTCTATCCTCTTTTAAACACAGTTCTTTCGGGTACAAAAATCCGATAATAAATTGCTCCTGGGTAGACTTTAAATGCAAGTTTTTTGTCTTTCCCAAAAATAAATCGGCTCCCCAAAACTTTTTCACATTTTTGACATATTAACTTTGACTCTTTTTTTATTGCAAAATTATCCAAAATATTGTCAAAAAATAATTTTTCAATCGCCCCGTTACCCTCTTTTTGATAATTAAAAATTATTTCGCTACAGTTAACACATTTTATATATACTCTTTTACTAAATTTTCCCCTACCTTTGGTATATTTGTCACTAGTAAAATTATTTTTCATCAATATTTTACCTTGTATCTCTTCACCATGCTTTGGCCATCCGTCGTCTTGTAGGTAATTGTTAGTCGTATATTGCTAATATTTTTGTGAGACACACAGGCTCCATGGGAACAAGTCCCCAAAAATATTGACCGAGTTACATTACCCTCACTTGGTTTAACTGTTCCATAAACTCCCTGTTCAGTATCATTACCATTATAAATTAGTTCATAAGTAACGCCTGAGGTACTAACCACCCCTTTAAAACTAACGTTTAGATATTGCTTCCAGCCTGTCAATTTGGCTGATACTCCAAATTTACCAGCAGAATTAATCGCACTTTTGGCCACAGTTGTTGCTTTCCAAACTCTTTTTTTAGCCGCCGACACCGGAGTCACTACTAAAAACATTAAAATTAAAATCAAAACTAAAGCTTTCCATTTCATATTAATTATAATATCATTTATCATGACCATAAAACAAATTTTAATCACAGTTGTTTTGATTACTGTTATAGCCTTTTCTGCTTTTTTTATTTTAAAACCAAAAACAACTTCACAAAACTATTCATTAAATAACGAGCTTACTCCATCTACCCCATCCCCGACTCCTATCATTTTATTAACTTGGATTGACCCAGCCGGTTTTTCTTTTCAGTATCCCCAGGGGACTGTTGTTGACAAACATCCCGAAGATGACAAAAATTATGCCAATCTTACCCTAACTTTTCCCGACAATACCACCGCTCAGATAATCATGTCTGACAAAACTGCCTCTAACACCACCACCGCCACTTTTACTGATAACGATGTTGTGGTTACTGTTACTGGTAACAAAGACCTTATCATCAAATCCTGGCAATTTATTTACCCCACTCCCACCACTGGCAAAACCGTCGCCCCTGCCTCTAATGACGGAGATGTTTTAGAAGAAGAATAATTTTTTGGTTGGGGCTGTACGTACAAATTCGAACGTACTTTAAATCATTATAACTCGCCCCGCTCGTCCCGTCGCCGGTCGGGACGAAAAACGCGGGGCTCGATTGAAAATTATTTTTTTGCGCGCGCGATTTTAAATCCAAAAATAAAAAGAGTAAAATATAATTATGTCCCATGATTATTATTTTTTTATGGATGAAACTGGAGATCACGGATTGTCATTTGTTGACCCAAACTTTCCACTTTTTCTTTTGTGTGGTGTTTTATTCGAAAAATCTGAATTAATAAAATTAGAGAAAAATATTAATCAATTTAAGATTGATTTCTTTAAGACTACAAATGTTATTCTGCATTCAAAAGAAATTAGAAAATGTGATGGGCCATTCCAAATACTGTTTGATTTAGAATTAAAGAAGAAATTTTATCAGCAATTAAACGAAATTATAAGTAACTCAAATTTCACAATTATTGGTTCAGGTGTTGATAAAGACAAACATATTAAGAAATATGGCAAAGGAGCAAAAGACCCTTATAGTCTTTCATTATCCTTTGTCATTGAAAGATTGATATTTTGCCTTGATTCACAAGACAAAATATCAACAGTAAATATTAAGATTGAGAGAAGAGGCAAAAAAGAAGATCTACAATTGTTGGATCAGTACAACATAATTCTAGATCGCGGAACATATTTTGTATCATCTGATAGAGTAAAAACTAGAATCAATAAATTTGAGTTTAACTACAAAAAAGATAATATCATCGGTCTTCAAATTGCCGACTTATGCGCATATCCTTTGGCTAGACATGTTTTATTTCCAAACGAACCATATACAAGCTTTGATGTTATCACTACAAAAATATACTGTGACAACAAAGGTAACACTGATGGCTACGGTCTAAAAGTTTTCCCATAAAAAGCAAAAAGTCCCTTACGGGACCCTTTACCGACTGAGGACACCCCAATCCTGTTTTAATAATAGCACATGACCTATAATTAATCAATGTGTTTGACCTATGATATCGAAATAATTTGCTATTGACAGAAAATGACTCTAAACTTTGTTTACTGGATTAGTTCTAAAAGATTCAAACAATTTCTTTTGCTCTTTTTCAGTATCTTCACGCTTTTGTTTCACTTCTGATTCTGTATAAAATCTTTCTTCAACAAACGAATCATCAAAAGAAGTGGCCACTTGTGCTAACGATTGAACGGCAGATGCAATATCATTTTTACCTGTAAATCTATCAGGATTCATAGCTATCCCCAATAACCCGTTTTTTATTCCTTCTGCTGATTTTTGCCAAAGTTTTACTTTGGATTTTGTGTTCTCCTCTTCTTTCTTAGAAGAAACAATTTGATAAATAGTTATACCTGCAAAAATAATATTTAACAAAAATGAAAATATTGATATCGGTTCAATGTTTAATTGCATATTATTTATCCCCAGTTAAAAACACCGTCAACATGCCGTAGTCTTCAACTCTACTTGCAACACATGCTTTGGTTAATATAGTTTCACCTTTTTCTTTTGACAACAACAACTCGTTATGTGGTGGTGATTGTTTCCATTGATTGACAGCTCCAATGTCTTGATTTGTTTTAACAATATTCCGGTTTTTTGAAAAATCTCCGTTTGGATTTTCTTTAAATCCATTTGCCAAATTTGCTCCTATATTCTCGCCAACTCCAGTTCCAGAATATCCAACACCCGCCTTTTTGAACCCAGTATGATTACCTATTTGACTACTCCTATATGCACTCATTCTATCCGCCATTAAGTAGCTTGCCCTTTCCTCGGCTAATTTACAAAGTTCAGTTGATTTCTCTAGCTTAACTAAACCGTTTTGAATTCTGTATTGATTAATTAATAATAAAATATGATCGTTATCTAAAATCTTTTCAGACATCTGAGTTGGTGTCACAGTTATGTCAGGTGTAGTTGTATTTGAACCAATTTTACTTTGCTCGATTGCACACGCAGATATTAACAACCCTGACAAAACTATTAAACCGATTGCTTTAAGTTTCATAATTATTTTTGTCCCTCACCTATCTTTGAAAACATTTTGGGGATAGCTGGGAGTAATTCTGCAACCAGTCCAACATCAGCACCAATTAATACTGCACGTATTATGTTTGAAAAATCTCCAGTAAAGATACCCATAATTAAACCAATTACTAACCCAAAAGTAGCTCCACCCCAAATAGCATTCTTGCCTTTAGAAAAACTAAATATTAATGCAACTATTCCAATTAGAAGAAAAATATTTACTATTGGCATATATTTATTAATTAATAATTAGCTAACACATAATCGTACTGCTTTTGTTGGGATTCGTCGGTCTTTTTGAATAAATCTAAGTAGACTTTATCATTGAAGTTTTTGGCAGCAGTGGCAAGAGCTTCTGAATCATTCACATACCAGTCGAGAGAAGGGATAGTATTTTTTATTAAATTTATGCTTTCAGCGTCACCGTTACTTTTGCAATATTCAATTAGCATATTCAATGCTTCCAATATTACCTCCTTTTTATAGGGCAACAATCTTTCGGGAATATTAGTTAAAAATAAACCAATCAAATGTCCGTTTGTAATTTCAAGAAACTTCCCCCAATCTTGTCTTATATGGTCTGCTTGTTTTAGTGTCATAGCTAAGACTATTATATTACAAACTATCACTTTTCATGCCGACAGTTTTATCTACAGTCGATATATCACTGTAATTTTTGCGCCCGCAATATTTTGATATAATAAAGACAAAGTATGGGAATATTCTCAGTATTTACTAAATATATAAAGCGTAATCCTGAATGGCAAAGATTCGTTGAAGGTGCTCCAGATGGTCGAACAAAACAAGTTCTGACCTATATTGTTGATAGTTTTCTTATTCCAGACAACATAAATCCTGTATCATTCAAGGCAAATTATGAAATCTTGCGTCATAACTCAAGGAAGCTATACCAATCACACGCCTCACTTGCAAATGAACCAGATTTTAGTAAGCAAGGAACACAAACTATTGATGAACTTGCCAAGTTTGGGAATCAGCCACTTGGCTATAGTGATTGGTTTATAGCTGCATATCCAGACGTGATTATTTGGTTTCAAGATGTGAAAGACGAAAAAGCTATGGAAATAATGGGAAACCCTTCAGAACAGAATATTTTTGATGAAGAACACAAGATAAAGGGTGAATACTTGCGCAAAATAGTAGATTCTTATAAAAAAAGACTTGAGTGTTCATTATGAAACTTCAAGAGTAAGTTTGTTGATATTTTCTTGCCACCAATGTCCAGCAAATCTACTTATCATAGTGAACAAAAATGATGCAACATATCTATTGGGCTTATAAGGAGAATCAAGCCTTCTTCTAGGATGTATCAAGTCCCGATATTCTCCGATAATTCGCATTTGAAGAATTGAGTGTTTTGGCATAGGCAGTTTGTTATGTTTAGCCATTAGTAAAAGTGCTGTTATTTTTTCTCCAAGTGTCATTCCAGAGTTGAAAG
The DNA here is from genome assembly GCA_009885205.1 of Candidatus Shapirobacteria bacterium. Lineage (GTDB taxonomy): Bacteria > Patescibacteriota > Microgenomatia > UBA12405 > UBA12405 > UBA12158. The sequence goes on along the minus strand of VFLE01000183.1, from coordinate 2,723 downwards.
TTCCTTGTTCCATTCGGCTAGGCTTTTTAACATCTGCCTGTATTATTGGGCTGTTATGAAACAAGTTCCAAACTTTTTGATTGTCTCGTTCAAATAAGTCATCTAACATTCCTTCAAGGATTGACCCCATCGAGAATAAACAAGAATAATATGTTGATAGATTTGTATTCATGACAATATCTCTAACTTCCTTGTACGTGTCGAACGTGATCTGTCTCTTTTTGAGATCATCAATAAACCCAAAAAAATCATCCTTTATAACCCAAATGCTTCCTGATGCAGTCATATCATGAACTTCAAATAAATCTTTTGCAAACTCTCTTTTTTCTTGTTGGTTTAAAGATGAATAAAAATCATTCATGTCTTGGTCAAATATCCATGATTTACCATTTTTATATCGGGTAAGGAGAGGCTTCAATACAGATATCATCCCAATCGAAGCTGAAAATATGTTTGGGTTCAGAACTCGATCTTCAATGGCACTCTTTTCGAGAAATCCCAGACATTTAGTTATGTCACCCTTCTGAAGATATAGAAGTGAAAGTTTCCAGTATATTTGTCCTTTATGGCATTGCCCAATATGTCTTTCCTGATTAATAAAATAAAGCTTTATAGCTTCCCAAAAGGTCAACTGTTCATCTTCGTCACTGTTTTTTAATAGTTCTGCAGCAATAACTGGCCATGAAGTATCATTTGTAATGTTTACTTGAAGTACCTTTATTATTTTTGAGAACTTTTTAGCAATTTCTGGTTCATTTAATTTGCTCACTCTCTAATTATATCCCAACTATCACGCTGTTATTATGGGATTATGATTTGTTTTATTTTAAAAATTTATTACGTTATAACCAATTAACTAGGATATGTATAATAGGATTTTAAATTTTTGCGTTTCGAGCCGACAGTTTTGTTCAATCGAGCCCCGCGTTTTTCGTCCCGACCGGCGACGGGACGAGCGGGGCGAGTTATAATGATTTAAAGTACGTTCGAATTTGTACGTACAGCCCCAACAGTTTTTCATAATCACAGGAATGTGGTGTGGCGCAGGCCACGCCCGCACCGTTGGCCAGCGCCAAGAATCCGTCATTTTGAAATTTTGGGCGTACAATAAAAAGTAGTTAAAGAAACGCAAAAATTTTTATGAAGTACATTGCCTATTGTCGTAAATCTACTGATGAACCCGATCGACAAATCCTTTCTATCGAAGCCCAAATTGCCGAAGTTAAAGAATTCGCCTTAAGAGAAAATCTCGAAATTCTTGAATATATAATTGAAAGCAAAACCGCCAAAAGCCCAGGTCGAGGAGAATTTAATCGCATGGTTAAATTACTCGAAGCCAACAAAGCGCAGGGAATTGTGGCCTGGCATCCAGATCGCTTAGCTCGTAATTCAGTCGATGGCGGTCAGCTCATCTATCTTCTCGATACTGGTAAACTCCTCGACCTAAAGTTCCCCTCGTTTTGGTTTGATAACACGCCCCAAGGCAAGTTTATGTTAAATATTGCCTTTGGTCAGAGCAAATATTATGTTGATAATTTAAGTGAGAATGTTAAACGAGGCAACAGACAGAAAATCAGACGAGGGGAGTGGCCTAACAAAGCTCCAATCGGTTACTTAAATTATCACCCCATCAATCAAGCCAAAACGATAATTGTCGATACTCAAAAGTCAAAACACATCATCAAGGCTTTTGAATTATTCGCCACTGGCGGTTTTGCTTTTATTCAAATTCGAGATTTTCTCGCAGATAACAAAGTCTTTGGTGTCAATAAAGGTAATAAAATTCATCTCGATACCATCAGACGAATTTTATCCAACCCGTTTTATTACGGAGTCCTCAAATACAAAGGCGAATTCTTTACTGGTGTTCACAAACCCATCATCACCAAGAAACTTTTTGATAAAGTTCAACAAGTTATTAATCGTAAATCCAAAAATTATTTGTCCCACAAAACTGATTTTCACTTTTTGGGATTAGCCACTTGCGGCGAATGTGGTTCGTCCATCACCGCCGAAAAACATCGCAAGCATTATCTTCGCCGCGACATTTATGTCGATTACCACTATTATCGTTGTAGTAAAAAGAAAATCCCATGCCATCAATCATATCTCGAATCTCATATATTTGAAAATCAGTTAAGACAAATAATTTTTAGTGCTTCAATGAGTCCATTTGTTGCTAAAAAGTTTCTTGATTGGGCCAGTGATGATGTGGCCACAGAAACAAATGCTACATCAGGTCAAATTAATACCCTAACTTCGGCAATTTTAGACACAGATTCCAAGCTCAACAATCTTCTCGATGGTTACATCGATAAAACCATCGACCCACTTGATTACCAAAGAAAGAAAAACGAATTAATACAGTACAAGGTAACAACAGAGGAGAAAATTAAAGAAATTAACAACCATGGTTCGAGTTGGCTCGAACCATTTGCTGAATTTACTAAAAGTGCGCTACTAGCGCACAAAATCGCGCGCGCAAAAAATAATTGCGATGATTTATCAATCATCGCCAAAACTGTCGGCTCGAACTACTTTTTATTGGATAAAACGATACACCCAAAATTTCAAAATGACGGATTTTTGGCGCTGGCCAACGGTGCGGGCGTGGCCTGCGCCACATCACATTCCTGTGATTATGAAAAACTGTTGAGGCTGTACGTACAAATTCGAACGTATTTTAAATCATTATAACTCGCCCCGCTCGTCCCGTCGCCGGT
>VFLE01000208.1 GCA_009885205.1 Candidatus Shapirobacteria bacterium | reverse complement strand
TTTATTTCCAAAATCAACATCTTCCATATATAAAAAATATCTTTCGTCAAATAAATTTAATCTGTCATTAATTTTTCTCCTAATTAATATGTACGCACCACATAAAGATTCTACTTGTATTGGTTTTTTTATATTTGATGTGTTGATCCAAAAATATTTACTAAAATAATTATTTTTAAATATTTTTTTTAAATTTGTAAATTCAAACAGTCCAGTAAAAAAACTAATTTTATTGTTCGCCGTTTGTTGATATGTGTTGCCGTTTGGTTTTTTAATTTTTCCACCTATGGCGCCAATTCTATTATCTGTTGATATTAAATTTATTGTTTTTAATATCGAAGTGTTTTCTATGTAACAATCAGGATTTATCAGTAAAATGTACTTTGATTTCGATTTTTTTATTCCTTGGTTGACTGCTTTTGCAAAACCTAAGTTGGATCTGTTTGAAATGATTTTTGTTTTATTTGTCTTTTTTATTTTAGTTAAATCTTTTGAGTTGTTATCAATTATCAATATTTCGTGTATAGCATTTTCAATTAATTCAAGACTCTTAATCAGCTTGTTGACACTTTTTGCTACATTGTAGTTTACCGTTAATATTGTAATTTTATTTATATCTTTATTTTTATTCTTTGATGGCATATAGTTTTATTATGAACAAAATTTACAAAACTTTTTGTTTATTTGTTTTTCTGATATTAACATTTTGTTCTCCTCATTTTTCGTTGGGGATTACTTATTTTTCGGATAGTTTTTCTAATGATTTAAGTAATTGGGACTTTGTCCCTGGTTCTGTTTCAAACCTTGATAGTTGGATTATTTCTAATGAGTTGTTAACCGGTTCGGTTGGCTATAATGGTTCGTCCTATTTATATCCAAAAACCACTCCTAATTTATTATCTGATTTTACATTTGAATCAGATATTTTTAGTGTGAGTGGTGTTGATACAAATATTATTTTTAAACAATCAGTTGATAAAAACCTATATTACCTTGTCGGTTTTAGAACTAACGATCCTAGTTGGTCTCAAGACAATAATAATATGGTTTTATATAAGTATGAATACGGGTATTCTTTAGTTAGTTCGTATCCTTCATTAAGTATCCCAAGAACTTTTGATTTAACACAAAATATTTGGCATAAAATAAAAATTGTTGTAGTGGGAAGATCTATAAAAATATATTATGATGGTAAGTTGGCTATTAATTATTTTGATAGTGGAACATTACTTGGAGCAGGAAGGTTTGCCCTTCAAAATTGGGGTGGTAATTTCTCGGGTCAAGTTATAAATAAATTTGATAATTTTAAAATAAGCGATGGTAGTTCTCAAAACAAAATAATCTTCCTTCCAGGAATGGGGGCGAGTTGGAGCGAGAGGGCGATGGTCTTGAATCAAAATGTGGCTCAAAGTGACTGGCGGATGACGCCATTTGTAAAAAATTACGATTCAATGTTTAATGGTTTTGACGATAATGGGTTGGTTAAAAATACTGATTACTTTGTCTACAACTATGACTGGCGGCGACCAATGAATGAAATGGTGACTAATTTTAATAACTATGTTAATAATCTTGGTTTGGCGCCTGGAGAAAAAATCGATATTGTTGGGCATAGTTTGGGCGGAGTAATTGGCCGGATATGGACACAAGAAAATAGTGACAAGGTGGGCAAAGTTGTGACATTGGGTAGTCCAAACATGGGTGCAGTCAAAGTATACGAAATGTGGAATGGAGCAAAAATTGCTAATCCCACTGATCCCGGTTCGATTGGATTAAATGTTTTGTTGGCATTGCAGAGAAAAAATAATCAAACAGCCGTAGAAACCATAAGAAATTATGCTCCAGCACTAAAAGACCTTTTGCCGACGTTTAATTATTTAAAGAAAAATGGAGCGATAGTTGCTCCTCCGGTAAATAGTTATTTAAGTGATAAAAACACGACTGTATCTTCTATATTTCCCCAACTGTTGGCAGTAACTGGACTGGGTTTTAAAACAAAAGAGTGGATAAATTTGGCAGAGAGAAGTGTGTTTGACAAGATTTTGGGTCAATGGGAGCAAGGAAAACCGGCTAGTTACGTCGAGTCTGATGGTGACGTCACAGTTTTGAAAAATAGTGCTAGTTTTGCCAGTGATGCTACTGTTAATGTAGTGGCAAACCACGGTGATGTGCCCGATAAATCGGTAAATTTGGTTTTGACTGAATTGGGGTTGGGGAAAACTATTGAGACGGTAGCCAACATTAATTTTGATGGAGCGGTGTTTTATATGGGATCGCCAGCGGCAATGAAGGTTGATTGTGGGGCAGGAGATATTTCGGAAACTGATGGTTTTGTATGGGTCGCCAATAAAAGTATTGCCGATTGTAACGTAAAACTCACCGGGACTGACAATGGTATTTATCATTTGGTGATGGGCAATAGTGCTGATGATGAAAGCTGGAAATATGCGGAGGGAAATATTTCCATCGGTGAAACTAAAAGTATTTCGGTAAATATGACTGATTTTTGGTACGAACAAATGCTTCGGGAAACAAACAGCTTGTTGGTCAACTATCCTAATAATTTAAATTTAAAAAATATGGTTACGGCCATAAATATTAAAAATAGAACCAATTTACTAAATGCCTATTTATTATTTAGGAAATCAAAATTAGAAACGATTGTGACCTGGCGGATGACTAATTACTTGGAAAGAATTATAAATTTGGAAGTACCGTCACCAGGGGCAATTGTAATTAGCAAACAAAAGAATTTGGCCTTAAGTGCCAAAAGTTTGGCTGATAAAACAGCGGCTTTGATGCAAAGGCAAAATAGATATCCGAGTGTATGGCAATCCCTAAATTATGATCAAGGCAATGATTTATTGCTAAACCCCAATTATGGGAAATATTTGCTGGCAGAAAAGATTTTTGGAATAGTGTGGTATTAATTGAATAATTATTTGTATAAAATATAGTATGCCTTTTTATCTATATGCTTGGATTGCCTGCTTTGCTTCTGCTTCGACGATAATTATTACCAAGTTAACTAGTAAATATTCTATTAAAAATCCTTGGTTGTTTAATTTTCTTTGGGCTTTTGTAATTTTGTCGTTTACGATTCCACTTTCACTTTATAATCATGCAGGTTTTCCAAGTGATTGGCTACCAATAATTGTTGCTGGAATTTTTGGAGCCTTGTGGAACATTTTATATATTCAATCAATGTACCGAATTGATGTTTCGACTCTTTCGCCATTATTTAACTTTAGGTTAGTATTCGCCATTATTTTGGGATCTGTTTTTTTTCAGGAACAATTAACTTCGTATCAATTTATATTATTTATTGTGATTTTAGTTGGTGGGATATTTGCGACATTTGATGAAAGATTGAGTATAAAATCGTTTTTTAAACCGGCTATTAGGATTGGGCTTTTGGCTATGTTATCACTTGCATTGAATAATGCCGCAATTAAATTCGCCTTAGTTCACAATAGTATTTGGACAGCAAATTTGTGGATGAGCGTGGTTACAGTTTTAATGCTTCTTCCAACTTTCTACTTTTTCAAGAAAGAATTTTTTAAACTCGAAGTTAAACAGTTTTTACCAATAATTGGAATGGGAATTTTACAGACTATCACAAACGTAGCGGGAAACATCGCCTACAGTGCGAATTTAAGTATTACTTCGTTAATTATGGCAGTACCACTTTCAATGGTTATCGTATTTTTATTTTCAATCTTTGCTCCGCGAATTTTAGAAAAACATCCAATTAAAGTTTATGTAATTAGGTTTTCGTCAGCATTATTTATGATTTGGGCTGCGCTGCAACTTTCAAAATAAAATTTGTGGCCGCTAGTGGGATTCCGCCACAGGTGGATAAACTCCCCACTGACGTTTGTGGTCATTGCAGGACTCGGACCTGCGACCTTTGCAATGTGAATGCAACGCTCTAACCAACTGAGCTAAATGACCTTTGATAAATTATATCATTCGAGTTACACTTAAAATCATGAATAATAATCATAAATCACAGTTGGGATTTTCGTTTGGAAATTTTATTTTGGAATTTGTGCAATCAATTGTTTTGGCGATGTCGGTGTTTGTTTTAATTTATTTGTTTGTGGCTCAACCAAACGAAGTCAAGGGAAATTCAATGTTGCCAAATTTTGTAAATGGTGAATATTTGTTGACTGATAAATTAAGCTACCAGCTGGGGGAACCAAAACGGGGAGATGTGATTGTATTTAAGGCTCCCCCATCGGAACCTTGTTCGGAAAATGAATGCGAATATATCAAAAGAATTATGGGAATACCCGGTGATAGGGTCAAAGTTGAAGGGGGAAAAGTTTATTTAAATGGAGAGTTGCTAGATCAGTTTTTTTTGCCCGAGGACTTTGTTTCTGACCCGGGTGAGTTTGCTCAAGAAGGGGTAGAAGTGATTGTCCCCCCAGGAATGTATTTGCCTTTTGGAGATAATCGGTCTCATTCTCGAGATGGGCGTGAGTTTGGACCAATTAATAAAAGTTTGATTGTGGGTAAAGCTTTTTTTAAATACTGGCCAGTGTCATCGCTGGGTTTGGTACCTACGATTCGGTTTTAGTTAAGGGCTTTTTACAAATTTCTTGGTATAAAATTTGGAGTTGTTCAAAACGTTGATTTAAGGGACCTTTGAATTGAAAAGTGACTTTAGTGTAAACATTGGTTTGAGAAATTTTTACTTTAGTGGTTTTTTCTTCGAATGAATCTTGAAAATCTTGGCTAATGCTATCCATACGACTTTTCAAAAATTGGGGAATGTTTTCGGTAGTAATGGGAACTAGACCTTCATCGATTTTTTGGCGCATTCTTCGGGCTATTTCTTCGGCTCGACGAACGGAGGCTTTTTCTCGGATAATAATTTTATAGGCTTCGATCATGAGACGGGTATCACCAATTCCTCCCAAAGCACGACCATGACCTTCGGAAATTAGACCTGATAGCAAACCATCTTTGATGGCGTCGGGGAGAGTTAGTAGTTTTAAGACATTGATGACGTAAGGAATGCTTTTACTAACTTTCTTGGCGATTGCGTGGTTATCTAAATTAAATTCGTCTTTAAGGCGATTAAAGGCCTTGGCGCGCTCAATTGGATTTAAATCTTGGCGTTGAACGTTTTCGACAATAGCCATTTCGAGCATTTGTTGAGGATTTACTTTTTTGATGATGACGGGGACATAGGGTAGTTTTAAAATACGAGCGGCGCGCCAGCGGCGTTCGCCGGCAATTATTTGATAACCGGCTGGAGTGTGGGCAATGATTAGAGGTTCGAGAATGCCATGCTCACGAATTGAGTCAACCAGATCGGAGACACCATCGGGATTGATAACGCCTCGGGGTTGGAGTGGATTTGGTTCAAGCTGATTGGTGGGAAGTTGAGTGATACTGTTCATAGTAAAACTATACTATGAAAACATCTCGTGAAAAAGATGACGAACTGGGTCAAAATAAAATTAAATTTATTATTTTATTTATATAAGGAACAGACACGCGGGTCTGTTCCTACAGAAAACAATTTATTTTGTTTTCTTGATGGCTATTTTTTTTGGTTTAACAATTTTTACTGTTTTTACTTTAGCGACAACTTTTTTCTCAATCCCGCCGTTGCGGGATTTCGCTTCGCTCAACTTTTCAACTTTAGCTCCTTTTTTAACTGTTTTAATAAAAGGTTTGACGACAGTAATAACTTTTTTGCCTAACTTATTGATAAATTTAACTACACCGGGGCGGATAGCATAAATAGTATAGTCTTTGCCTAACTTGGTACCAAGACCAGAATGATATTTTGACCCAACTTGACGAGCGATAATTTGACCAACAGTTACTTTTTGGCCACCGGATTTTTTGATACCCAGTCTTTGTCCGGGACGATTTGATTTTTGATTTGTTTTACCTTGTGATTTTGTATGTGCCATACTTTTAGTACGTTAGCTCGTTAGAACTTTAGCGCTTTAGTTAAAAATTAATTTTTAATATTTTAATATCGGTTAGTTGAGACCTAAAACCCATGGTTTTGCGATAGCGGGACTTGGCCTTGAATTTGGAGACACGAATTTTTTCACCTTGATATTGGTTGACAATTTGATATTCAACTGAAGCATCTTTAACTTCGGGATTGCCAATTTTTATTTTGTCGTCATCGACGATTAATAAAACTGATTCAATTTTACCTTTCGAATCTTTTTCACCCTCTATTTTGTCGATGGTAATTATTTGATTTTCCTCGACTTTGTATTGAGTGCCAGAGGTGGCAATAATTGCATATTTCATAAGTGTGAGTATATCACACCAAGGGAGAATAAGAGAGCCATTAACGATGAACCTCCGACAGAAAGAAACGGCAAAGGAATGCCAGTAACTGGTAGAACACCAATATTCATCCCAATATTTATGACCATTTGTGTCCAAATTTGGAAACAAATACCTAATGTAAATAAAAACAGGGTTTTGTTGTATCTGGTATTGAAGGCTTTGTTTAATAATGATGAGAGTAGTAAAAAATAAGCAAAAAAGATTAATAAAACAGAAATTAGACCCAATTCTTCGACAGTGGCGGCAAAAATAAAATCGGTGTGTTTTTCGGGTAAAAATAATAATTGTCCTTGGGTCCCTTGATGGTAACCTTTGCCAAAAAAACCGCCACTACCGACGGCGATTTGGGATTGAATTAGATTGTAACCCTGACCTAAAGGGTCATGTTGGGGATTAATAAATGTTTCGATACGGTTTTTTTGATAATCGCGTAAACCATATTTCCAAATTAAGGGAGAAATAATTAAAAGACCAATAAAAACTATAATTGATAGCTTAAATAGTTTCTTGGAATATAAAATAAGAGGAATCATGAGCACCAATAAGGTGATGGCTGAACCAAGATCGGGTTGTAGGGCTACGATAGCAACAGGAACGAGATGGAGTAGAGGTAATTGCTGTGAAGCTAAAAAAAGCATCAGAGGTGGTTTGACGATTTCACTGGGTTGAAAAGAAAGAGAACCAATATTTATCCAGCGGTGGGAACCACGAGTGATATTTCCCAGTATTATAGGTAATAGTAATAAAAGACATGATCCAATAAAAAATAGCCAACGAGTTTTTTGATTGAGGTTGGTGTTGATTTGAGTACCAACAAAAAAAAGAAAAAAACTAATTACCCAAGCCAGGATTTGTTTGAGTAATAATTGGGGAGCCAGAGAAGAGATCATGAGTAAATTTAGACAAAGAAAAATTAGGAGGGCGGAGACGACAGGGAATAGTCGGTGATTAAACAACATTAGGCTTTGGTTACGGTGAGAATGTCACCTTTGATAATCGAAACAGCTAAAGTTTTGTTTAGTATTTCGCTTTCAAAAGCTTGAGGCCAGTTGGGGGCAATAATATTTATTTTGTCTTTAACTTGGAAGCCTTGATTTTTACGTAAAACTTGGATGTTGCGGATAAAATCACGATATTCACCTTCGGCAATCAACTTTGGAGTTAAATTTGTATCGAGAGAAAATTTGTCACCAATAGTAATCTTTTTTATATTGGTTTCATCTTTAATAACATTTAATAACTCGTCACTGATTTTTTCAATTATGGTGACCAGGGATAGTGGTTGGCGAATTTTTAAATTGGCCAATTGACGGGCGGCGTGAATATCTTGGCAAATTTTACGAACTTGAATCATTTGATTTTCTAAATCTTTGTCAATTAAACTTTTATTAGTTTCAGGCCAAGATTCTAAGTTGACAGAGGCAATATTGCTGGCTAGATTTTTGTGTAAAATTTCGCCTAGAAATGGGGTAAAAGGTGATATTAGTACTGAAAGTTGAGAAAAAATAAAATACAATAATTCGAAATTATCAGTGCGGTCGCGATTGCGGCGAATGTACCAAGTGGATAAATCGGTGACAAAATTTTGAATTGACTCGGTGGCAGTCGCGGTACCAAAATTATTTAAATTTTTGGTGACTATTTCAATGGTTGAATTTAGACGGGAAATTATCCATTTGTCCAAAATTGTTGTTATTGATAATGTTTTTGAGGGAGACCAATTTTCGAGGTTGGAGTGTTGAGTAAAGAATCTATACGTATTCCACAACAATAAAATATATTCGCGTTTAACCCCATCGGCGACAGTATAACCAAAGTTGACATTGGATGAGGGTTTTTGGAGACAATATAGCCAACGCATGGCATCGGCAGACATTTTTTCGACGGCTTCATCATACGGTATGCCATTCTTTTTAGTTTTAGACATTCTCTCCCCTTTTTCATCACGAACTTCGCTATGAGTGACGACAGTTTTGTAGGGGATAGTTTCTTCCAAAGTTACGCCAAAAAATAACATGGAATAAAACCAAAGACGGACTTGCTCGGTCATTTCCAAAACCATGTCGGCGGGGAACCATTTGTGCCAATAATCTTTGTCGGTTAAATATTTTAAAGTAGAAAAAGGAACGACACCAGCATCGAGCCAACAATCCCCCACCTCGGCCACTCGTGATACTTCTTGCCCACATTTGGGACATTTTATTTTAATCTGATCTATCCAAGGACGATGAATTGAGGCTAACCCTTCGACTTGCTCTGGATTTACAGACTTTTCTTTTAGTTCTTCTAGTGAACCAACGACGGTTAATTCTCCACAGTTACATTTATAAAAAGGCAAGGCGAGACCGTAATATCGTGAGCGGCTAATCATCCAATCGTCCATAGAATCGAGCCAATTTTGCATCCTCTGTCCGACAAATTTGGGGTGCCAGTCGATTTTGGCGGCGGCAACTTTCATAAGTGGTCGAATTTCGTCAGTTTTAATGTACCAACTATTTTCCAGCCTAAATAAACATTTGGTTTTGCATCGCCAACAGTGGGGATAACGATGAGTAATTTCCTCGGTTTTAAAAAATGTGCCAATTGATTTTAATTTGTCAAAAACTAAATCTTTGACTCCATGGGCATATTTACCAGAAAATTCACCGTAGTCGTTGGTAAAATGACCTTGTTCGTTTAGGGGAGAAGGCATGGGGACACCCAATTTTTTACCTAATTCAAAATCCTCTTGACCACAACCGGGGGCAATGTGGACGACTCCAGTCCCGTCTTGCGGGGTAACATTTTTCCAGTCAGTAATAAAATGATCGACACCTTTTTGACAATCTAATTCGTTAAATAGTGATTCGTATTTTAAATTTAAAAGAGATTTGGCATCGATGTTTTCATAATCAGTTAAATCTAATCGGTCGGCAGCGTCTTTAGCCAAATAAACAATTTTGTCGTCTACTTTTGCCTTAACATAGGGATATTCAGTATTGATAGCCAATAAAACATTGGCGGTGAGGGTCCAAGGAGTAGTGGTCCAGGCCAAAACATATTCATTTTGACGGTCTTTTAATTTAAAGTAGACGTAGACTGAGGTGTCGGTGATGTCTTTATATCCATCGGCTTGTTCGTGTTGAGATAAACCGGTTTCGCAACGAGGGCACCAAGTGGTGGCACTTTTACGCAAATCAAGCCAACCTTTTTGATGAACTATTTTTAAAAAATGCCAAATGTATAAATTATTTTCTTTGGAATTGGTGTAGTAAGAATTTTCCCAGTCCATAAAATAGCCCAATCGCTTGGATTGTTCGGTTTGGACGGCTGAATATTTGTCAATGCGAGCTAAACAGGCGTTGGTAAAGTTGTCGAGACCAAAGTTTTGGATATCTTTTTTGGAATTAAAACCGGCATCTTTTTCGACTTCGACTTCGACCCATAGACCTTGACAATCAAAACCGTTTTGAAAACGTTGATTATAGCCTTGTAAATTTTTAAAGCGTTGAAAAACATCTTTGAGAGTGCGACCGCGGGCATGATGAACACCCATGGGGGCGTTGGCGGTGATGGGGCCGTCGATAAAAGAAAAGGTTTTGTCTGATTTATCGTTGCGATGGAGATACTTGTTTAAAATATCGTTTTGCTCCCACCACTGCATTATTTCTTTTTCTAACTCGGGGAAGTTTGGATTTTGAGGTAATTCGGAAAAATATGGCATAAATTTATTTTGATTAATTAGTAATTATATAATTTTTTTATTAAAAAATCCCCTGTTTGGGGATTTAAAACGCCGGGAAAATCCCCGGGCTAGGTAATGATTATTTTTACATTGTGTAACATTGGGATATTATACAATATTTTATTTTAAAAAATATCCCAAAAACCTTTTTGGTTTTTTGTAGTTATTTTTCTGTCTTCAGGTGTGGGAATTGCTCGAATTATTGGTAGGTCATTTTCTGTGAGTATTCTGACTCCGTCATATGATTTGATTTGGACTCTGTCTTTAAATAAATCATCTTCATCACCAACAACTAATGTAACGAGAAATTCGTCTCCGATTGAGAGCATTCTAATTGTACGCTGTAGTGTACCTATGGGATGGTCTTTAGCAGGAACTTTTAATCTATCAAATTCGTTAATGACTTGTTGAATTAATTCGTTCATTGACGGATTTTAGCACACTTTTTTATTTTCTTAAGAATGTGGGATTAATAGTGAATGTTATACAATATTATTGTGACAAAGTTTGCTGGAATTATTCTAACAGTGGAATTTACTTTATAACTATTTGTGCCTTAAACAAGGGTAAATTATTTGGGAAAATTACTGATGGAGAAATGATTTTAAATAAAGTTGGACAGATTGCTAATGATTATATTTTAGAAATTCTCAAACATTTTGCCAATGTGTGTTTAGATGGGAGGGTGTAGAGACGCACCATGGTGCGTCTCTACAAGATAATCGAAAAGTCGCGTTGATTAAATATGACCACCGTAACCATCCAGATTATTTTTCGAGATTAAATAAATTTTCAAATCAAAAAGTCCCAATAATTATTAAACAATATAAGTCAGCAGTAAAAAGATATACCAGACAAAATAATCTATGGTTTGGTTGGCAAGGCAGATATTATGATGAAATTATTGAAGATGAAAAAAGATTTTTAACAATAAAATATTACATTAAAAATAATGTAAAGAATTGGGGAAAAGATAAATTGAACAAATAAATTACTTGCGGAGGAATGCGGGGATGTCAAAGTCGGTTTCGATGTCCAGGCCTTCGGGGATAATTTGATTATCCAAAATATTTTTATATTCACTGGAGAGGAGTGGTTCTTGGGCGGGTTTGGCATAGTGGAGCTTGGAATTGTCAAAACCAGTGGCAATAACTGTAATTTTTATTTTTCCTGCAAGTTGTGGGTCAATTGAAGCGCCAAAAATAATATTGGCATCGGGGGCAACATGATCGGTAATGGTTTTGGCGGCTTGCTCGATTTCGGCCATGGTAATATCGGGCCCACCATTGATATTAATCAAAACACCCCGAGCACCATCAATATCAGCCTCAACTAAGGGAGAATCGATAGCAGCCTCGACGGCCTTTTTGGCGCGATCTTCGCCTTCGGCCTCACCTACTCCCATCAGGGCTGAGCCGGCATTGCTCATTACCGATTTAATATCGGCAAAATCTAAATTAATTAAACCTGTGGTGGTAATTAGGTCAGCAATGGCCTTGGTACCTTTGGTCAAAACATTATCAGCGATTTTAAATGCTTCTAATAATGTGGCTTGGCTATTGACCACTTCCATTACCTTTTGATTGGGGATGACAATCAGAGTGTCGACAAATTGTCGAAGTTGGGACAAACCATCATCAGCCCGACTCATGCGACGTGAACCTTCAAACAAAAATGGTTTGGTGACAACCGCAATGGTTAAAATACCTAATTCTTTTTTGGCAATTTCGGCAATAATTGGAGCAGCACCAGTACAAGTGCCGCCACCCATACCGCCGGTAATAAAAAGCATGTCAGTATCGGCCAGAGCTTCTTTGATACGTTCACGAGATTCCTCTGCTGCTTGTTGGCCAATTTGAGGTTCACCCCCAGCACCGAGACCTTTGGTTAATTTTTCACCAATTTGAATTTTGATGTCAGCTTTCGAATTTAGTAGTGCCTGGGAGTCGGTATTGACGGCGACAAACTCGACGCCTTTGATATTGTCTTCATCGATCATGGAATTAATAGCATTATTGCCACCACCACCGACACCAACGACTTTTATTTTTGCGAATTGTCCAGTTAAAGTTTTTATTAATCCCATTTATTTATTATAAATCTACAATTTCCAAATTGACAATTTCCAAACAAGTTCCAATTATCAATTTCCAAAAGGAACTATCTTTTTGTAATTTGTTATTTGTTTTTTGTGATTTGTTTGGAACTTGTAAATTTGTTAGTTGGAAATTAGATTAAGGTAGTAATGGTGATAAAAAATCTTTAATTTTTCCAATAATTTGTTTAAAGGGGATATTTATCTTCATTTTTTTACCTGATGAATTGGGAATTTGCTTTGAATCTTGGAAATATAAAATTGAACCGATAGCACTGCTGTACGAGGGGGAAGTAATATCGTCAACTAGGCCATCTAATTTGATGGGGTCACTAATTCTAATTGGCAAGGGAATAATTTTTTGAGAAATTGTTTTTAAATCGACAGTCAAAGCACCACCGCCGGTAAAAACAATTCCAGCGGGAATTAAATTTTGAAAACCATGACTACAAATTTCTTGCCAAACTAGGTGGACAATTTCTTCAATTCGAGGCTTAATAATACCGTTGATAGTGGAAGAAATAGATATTTTATTGTCATCGGCCACAATTCCAATATTGGACAAGTCAATTTCATCATGAAAACCTTTTTTGTCGACCAATTGAGCGAGTCGGATTTTTATTTTTTCGGCGTCAGCCAATGGTAGGCGAAGACCAATGGCCAAATCGGCGGTAATGTTGTTGGCCCCCACAGGTAAACAAAAAGAACAGGCGGGTGAATTGTCAATAAAAATAGTGACAGTAGTGTTGTAGCCACCCATATCAACCAGAGCCACTCCAAGCTCATTTTCGGTTTCAGACAAAGATGATTTGGCAGCGGTGAGACCGGAATAAGCTAGGCCTTGAATTTTAATATTGACATCCTCAAGACATTTGGTTAAATTTCGCAGGGCTGGGGTTGAAATTAAAATCAAGTGAGAATCAACCTCTAGTCTAATTCCGTTCATACCAATGGGGTCAACAACACCGTCTTGGCCGTCGACAGTAAAGATACGAGGAATACTGTGGAGAATTTCTTTGTTAGGGGGTAGAGTTATGGCTTTGGCAGCTTCGATGGCGCGAGAAATATCGTCTGGGGTTATTTCTCCATTGGGGTTGCCAATAGCCGTCACGCCGTGAGAATTTATTGACTCAAAATGGGGAGCGGTGAGGGAAACAAAAACTTGATTTATTTCTAAACTAGCCATTCTTTCGGCTGATTCGATTGATTCAGTAATGGTATTTGAGGCCAGTTCTAGATTAACTATTTGGCCTTTTTTAAAACCTTTAGCCACAATTGAGGAAACACCAATAATATTTGGTAATGACTGTGGACTATCAAATTTGGCGACGATGGTGGTTATCTTTGAAGTTCCGATGTCGAGACAGGTAATAATTTTAGTGTGAGACATATGTTTTATTTTAGAGTGTTTTAATAAGATTTAGTAGACCGTAGTTGGTAGTAGATTTTATTTTATAATTTAAT
>VFLE01000159.1 GCA_009885205.1 Candidatus Shapirobacteria bacterium | reverse complement strand
TAGGGTTTTACGCAAAGGGTCAATAGAGCCATTGATTCCGACCAACGTTTTATAGTAATTGTTTTCTTTCGATACTAAATTACTGAATTGTTTGTATGACATGGGCCGGATTTTCCAAGATTTCGACAATAATTTCATACGCTTTGCGGGGTCATCCGGAATTACGACCCCCTCCCTTTCCAATTTCATGCGTATGGCTTCACTGCATATTTGATCAAACATATTTTTCCATATATCGCTTTTAAGAGTGGTTCGAGTTACCCATAGAATAGTATATCCCTGGGGTTCAAATGAAGATGTGGCGGCCGCAATCGCACTGCACGTTTTTCCCGTTCCTACGGAATGCCATAAAAGCATACCTTTTACCGGTGCCTGTGGTGTAAAATAGCGGCGCACAAAATCCTGGGTTGGACTATATTTGATAAGAGTACTCGCACCGCCCACTTTTTTCTCTTCACATAAATTCTCCATTTTCGCGGGTTCCCATGCGTTTTCGGAAAAATGATCGCGAATATATTGTCTCATTTCACGAAATCCTGTAACCGCGCGCTTCGTGTTGATAATTAAAGGCGGTAGCGATCGATCCACCACCAGTTTTTTGGCACCGCCATGCATCTTCTCTTTTTCCTCCTCATCCGCTTTGCCCGTAGAAAAAGAATGGATATTTTGATTTAATTCATAATCGACCGAACCAAATATCACCGTAGATTCGAGATCCGCGGCAAATTCGTACATGCGCAAATCGACATTGAGGGATTTTAGATATAAATTATAGGCGGTGTCCGTTTTCAAAAACGAGGGGCGCATTTGTTCCGGGATTTTGAGGTCGTATATGAAAACGTAAAGAGGCCACCCCTGAGTGGGATGAAACTGTAGCCCTTTTTGTCCACATGTGCGCGTTCCGCGACCAATGACCTGTTTTTGATCCGCCGAATTTACCGAAGGCTCGAATATATGGACGTATTTGATATCGAATAAATCGATCCCCTCTTTGAATCCGCTGTCCATAATGATGAACCGAATATTTTCGCCATATATGTTGGCCGGCCTTTCGTTAAATGTTTGTAATATACGTTTTTTGTTTACAGCGGAAATGGGTTGATCGTATACGTCGACCGAAGAAAGAAGAAAGAAATTGTTGCTTTTTGTTTTCTTTAGATCGGAAATGTCCAAGAAGTCTATTTTTCCGTATCGTTTTTCTTTCTTTTTTTTCCTGTTTGATTTCGGTTTGCCACCCGTCAAAGATTCCGAATCCGATTCCGATTCTTGAATCGGAGACAACGGAACCATTTTTTTCCCCTTTTTAACGGAAATTCGCGATAAAGGACGAGGAGTGTCTTTTCTCTCCGTTTTCTCTTTTTTTTCTGTTTGGTTATTTTTGGATGCAGCCAATATTGGCGCAACATATCCAAGAGTCATACCCTTGGAAATAAGCGCCGACGCCAACATTTTAGCACCATACGTTCCCGATTTTAAATCACAAAAAATAAAATGCTTATAATGATGTCCGTCTTTTTGCATATCGGATTTATCCAACGCATCGATTTTTTCTAATAAAGAATGTAATTTGGGAGAATAATTTTGTACCTCGTTTAGAAATTGTTGGGGGTCAAAATTTTCCTTGTCGAATTTGAAAGAATCGGAGGATTTGCTCCAATTCGATTTTTGCCTTAGACAATTTGGCTGAAATGATATTGCGGGGGTTTTCTCTAAATCTAAAGCTAAATCTATATTTTCCATATACAATAATCCAAGATATTTTCTATTGTGTATTATATAATGGCGTGCAATACAAAAACAAAGTGCGGAGGAAATTTTACACAATCTTTTAATGGGATTTCACCTACTCAAACAATTACGAATTATAAAGATGGTGATGCTACGTCTGTAAGAAAAATATTACGCGTGGGCTGGAACAACACAAACACAAGTGATTCCATAAATAATAATGGACGCATCTTGACTCCGTTTCGTGCGGTGAATAATTTAGGCGATTATTTAGGACGCGTGAATTATATTTGCGGAGGACCAAATCAGATCCAGGCGAGTCGTGTCGGCGCGAATCGTGGGTTGATGATTCAATCTGCTATTTCCGTTTGCGATAATACGGGAGTTGCCGCTGGCTCGGGAAATTCGAAATTTGTATCGGATTCTTCTGATTATATTACATTTAAAAGACAACAGGCGGTCAACCGCAATTATAATGATTTGAGCTTTGGTGGATACAACAATGGGTCTTATGTTCCGTTGATGCGCGTTCGCCGTTTTTAAAGGTATGGAATTCGCTTCTTTGACCTTTGTCGCCCTTTTATGTAGTATAAGTATATAGTATAGTATAGTATACTACATAATCCAAAATGATTTCCATGTTTCCCATTTTGAACGATATCAACAACAACCAATTGACCGGACCTCGTGCTATGCCCCTAAAAAACATCACTTCAGACAATCAAGGATCTTTTGCGATGGGACGTCGCGTATTTACCCGCACCTACACCACAACTCCGGCGATAAATACGATGAAGGATCCGATTCGTGGTCCGGAAGGAAAGAACCGGATTTTACCGACCATTTTTGATGGAACGCATACTACTCTACAAAAAAAATGGATCGGTGGGAATCGCGATGCATCACAAATCACGGCAAACCGTACATACACGGCCATTTCGAACGGATCGTTGAATGCGGCGGGAGGATTAACTTCCTTTACGTCGAATATAGAAACAAACACGGTAAGGAATGCCAAAATTCGTACGCGGTGCGGGGGATCAAACGCTCCGGTAAAATGCGGATTTCGTTATAAAAAATAAGAAGTACCAATGTAAAAGAAGTGAATATTATACCTTTTTACATCTTTAAATCGCCAGTTTACATTCGATAATTCTACCAAGGACATAATTATTGATATATACACCCTTGAATATTTACACCTTTTCTAATTTACACCTTTGGACATTTTCAATATCCGAAGGTGTAAAACGCCCATTACTTACTCCAATCATTCAAATTACGACATAAAGGACATAATGCGGGTCTGTCATTATTTCCGACCCCTTCTTTCGTAATATTA
>VFLE01000014.1 GCA_009885205.1 Candidatus Shapirobacteria bacterium | reverse complement strand
TTTTTTAAATAACACATTCCATAACACCTGGGATCTGCTTTACAAGCTTCCCAGAAAATAAAAAATAATCTATTTGATTCTCTAAAATCAGGAGCACCAACATCAATCTTACTCCATTGAAGATACATATAATGTGTACCTGTTATATATGTTGGTTTACCATTATTATAAAAGAATAAACCTTCTTCTCTATATTTGAACTCATTATCTATATAGTCGTACCATCTGTCTTTAAATACATCAGGTTGTTTATTCCAGTCAAAAGTATTTTTTATTTTACTTATTTCTTTAGGGAAATCCATTTGTTCCCAATATTGTTCGTCTTTAATTTTAGATCTTGAATAAGAATCTTCTACTAATGGTAATGCTATTTTTAAATTTTGGATTTCGTATATTTCACCAATCTTTCCAGTCTTACTAATAATAACCAGATCATTGTCTTTATCATACCCATACTTCCACTTCTTTAAACGATTATTCTGCTTTATAACACTAGACTTAATATAGTCTGGTACTATTTTATATAAAGTTTGTTCGTACATTATTTAGATCTCCCTTCTGCAAAACCTTTAAATACTTTAACGTCAACCTCTTTATCTACTTCAACTAATAGTTTTTCTTCTTCTTCTATTCTACTAAGTATTTCAAATGCATCGAATATAGCTAATTTCTTTGTAGCAGCAGCATTCTTAAGTTTGTCTGCACTTAAATCATCATCTCCATTATTTAAAATAGCTTCTTCAGCTACCTTAATTAGTTCTAATACTGCTTTGTGTCCAGAGCGGATTATAGCTTGTTTCGTTTCCTTTATATTCATACTTAATTACAATATCATTAGATTTCATACAATATAGTCTTTGTCCTTCTACAACAAAGTCAAATTCTCCACCTGGAGTATAACCAACTAAGTCTCCCTCGTTGATTTTAATCAATTCTAAGGAACTATTTCCGTATTTTAATATACCAATTAGTTTTCTCTCTTTATCACTACTTAAATCACTAGTATTCTTAAGTGGTTTTACAAAACATCTATCTCCAAATGATTTCCAATCTTTATCACTTTTATATAAATATATTTGATCTATATCACAGAAATACATGTCATCTATAAAATATGCTCTACTGTTTTTTTGATTACCTCTAATATCGTAGAAACGTCTAAAAACATTATGATGTATTATAACAAGATCACCAACTTTAATGTCAGTTGAATAAGCTAACGGAGTCGATACAACTTCCGCTAGATTATTCACAGATTTGAAACTTTCTATTTTAGTATTTAATACTAATTCTTTTTCACCAATCTTTAGTTTGTTATTGTATCTATCACCAACCGGTTTTACTATAAAACTAAATATACTTTTCATTAATATTCTAAATCATATTCAACAGATATTGCCATATTAGAATTAAATTTCTTCCAAGGCATAACTTCATCTCCTTTTTTTATATAGATAAAATAAGAAAGATCTGTACTATCTTGCAATATACAATTTATTTCGTGACCTCCATAAACAAATTGACCAACAGAATAATGCATTGCCTCGTTTTTATAGTCTGATCCTATACTTATTTTTCTAATAGAAGATTCCATTACTCAGTTTTTTCTGTATTTTCAATTTCGGCGTAAGAACCATCTTGTAGGTTTATATTTACACTACCATATTGTTCTTGTAACTCTAGTTTAAATTCTTCAATAGTTTTATTAACTTCTGCTAATTGATGTAAATAACTATGTTTTTGAGATTCTAATACTCCAATGTTAGTAAGAATATCTGACAAGTTTTTTTGTTGTTTAGACAAAGTCTCTAATTGTTCTTCTGTAATCTTTTTAACTTCTGTTTCCATTTTATTTAATTTAATTGTTATATTTATTTAATTACTTGATTAATTGAAATTCTACTATTTATTTATTCATATCCTAAAAAACAATGTAATGGCACGACTGGAAAAACCTCGTTTGCTCCAAAATCAATATCTTGAATACACATTATATCATAAAATATACCATTATAGTAAATTGGTTGAATAGTTACATTTCCTTCCTCGTCATATTCTGCCGGAAACTCAGCTATTTTACCAATTTTAGGAACAGCTTGAATACCTTCTCCATATACTAATTGAGAATCTATTTCTACATAAATTCCTTTAGAAATAAAATCAGTCATTGCAGTTTCTTCGTCTGCATATTGTAACTTATATATATTCATTTTATGGCGTTATAGTTGTTAATGATTGCATTTCTGCATTAGTTAAATACGTTTTGTATAATTGAAATTGTTTGATTTTTCCGTAAAAGTTAGAAAAACCTGCACCACTGTCAAAACCAACTCTGCTAAGGTTAATTGGTAATGCTTGCGACGTTAAATCTGTTCCTACTTTAAGTCCATTTACCCATAGTGATATATCATTTACTCTATATCTTACGGCTATTTTAGCAAATGTAGTTGAATTTGTTAAGTTATGATTTATAGTACTACTAAATAAAATTCCACCAACTATACCTCCAACCTGAATTTGATTGGAATTTGGGGAATAATTTACGAAAAATCTATTAGCAGAAGTTCCATCTGAAATACCTATGGCTCTATTTGTAAAATCATTTGCTAAAACAGCACTTTCAAAAAATAAAACTCCTTCCGTTTGTCCTATTAAACTTGAAACTCCTGTTGTTTTAAAAATACTGTCTGCATTCCTTGTTACTATCGAAGATACTGTTGGAATAAAAGATGTAGTATAAGCAACTGCCGGTAGTGCAGGAGATACTGTTGGAGGCGGACCTTTCTCCACCTGAGGACCTGCAATTCTTACTGTAAAGTCATAAGCAACTCCCGAAGTTATATCAAAAGCAATATCTTGTTGTACAAAAGCAGTACCTAACTGACCTAATGTTGCTGCTCCTGAAATTCTTTGTAAAACAGTATTTGAGAAAGGGATACTTATCACAGCTGTTAAATAAAGAGCAGATGAATTTCTTTCAATTAAATTAAGTCTATAAACATTTGGAGGAAGAGGTTGTGCTACTATTTTAACATATACAGAAGTTGCCCAAACTTGGTTTTGTGCTGCTGCAATTTGAAGCGACTGAGTAGTTCTAACTCCAATTTGAGTAGAAGCAGGTAATGTACCTGTTCCATTAAATCTTATATCAACATAATTAAGCCCATTTTCTACCCCCACACCTACAACTGTTTGTAAAAAACCGGGTTGCGTATTAAATTGCCATCCTGTTGGATTAGTACTCGGAGCAGATGATGCACCTGTCATAACTGAATTAGATACGCTATTAATTCTCTCAGGTTCTAACAAGATATTAGGGCAAGCTCCTGTTGTATCATAATTCAATCGAGGAACATTTATAGTTACTGATTCAATTAGTCCGCCACTATTTGTTCGTGTTGCAATTGTATTTCTTACAACAGTCATGTCTCCATTGTTACTTGTTGGAACAATAGAATATAGCTTACCTGACGATGTACCGCCCTTGTAAGCGTTTGGTGTTGTAATTAAACTCGCTTGTGTTAATAAACTCATATTGTTATGTATTAAGGTAATTTATTGTTGTTACTAAACACTCTTGAGCCTCAACCACTCCACCATCAGCGTAAACTCGCTCTTTAAAGTCGCCTACTATTGATGTGATGCTGTTGAGATAGTTTATTGTTGCCACCAAACACTCTTGAGCCTCAACCACTCCACCATCAGCGTAAACTCTTACTTTAAAATCACCAACCAAAGATGTTATACTATTAAGGTAGTCTATTGTTGATACTAAACAACTAATAGCCTCAATTGTTCCACCATCCGCTAGCACTCTTTCGCGAAAAGCAATTATAATAGGATCTACAACGTTGTATTTGTTATTCCCATTATTCCAAGATACACCTATACCTATATTTATCATTTTAGTATACTAATAAGATACTAGTTAAAGGAATATTTACTGATGATGTAATTTTAGATACTATCACAGGCAAAAAAACACCACTAGATAACCCAGAAAATGTTACATCACTAGAATTGCCAACTGGTCTAACAGTTATTGACCCTTGAATAACGGTATCGGTTAATGTTCCAATATATATAGCCGCTGATTTGATGTTCAACATAGGTAATGTTGTTGCTACATCTACTCTTGTTGCAAAGTCTGGTTGATTTCCGTATTGACCCATAATTTATTTTATTTAATATTTCTTCATTTTAGCAGGAGCTTTTTTCTTAGCCATGTTTTTTTGTCTCATTGACTCATCACCATCGCTATAACTAGACGAACCTTTTTTACCTTCTGCTAGATCAGATAGGTATTGACCACCTTGTTTTACTTTGTCAATCACTTTACCACCGTAATATTTTGCTACTTTAAGCAAATCAGTATTTGGTTCTCCTAAATAACCACCACCCATTTCTCCTTTATCAGTAGAGCCTTTAAAGTCTGGTTTCTTTGGATCTTTTTGCATCAACACAGATGGTAATCCATTTCCTGTTTTTGGGGAGTTACCTCTACCCGCGTTTTGTTTGTAAGCCATTTTGTTTTCTTTAGTTTGTTTATTGTTTTGTTTAGTATATGCTTCTTTTTCCCAAGGTAGATTCTTGGCTCCTTCATTCATTTTAGAACGTAGATACTTCTTACCTTTCCACATAACATGCGTATCAGTATAATCTAAATCACCACGTTTCATCTGGTCTATGTGAACCATCTCATGTTCTATAGTCTTGCTTTTTTTTAATTCTAATGGTGATATGTTTTTATTTACTAGAATTGACCCATTTGATTGGGCCATTCCTAGTATATTATCATCCATGTCAGTACTATAGATTGGAGTATTATCCATTCCATAAGGAGGATTAATCATTCTAAAAGCCATAGTACTATATTATTATTATTATTACGCTACAGTTGGAATCAAAGCAATTACAACATTAGAAGGAAATACAACTGTTGAAACAACTGGTTTATCACTGTTTGGCAAAGCACGAGTAATAGCTATTACAGCTTCTTTAGCAAATGATCCAGAAGTAGTGAATGTGAATGTTCTTCCTGGTGAATATACTGCAAAAGTAGAAGTCGAAACAACTAAAACAGTTGAAATTAAATCTACATTAAAAGTTATTCCATTAACACCAGAAGTTGATTTTCTAATAGGTATTGTTATATATTGTACCATTTTTTTTTATTTATATATTATTATTATTATTATTATTATTATTATTATTATACTATAGCGATAGCTATAATATTACCAACGTTAAAAACTACATTAAATACAGTTGGTCCACTATAAGTACCAAGAATAGCATTAGCAATTTGAGTTGCTCCAAGAACAGCACGATCGTTTTGAATTTGAGAAGTACTTCCATTAAACGAAAGTCTATAAGCTTTACTATTTGTATACACAGTACAATAAGGAACTAATGCAACAATAACATCAGCACTTGTTAAGGCAATAGTAGGAGCTGCTGATACAACAAAAGAATCTCCGTCGCCAGCAATTGAAACTATTGTAGTGTTTTGTGGAAATACTCCACCTCCTCCGCCTACCGCAGTTGTTACTGACATACCTACTGCAAGACCCGCCGTATCGTCTACGGTAATAGTAGTTCCAGAACTACTAACAACTGAAATAGTAGTTACTGTTAAAGTAGGTGGAAGAACTGTTGTGATAAGTTTACCATTAAGAATAATATTGGGTTGACTTCCAACTGATGTAGGGATATTAATGAATTTTTTCATTTTTTTTAGTTTTTATTTTTTTTGTTTTATTGTTTATAGAGAATGTTATTATTAACATTTTTTCATTTTAGTTGGAGGCGTTTTATACTTAGGCCCACTAGACGCTTCTTTCATATTCTTTTTTTGATCTGCTGTTACTTTCTTGGGTAAACCAATCATATAACTTCCACCAGGACCTTCTTGACTGGAATTTGTTTTCTTTTTCTTAGGTTGTTCTTGTTTCATTGTATTTATTTGTTTTTTTATTTGGATCTACTATATCAACAGCATCGTAAGCGTTAGTCGAAACGGTTTGTGTTCTGTCAATTTCTATTTTTTTAGTAGACGCCGATGGAATTGCTTTTGTTTCTTCTTTAACAGGTGCAATATCGCTTTTTAAAGTAGGTTTTTGAGATTCGTTATATTTTTTAATATCCGCAGTAGTTTGTTTTAATTTACCTTCCACTCTTTCGCCTCTCGTTTTCATTCTATCAGCCTTATTGATATTACCAGAATCTAAAGCATTTTGTTTTTTAACTTCTGTTTTTTTCGCTCTAGCTTTTAGACGTACTTCTTTCTTTACATTAGCATCGTTTTTATCTGATGCAGTTCTAGAACTTAAACCAGCACCAATTATTTTACCAACAGAAGCGATTGCATCACTAATACCACCATCATTATAGTCACTTTTTCCAGTATATCCACCAGATTCATAAGCACCACCTTCTCCACCTGGATCTACCATACTTCTTTGCAGACGAAATGGTGAACTACTATTACTTTTAACTAAGTTAAGTGACATTAGTAACGACCTTTAGCTTTCTGTGTAATAGGCACAGATGGATTACAACTTGGTTTGTCATTGTTAAATATAATACCGTTTTTACCTGAACTAGAACCTTTACCTTTTGGCAAAGAATCAGTATTGAAAGGACCATTCCACAAAGCATTTGCTCCAACACCTGAACTAGAAGCTAGTTTGTCATGTGAATCCATTGGGTGTTTTTTGATGTTTAAATTCATGTCTTTTATTTTTAATATTGCGTTGATGTTCGCATGTTTGGACTCTGCATTGGATTAACGGTACCTGGATTTAAGTCTTGACTTAATGTTGGGTCAATATATTGTCCTGTCATAGGATCTACATTTGAGTTATTAAATAACTGAGAAGTTACATTAGTGTCAAAAGCTTTTGGGTTTATATTATTGTACTGTAATTGATTTGGATTAACGGTTGAACCTGTATTTTGTACTTGGTTTAAGTTATTTATCATTTTATTTATCATTTTATTTATTTTTTATCGTTATTAGCGTTTGTTATTGCTTTACTAGAAACAGTATTCATATAAGTATCATTATTCATTATAGAATTTCTACGACTAGTAGGTATATTTTCTTTACCTAACATTATACGGTACATTTTACTTATAAGTTGTTTACATTTAAAAGAAACTTTATATATGTTATACTTTCTGGTAACGTAGTCTCTTTCTCTCCAAACTACTATCCAACCATTCTTTAACAAATCGTTCCAACGTCTATTATTCCAACTGTATGCGTAAGTACCTGTTTTAAAGTCTTGTTTAGTAAATAAATCCATACAGTCTAAATATACTAGTAATTCTATATCTGCGTCAGTTAAATCATTATTCTTACAAGCCCACTTTCTTATTATTCTATAGTGTTTTAGTAATGAAAGATCTTTTATATCATTTGCCTCTAATCTTATCATAGTACAACAACTACATCACCTAATCTTATAACATGATAAATATCTTTATCTATCTCTATTTTATGACCAGCATGTCTATCGTAAAATATTGTATCACCTTCTTTAACGCCTACTATTTCATCTCCTATTGATAAAACTTTAGCTTGTAGATATCTAATGTCCTCTCTTTGATTTTCTGCTAATAGAAGTCCTCCTTTTGTCTTAGTAGTACCTTCTTTTATTTTATCTATTATTAAACATTTACCAATTGCTTTCATTATACTCGAAGGTTATTAATTACACAGTCAGTTGATAAAATAGTAACAGCAACAGAAGCAGCGTTTCTTAATGCGCTTTTAGTTACTAATAAAGGATCAATAATACCAGCGTCAATCATTTTAACGGTTTCGCCTGTTATAACATTAAGACCATAACCTATTTTTGATACAATCTCAATTGGAACGTCATCAATACCGGCATTATCTAGTATAGTTTTAAACGGTGCTTTAATAGAATCTAGTAATATTTCCTCGCCAAGTGAGAAGGTATCTATAACATAAGAAGCATTTAATAAAGCAATTCCTCCTCCTGGTACAATACCTTCTTTAATAGCTGCCTTGGTTGCGCAAATAGCATCTTCAATTCTATCTGCTTTTTCTTTTAGTTCAATCTCAGAATTAGCACCTACTTTAACAATAGAAATTTTAGCTGTTAATCTAGCTAATCTTTTCTCAAGTTTAATAACTTGGTAATTAGGATTATTATCTAGTAAGGATTTTTTTATGTCTTCAATTATATCTAATATATCTTGTGATGGTTCACCAACATGAAGAATCGTGTCTTCGTGATTAGTAATACTTTTAATACATGTACCTAAATGTTCTGGTTGTATTAAATCTAAATCGTCTCCAAGATCTTCATTAATAACCGTAGCATTAGTTAATAAAGCTAAATCATCTAAAGTTTCTTTTCTATTTATACCGTAAGTAGGTGCGTCAATAACATTGATTTTAATATTACCTCTAGACTTGTTCATTGCCAATGCTGACAAAACCGTTGGTTCTAAATCACCTATTATTAATAAAGACTTATTTCCTTTTATAACGTATTCTAATACAGATTGTAATTGTCTAATACTTTCTACTGGAGATTCAACTAATAAAACTAAAGGATTATCTAATTCAGCGGTTTTATTCTTTTGATTAGTTATAAAATGAGAATTTGTTAATCCCATATCACACTGTACTCCTTCAACTAATTGTAAACTACAGTCTGGATCTAACGATGTTTCCATCATTACAATACCGGTGTTTCCGACTGCTCTAAAAGCATCGCCAACTAATTTACCTAATACAGGATCATTGTTTGTTGATATTGTAGCTATTTGATCTAACATTTCACCATCTACTTTTATAGAATTAATTTCTAAATATTCTATAACTCTTTCAACAGCTTTGTTTATTCCTTCTTTTATTTTTCTAGTATTAGGATCTTTAACAGCGTAAGCATTTTTTAATATTGCGTGAGCTAACACAGTTGCCGTTGTAGTTCCGTCACCTGCTTCTCTAACCGTTTTTCTAGCTGCTTCTTTTAATAACGTTGCTCCCATATTTTCAACAGGATCTAATAATATAATAGAATCAGCAACAGTAACACCATCTTTTGTGATAACTGGTCTTCCTGAAGAATCTTCTAAAAGAACACATTTACCACTTGCTCCTAACGTTGAACTAACGGCTCTAGTTAGTTTCTCTATTCCTAAAAATACTTTATCACTAGCTTCTTTACCAAAACTAAGATTTTTGACTATAGCGTCTGACATAATTTTATTTAATTAAATTGATATAGTTTATATATCACTTGTTTTAGCAAGTTTTTACAATAACCTTAGCAATGACAATCTGTTTTGCCATAATTTATATAATATTAATATTAATATAAGTAACCATGTAATCCACCAATAATTCGCTTTCTTATCTATAGTTTTATTTTTTTCGGAAACTTTTTCTGTTTTATTTACTTTAACAGTTGTTACAAAGTTCTTACGCTTGTTATTAGACTCTGTTTTGTTATTTGTATATAAAGTATTGACTTTATTTCTTTTAATCTTTAAAACAACGTTTTTATAGCTTTTACCGTCAACAATAATCGTTTTACTTGAATCTATAGGCGTTATAGTAATTTCACTACTGTCAATACTTGTAACTATGTTTGTAGAATCTTTCATTTCTTTACTTTCTACAGTTGTAACTATAACTTTTGTTTCTGATATACTGTCTTTTTTTATATCAACTTTTTCTATATTAATTTTCCTTGACGCGCAAGATGACAATACTAATATAAATAGTATAAATATTTTTTTCATTAAATTGTTTTTATGAGAAATAATTTTCTTGTTCTTTGTTTCGCCTAATAGTTAATCCTTTTACAACTTTACCTCCTGCTTTATCCCACTTTAAAAACTCAGTTTTAATACTCGGGTCATTTGGATTTATATTAACTTTTTTCAATAATGTTGAACTAATGAAATTTCCAGTACCTAGATTATACGCAAATGAGGTTAAAGAATTAAATTGATTTTGTGTTACTTGTTTTTTTAATTGTCTATTAACCGACAAAGCAAACCTATCTGCAATATGTTTAAATATTTCAAATGCATATTTTATAGTTATTGCTTTATCATTCATAGTTACCCGTTTACCATCAGGGTAGTAAGTATTACCAAACCCTATTGTTGGTACGCCAGCGGAACAAAAATAAGGAATTGCGCTAAACCCTTCAAAATCAGTAATCATTAAATAGCCTTCGTTATTCAGTTTCATTATTTCTTTTTTTAAACCAGTCTATTATTTTAATACATGTATATATTATAGAAACAATTAATAAAAAAATTTTTAAACTTGCTTCTACATTACTAAATGTAATTATAAATACACTAGTATTTAATAAATAAATCTTTAAATTATCAATCATTTTTTCAATCTTTCAACTATATTTGTAATTCCTTCTATGCCAATGTAAACTGTAGCTATTATAATCCAATCAGATGAAGTTAACATTCCAGTAAATAAACCTCCACAAGCAAATAAAAACACTAATAACTTGCGGGAAATCCACTTACTCAATAATAGATCTATTTGTTCTTTACCCATTTTATTAGATTATAATTACAAAACTTTTGCTTTCAATGATTGAATCTCTGCACTTAGCTCTTTAATTGCGTTTATAAGTATAAAAGTTAAAGCATGTGAATCAAAATTGTATAACTCTGTTTTCTCTTCATCATCTTCGTTAAGTTTTGATTGATAAGTGTTTATAGACTCAGGTATTATATTAAGTACATCTTGAGCTATAATACCAATGTTCCCAATAATTGTTGGATCAAAACCTGCCTTTCCATTATAATCATAAGTGACTGGGTTTATTGCCAGAATAGTCTCCAATCCTTTTGTATAAGGATTTATATTTGTTTTGACTCTAGCATCAGAAGTTACTGTCCATGTATTTGTAGAAGGTTTTACTGCTGAGTTTAAACTTAAAGATAATTGGTAAGTTGTTATTGGATTTACTAATCCTACTATATTTACACCACCATTTAATACTGAAAGGCCAGATCCAAAATCTCCACCATTTACAGCAATTGCTGCGCCTTCATTAGTACAATTAGCCCTTATACCAGTTCCATCAATGTTAGTACTTATAATTGAATCACCGTCCGAAGCAGAAGCCCTTATACATGGACCATCATTAGCGGTAACTTGTATTAAACCATTTGTTGCAGCATCTCCTGTTATTACTAAAGCCTGCAGATTATCTGCTTTATTTATATTTATTGTATTTGTAGTTGTACCACCAGCTGTAGTTACTTGTTGTAAAGTAGGAGCTATACCTGTTTGTACTAAACTAATAAGAGAACCTACAGTAAAAGTTCTTGTTCTTGGAGCATCTTGTCCACCTTGAATAGCCATTTCTGTACCTATTAAAAGATCTTGTAATTTTGGTGTTACAGTTGGGTAACTAAATAATATCGCCATTTTTTATTTTTTATAATTAACAATTCCACTTATCTAAAGCAAGTTTTTTTCTTGTTGGTTCTCCGTTTGGTTTTTTCATTGGTCCTGGCATACCAGACATTCTAGCGCAAAAAGATTTTCTACGATTAGCATCTTTACTACCTGCTTTTAATTCTGAAGGTTTTTTAGTAACTGCTGTTTGTAATTTACTACCAGGATGTTCTGCTCTATAACTAGCAACTCCTTTAGCATTAAGTCCACCTTTAGGATCTTTACCTTCCTTACGTGTCCATGCGGCAGTTTTATGTAATGGGCTACAACCACAGTCTTCAGCATCTCCAACCCAAAAACCATTATGTCCTTTAACGCCTAGACCTTGAGGACCTATACCTTTCATTTTCATAATAAGTTATTTTTTCTTACTTTTTATTTTCTTCTCTTCTGCTAACATAGCTTTGGTAGGTTTTTTACCAGATCCTTTATTAGCACGTATGTTGTCCCATAATCCTCTCTGTGATGTAGAACCATTTTTTCGTTTGATCATCTCTTTCATACTACTTTATTTTATATTTTTTACCGCTTTCTTTTTTTGTACCCTCACCTTCGTTACCCCTATTCTGTTTAACAGATTCAAATCTACCATCTTCATGATCGTAGTCTTTACCTTTTCCATTTGGATATTTACGATGCATTCTTTGTGAATGTGCCTTCTTAATTCTCCTATCATCAGTTTTAGCATAGGCAAGATCTCTTTCAGCTTTAGCCTTAGCCGCTTTAGGAGATAACTTCTGTTTTTGTAAAGGTGACTGACTTCTTAATTCAAATGCCATATTATTTCTTTTTATTTCCACTAAACATCATACTTCCACCTATAGCACCGGTTACAGTATATGGGTTAACTATTGAATGTTTAAAATTTATATTACCACCAGTACCTTGTTTACCTTCAACTTTAAACTTAAGTTTACTAGGAAGTAAAGCTTCTTTTTCACTTTTAAATCTACCACCTTGTACAGAATTAGAATATAAAGTAGATTGACCTGCAGGTGCTTTTATTTCACTTTGAATTTTACCAAAACCAGAAGCTACACTTTTATCCACAGATGTACTAACAAATGATCCTGGTTTCCATACATCACCTTTTTTTAAATCTATAAAGTCAATTGAACCTTTTGGTTGTTTTACACCATCTCTCCAAACTTTTCCTACTGGATAATTATAATCTCCTCTATATAGAGTTTCTTCTGATTTTAATTTATTTTTAGTAACTAGATTTTCAAGTTTAGGAATTATATCTTTTTTATATAAACTTTTATTTACAACGTTCTTTAAATTTTGTTTTCTTTGATTTATTTTACCATCATAACCTTGACTATAAACATTGTTTAATAATTCATCTGTTTTTGTAAATTTAGATTTATCTATACCATGTTTATTTTCAAAAGCATTGTCTTGTTTTATTTTATTCTGCATATTTTCTTTGGGTAAACCAAATTCCTCTGCAAACTTAAATTTATCAGCATCTTCTTTAATAAGATTACTAACCAATGGATCTCTTCTACCAGTTTCAGTACCTTTCATTCTAGCAAATAGATTTGCATCTCTTTCACTATAAGAACTACCATGAGTTGTTTCAAATTCCTTTAAATACTCACCTGTTTTATCTCCAATTTGTCTATAAGATCTTTCAGTATTTTCACTCCATTTATTAACAAATTTAGAAAATAAAGAAGGTTCTTCATCAGCAGAATCATCTAAATAACCAATTACTTTTTTAGGTGTTTGATTATCAGTTTTAGGTGCTTTCTTAACTGACTTGTATTTACTAGTTTCTACACTTTCTAATGCCTTGTTTATTGATTTAATACCAACTGGTTCAATGCTTGTCTTTGCTACAGGTGCTAATGCTTTTTTAGATAATGTTTTAATACCTGCTTTAGCAAGTTTAACACCACCTTTAACAACTTCTGCTCCTCCTATTAAATTAACAGGATCTAATACCATATCAGTTGCCGCTGCACCAATCTTACTCTTTATATTTAATGCCTCTGAAGGACGCTGTACCTTACCAGTAGTTGCATACGTTGCAGCATCTTGTGGTACTTGCAAAGGATAAGTAACTACAGAACCAAGTGCTCCGAATAATCCATCACCAGCATGTTCTTTAGTATATTTATTAATAGACTGTTTCCAGAAACCTTCTTTCTTAGGTTTTGCTTTGATAGTTACCTCATCTAAAGCAATAGGTGATCTATCACCATCTTTACCTATAACTTCTCCTTTATCGTAAGCACTTTTATATTCAGGTGTGCCATATTTAACTTTACCTGGTGGAGTTGTTTGCTTTATTAGAGATTGACTTTTTAATTTAAATGCCATGGTAATATTATTAACTTAGATATAGATATACTATCACATATAATCACTCTTTTTTACTATAATGCCGCACTGTGACAATAGCCTATTACTCCTTATTTCTAATACCCTAATGTCATAGTATTGACTGTATAACATATTATATAAAATAACCATAATATATTAAAAATGTATCATATTTTATACATAACGACTGTTTATGTCCATAATATAATGCATCGTAAAAAATACTGTAAAAAATTTTTTTATAAAAAAAATATATCGTGAATTTTTATGTCATGAGATATAGGGAAGTTTAGGGTTGCTACGCTGTTTTCTATTTCTAATTTCAAAAGGGAAATTGCTTTTTAATTGGCGGGTTCCCAAACATTATAGGATTTAGGAAATGTGGTTTCGATTTTTGGATTTGCGTTTTGGTTTTAGGTTTGCAATTGCTATACACACACGGAGTTACTCTATTTATATGAAGATAATATATTTGAATTTAAATTATATATAAAACAATTTATATATATTAACCCTAAATTCAACAACACCAATGAATACAATCACCACAAAAAGGTTTGTAATTAGAAAGTCACTAATTGGAACCAACACAGTAATCACATTCACTAACAACAAAAATGTAGAATGTACTTATGATCATGACAAAGTGTATAATCAGTTAAAAAGTAAGTTTGATCTTATGCCTTGCTTTGCTAAATATGGTTCTTATACTAATACTAATGATCTTCCAGTATTTGTTAGAACATTAAAAGAGTTAGTTTAATTAAATGACCTAAGCAAGTCTATAAACTGCTTATTTTATGATAAGATAATGTAATGATAAGGGATGTCAAAAGGCATCCTTTTTTGGCCTGACTTTAGGGCAGCAATCAAATTTATTGGCCTGACTTTGAAATAGAGTCGGAAGAGTAGACTCCGTCCTACGTCACAGTTAACGATCACTATGTTTTATTTGTTAGTTAGTTAGTTGCTATACACACACGGACTTATCTTTTTTATAGTAAGATAATATATTTGGTTAAAAAATTATATATAAAATAATTTATATATATTAAACCTTTTAACCACCACATACCATGAATACTATCACCACAAAAAGATTTGTAATCAGAAGAAGTCTAATTGGAACAAACACAGTAATTAGTTTTACTAACAACAAAAATGAGTTAATGACTTATGACCATGACAAAGTCTATAATCAACTCAAAGACAAGTTTGAAAGTATGCCATGTTTTAATAAGTATGGTAGTTACACTAACACTAATAACCTACCAGTATTTGTTAGAACATTGAAAGAGTTAGTATAATAATAATAATAATAGTTAACTAAAGCCCTCGAAAGAGGGTTTTTACTCTACCTATCGGTGGAATTGACAGGCAGAGGTGTGTTCAATCGCTAACGATCTTATTTTTACAGTGAATAGTTGCTATACACTACACGGACTTACAAGATTTATAGTGAGATAATATATTTGGTTAAAAAATTATATATAAACTTAATTATATATATACTAAACACTTAACCACCACATACCATGACTACAATTAAATTAACAAAGAATCGCTCCATCACTGAAGAGCAAATGTTAGAACTAAGAAATTTAACTATTGAAGAAGTAGAAATACTCATGAGCAACTACAGTAGTTTTATTTATGACTTATTATTTAGAGAAGACTTATTAACCTTCGAGTATAATGAAGATTATGACTTATTTATGACTCACAATTATGAGTTATTTAATGACTATGAATTTAATGAGTTACTTGAAAATAGTGAAAATACTAGTGAAAGTGATGATAATGGAGTTACTTATGAAACACAAGTAATTAATTAATTAATTGACCTAAGCAAGTCACTAAACTGCTTATTTTACTACACAGACTTATACAGATATAAGTCAGATAATATCTATGAATTTAATAATAACCTTTAAATAAATCACCATGAAATTAATTAAAACAACAAGTAGAGAGTCAAGTACAGTTTACACAGAATTTACAGATGGTAGTAATACCTTCATCTATGAAGATGATGTCTTAGTAAGAGTTATAACAGTGTCCTTTGATGCAGTAATATCTAATTCTGACAACAGTTTAATAGAATTTACAGAGTTATAACAAAATAGTAACTAAATAAGGTCACTACGGTGGCCTTTTACTCTACTTAATTGTGGAATTGACAGGCAGAGCCGACTTTCGTCCTTACTATTTACTATCTATAGTCAAATAACATGGTGATTACTATGCTATACACTTCACGGACTTAGTTTTTTAATAGTAGGATAATATATTCGAAGATTAAATAATTAAACTTCATAACCTTTTAATTAAATTACCATGACAAAGTCAAAAAACTCAGTAGTCGTAGCCAACACCATCGCTCCTACAACTTCAACAGTAACAACAGTTACTACAAACTCTATAACGACTAAGCGCTTCGTTATTCGCAAGTCATTAATTGGAAGTAATACTATTATTAGTTTTACTAATAACAAGTCAGTACTATGTACTTACGACCACGACTTAGTATATAACGCCTTTAAAGCGAAATTTGACTTAATGCCTTGTTTCGAGAAATATGGCTCGTATACTAATACTAATAACTTACCCGCTTTTGTTAGAGCGTTACCAAATTTAGTATAATTAATTAAATTAGGTCACCTTCGGGTGGCCTTTTTTTTTATATTTTTTTAATCCTTTATCACAACAAAACTATGACAATAGCCCCTTACTCTTACTTAATTAATACCCTAATGTCACAGTATTTACTTAAGTGGAAACTTGCTATACACCACACGGTACTATTTAAAAATTCTACAGATAATATCCACGAAATTAATTAATAATTAACACCACACACTATGACTTTCAAAGTATCAAGATTTTTTAGTTCAGGAGAATGGAAATATTGGAATCCAATTCTTTATAATTCAAGTAGAAAACATAGATATTTCTACTATTTATATCTTAAACAGTTTGTTTGGAGGCAGATAGAGGCTGATAGAGGGGTAGTAATATACCATCCAACCTTTTTATTCTAATAAACAAATTAACACCTTAGATTGAGCATAAGCATAGTTATATTAACCACACGATCTTAATAATATTTAAGTAGGATAATATATTCGAAATTAATTTATATTTAACCCTTTAATACCACTTTAAAATGACTACAACACTTAAAAGTTTCAAGCGCAGAGAAACAACTATTTATTTAAACAAAGTTAAATACACTGGTTACCTAATTGGCTATTTACCTAAGCGTTTTGCCTTCATCTATAATGAAGAAAATGACCAAGAAGGTTTATATTCATGGTTTAACTACCGAGGATTAACCTATATTCGCGCTTCAGACTTAATAACTGGTTGGTAATATTAGTAATTAATTAAAAAAAACATTATGAGAAAAAAAATTAGGTTTTCAAGTATTATTAAATTAGTAATACTAAGAATCAAGTATGAACTACGAGAAGCCGGTAGATACGCCGGCTGGGCGTTAAAAAATTAACTATGTATATAACAGTATTAGACTACGAAAGTGGTAAAGTAATAATAGAACAAGTCGAAGATATAGTAGACTACGAAGAGTATGTAGATGATAACTATGGATTAAAAAATTGTCACTACATGACTACAGAGAAATTACGCTTAAATATTTTAACCATTAAAGATAAATAGTATGGCACCAGATGCTTTAAAAGCCCACGAGTATTGTAAAGAGTACAAGAAAAATAAACTACAAGAGCATAAAATTGCTCATGCATCAGAACGACCATGTAGAGGTCTAACCAGTAAGCAATGGATATTAGAATCTGTTCGTCAGAAATCTACTTTTAAAAAGAGTAAGAGGTTTAGTTGTAATAGACTATGGAACCACCTAAGCGTTCCAACAGAGCAAGGATTTTTATCACTAACAATTAAAGTAATTTAAAATGGCACAACTAACAGAAATTAAAAGAGAGTCTAAAGAAGTTTATGAAGCTACATTATGTAGTAAAATACCAAAGAAATATCAGAATGACTTCTTTGCAGAATTATTAAAGCAAAGAGGAGTGAAATTAGCTTCTATATTCTTATTAAATGATGATGAAGGTATATTAGCAGAAGCTTTTGACTGGAAAGTATCAGTAGAAGGTGTAGAGTTCTGGAGTGATCTAGAAAATAAGATGCTTACTAAAGCAGGTATAATAGTAGTTAAAAAAGAAGACACTATATTAGACGAATGTACTGGAAAATTAAATAATATCAGAGACGAACTTAGTGAAGAATTAGCTGCTATACACGCTGATATGAGAAAATTATTAGAATTATTAAAACAAATGTAACCATGGCAGAACAAGAAAGGTTTGAGAGAATATCTAGATTTAACGAGTGGATGCTCAAAATAGGTAATGTTTACATGCATAGTAATCCTATGATGGAAAATGCTTATAATAGAGTAGAATAATGACTGGATCGTAGTAATACGGTCGGGTAAGTCAGGTGAATTGGTTCGGTAGTTTACTACAAGTGGGTTCGACTCCCATCCTGACTACTAATTTTAAATTTATAGATATGGGTATAATGACTAGATTAAACCAATTAGCATCGGAAATATACGGTGAATTTGGATTCAGTGCACTAAGTAATTTCGAAAAAGAATTAGTTATGAGTTTATATGAATTAGAAGATGCTTTTGACCCCACGGACTTAATAACAAACGAGTCGGATAATATATATGAATAAAAAAAATATATGCTTATGTATTGTAGATGTGGTAAAGAATTACACCAAGTTAGAGTAGACTTAGGATATAAGTCATGCGTAGGTTGTTCTCAGGTTAAGACGTACAGTTACATACCTATTATAGAACATAAGACAGGTAACACAATTCAAATTGTAAGTCAAGAGTTAAGCGCAGCAGTGCATAAGTCATGGCGGCGTAAGTGATAAGTTGGTTGTGGTTGGCCTGGTAAGCCGGTAAATTATGCTTGGTAGCACACATTGGCTGGTAGTTGGTGTTTAGAGTTCGATTCTCTTTATAATTGCAAAGTTATCATATTGATAACCTTTTATTTAACCCTTTAATAAATTTTAAAAATGGCGACAGCTAAAAAATCAAAAGCAGTAGTAGAATCAGAAGGTCTTAGTAAAGACTTCGTATTCATGGACAAATCACTCAGTATCTTAGATATTGGTTTGAAGACAGGCAAGAATATTGTACTGTATGGTCCTGGTGGTCATGGTAAATCAGAACTTACTATGGCTTATTTAGCAGAAAAAGGTATTTCACCTTATGTAATTACAATGGGTACTGGTATGACTACAGACAGAATGTTTGGCGGTTTAGACATACCTACATTCGAGAGATCAGGTAAAATCGAGTACTTAGTTGAAAACTCTTTTATGAATTATGAGTATGTAGTATTCGAAGAATTATTCGATGCTCCAGACTTTATATTAGAGCAATTAAAAGATATATTATCTTCTAAAGTATTCAGAAACGGTACACAGATCTTTCCTATTAAGACAAAATTTATTATCTGTTGTACTAATCGTACTCGCGAAGAGTTCTCTAAGAATGCATCTTTAAAAGCATTAATGGAAAGGTTTCCGCTTGAATTAAATGTATTGTGGGATAATTATACTGAAGCTAGTTACAATAAGTTATTAGAGACTAAGTTTGGCGAAGGTAATGTAGATCCTATTATTCCTTTTTTGCTTCAAGAATATCACCGTGGTGGTATTACAATATCGCCTCGTGTAGCTGTTACTGCTTATACAGTATACGAAGAATGTGGTCCAGACTCGTTAAACTTTATTGCAGAGTTCGCTAAAAAACCTGCATTAATTGCTGATACACTTAAAAAATATCAAAGTACATTAAAATTCAGAAAATTATCATCTGACTTAGATATTGTAGTTGGTAAATTGAAAGCAAATAATTTAATATCAGAATCGGAAATATCTGATTATAAAAATGACATCGAAGCATTAGCTGCAAGTATCAGAGATATTAAAAAATTAACAGTGTCTGATGACCTTGCTGCTATACACGCTGCATTGGTTAAAAGTTCTACAGAATTATATACTTCATTATCCAAAAAATTGACAGTTAAGTCAATCATGGAATAACCTATCAAATAGACTAACATGAGTAGATATAAAAATTCTTATTGGGGTGACGAAGACGGCCACGTCTCAGAGTACGACAATTACGGTGGTTATGGTTATGGTTATGGTAGTAAGGTTAAAAAAGAGAATAAATACAGTTCATACACTTGGTCTCCGAGTGTGTGGACTAATTATTCTTGGGGTTATGGCGCTGAAGCTGAAGATGATAATTCAAACCTCTTCGTTAAAGATCCTGTAACTTATTTAACTCCTACTAAAGAGGATATTAAAACTAAAGCTAATGTATGGCTAGATAAGTCGCAAATAACTATTAAAGAGTTGGCACGAGTATGTTATTTAAAAATGGTTGATGACAGAGATTATGTAAATGAAATGTTTTCTGATACTAGTTCCATGTCTGAAGGTCAATTAACTGACCGTGAAAGTAAAATGTCTTTATACAATAGTATATTCGAGCAATTTATTCCAGGTAATACTCCGCTTGAACAAGCAATAGCTATTTATAGAAAAATAAGTAATCTAAGTGAGCATGCTGATCCAACTAAACAAACCGAAGATGACTTAGACTACGATTCTACGTTAAGTTTTGACAGATCAGTTTATGCCGATGCTGATATTAACGAGCAATTAAATTTTAACGATTTAAGTAAGAATCGCAAAATGGATATTCTTAATAAAATATCTATTGTAGGTAATCTTGGTGATGAGTTCAAAGTTGAAAAAGAAACATCTGAAAAATTAGTTTCAAACTCTGATCAGTACTCTAAAAAGATTATGCGTGACTACGCTCAGTTTAGTCAAGTCGAGTTATATCAGAAAATGTTTCCAAACTTCAGAACTAAGTTCTTAACTAAAGACTTAACTGTTAATGTACCTGTTGACCGTAAAGAACAAAAGCAGAAAATTATTATATTGTTAGACTTCTCTGGTAGTATGGATGAATACGCTAAGCAGATATGGGTTAATGCTATACTCATTGACAGGTTGAAGTACGTAATGAAAGAAGAAGCCGAAGTATTCTTTAGTTACTTTGTT
>VFLE01000123.1 GCA_009885205.1 Candidatus Shapirobacteria bacterium | reverse complement strand
TGTGGCACTTTGAATTGTTTATTTACTATATATATGGTGTTGAAGTGCCACAGATGCACCTGATGCAAAGTATTAAAAATATATCATATATATGAAAATATACGGCTTATCATCATACCATCTGTGGCACTTTGAATTGTTTATTTACTATATATATGGTGTTGAAGTGCCACAGATGCACTTGATGCAAACATTAATATTTTAATTATATTATATTAGTTTTTGATGAATATGATGTAAGCTAATTCTTTAAGCCTATTCTTGAATAAATACTTTAATAAAAATAGACTTAAAAATAAAACATCTAGTAATTATATATGACCCAAAAAATATCTTGCACCGATATATTTTACAATAACCTTTTAAAAATTGCTATTAAAAAAAATTCAAAGACGCCAGCCTTTACAGGATGGAGAACACCAAAACACCAATTTAAAAACATCAATAGTAAGCATTACAATATAGGAGTGCCTACAGGCTCTACAAATGGTTTATTAGTTGTTGATATTGATATTAAAGACGATGGTTTAGAGGAATTCAAAAAATATATTAATGAATATACAGAACCGCACACAGTTAAACAAATGACCCCGAGTGGTGGCTTCCATTTATTTTTTAAAAATACACATTCCGACCCTAAATATAACTTTTTAATTAGTAATTATTTGAAAAGTAAAGCCAAATATAGGGATGGTAAAGGTATAGATATACGAAATGATGGGGGGCAAGTATTAATAGAGCCATCAATTATAGATAGTAAGCCTTATAAATTCATTAGAAATTTTGAGGAATGCGAACTTTTAGAGATGCCAAAAACTTTAATTGAATGGTTATTAATTAAAAATGATACATCAGAAATTATAAAAATGCCTAAAACTAAATTAAACTCACCAACAACTAATATAAATATAAATAATACACCACTTGAAAAAATATTATATTTACTACCTTCTAAATATGTAAATGACTATACCGAATGGTTATATATATTAACAATATGTAAAAATTTAGATAAATGGGATATATTTAATAAATGGAGTAGTCAAAGTAGTAAATATAATTTAAAAAATA
>VFLE01000218.1 GCA_009885205.1 Candidatus Shapirobacteria bacterium | reverse complement strand
TTTATTTTATAAATAAAATAATATAGATATATATATATATATATTCATTAAATTAGCTTAAAAGTCAAAAATTATTTAAAATCCTACCATAGGTTGAGGTATGGTATGGAGAGGTGGAATTGTGTTTTTGAGATTTTTAATTTTGGATTATATTCAAAGAAATTATGGACTTTCAATTTTTTTCAATATCTATCTATTTTCATGTTAAGTTTTCAAACTGTAGTTAAAATGTTTACGACGCTTGACAATATTATATATTATTATTATAATAGTGATCAATGTCCATTCAAATATATATTTATATATTTTTGTAATGCCTATTTATATAGGGTTATATCTATATCGTTAATTAATCATCATGATTTTTTATGTAGAAGGTATAGTATAAATAATACATGACAACACCAGTCTTTAATGTAGAATGTTTAACTCGATAAAAGAATTTAGCATGGTAAATATTTTGATTTAAAAATTTTTGATTGAAGTTTATTATACTTAATTTTGTTTTTTTCGTTATTTTGAAACATGATTATTTATATTATTTTGTTTTTGTTTTGGATAACAAAATGTTATAAAAGTTTTATTTTTATAATATATTTGATAAATCCAGTAAAGTATAGTATCTAATTAGAGTAATTTTTAAATATATATATTATAATGATGCACTATTATACAAAACCAGTATAAACAATAGTTAAAAATGAGCAATTTGTTCATTATGCAAAGTATATTCAAAAAATATAATAATATAATTATATCGTAGTTTTCGGATTAAATGGGAATTATAAAATGAGTTTTATAGTAAAATTTTTTCTCTAAATATTGGAAAATATAATATAAAAATTTAATTTTATTAAAATCATGGTTTAAAATGGAAAAAAAAATTCTCATTATTAATTTTATATATATTAATTGATATGTTTAATTTTAATATGTTTTAAAATTTTGGCTTGTTTAATTTAATGGTTTTCTTTAATGAAGTAATTTATATTACTGAAATAGCGAATTGTTAATTTAGTTCACATGGATTTTAGAGTATTTTTGGTTTCAAATCATAGTTCTCAATATAACTTGGCCTAGCCATATTAATTTTGGACAAGAAGGACGGAAGACGTTATGGCTAATGGCTATAATGTATTAATCTTTCTATAAAATCTTTAAAGTATAATTTTGTTAAAGATTTGTTTATATGTAAAGTATATTATGTCTTTGTCCTGTTATGACAGGTTTTACAGATATATATATATAAATATTTCGCATTATAATTTGGTGAATCCTGTTTTGTATGGCTGTAGCTGAAGATATAGTTAATATAGAATTAAACTCCCCCTGGGTGTTTATATTTAAAAAAAAATTTAAATATAAATAAACTTGATTTTTCTCTCTAGAGTTTCTCGAGAGGTAGAAACCAGAAAGTACAAAGTTAGTTTCTACAGTCATAAAAATCAAAAATAAAAAATAATAAGAAATTATGTTCCTAAGCGAAATC
>VFLE01000107.1 GCA_009885205.1 Candidatus Shapirobacteria bacterium | reverse complement strand
GAAGGCTTAACTTGTTCCCGAGCCAAAAAGCTATTTTATCTCGTTCATTAGGTTGTATTTGCATACCTGAATTTTACATCAGGTGTTCGGAATGGATTTTGAACTCAGGAACAACCCATTGAAAATATAGATTCGGGTTTTGGTCGTGATATGATGGATTATGATAAGTAGTTTGAAAGGTAATGTTTCGCGAGTTTTTGGAAGCTATATTGAAATTGAGGTTGGAGGTATTGGTTACATGATTTTTGTTGGTAAAAAAGGCTTTAATGAGGGACAGGAAATAAAAGTTTTTACTTATATGGCGGTGTCGGAGAATGATATTAGCCTGTATGGTTTTGAAAAATATGAAGATTTGGATTTGTTTAAAATGTTGATTACGGTATCGGGTGTAGGATCAAAGACAGCAGCTGGGATTTTGGCTGAGAAAAATTCTTTGGATATTATTAAAGCGATTGGTGAGGCTGATGTTGATTTTTTCAAAAAAATTAAAGGAATAGGGCTGAAAACGGCGCAAAGAATTATTGTAGATTTAAAATCTAAAATTGGGGGATTGGGGGAGTTAAATTTAAAAGATAGTTTGCCGTTGTTGGAGGATGATTTGGTGTTAAGTTTGCAACAATTGGGTTTTGAACGAAAAGAAATCGAAAATGTGACGGCTAAATTACCAAAAGATTTGGAAAAATTAGAGGAAAAATTGGAGTGGTGTTTGTTAAATTTAGGAAGATGAAAAATATGACAAGTGAAAATCTAGATCCAAAAATAAATAAAATTGACAAGGAAATAGAATTATCGATAAGGCCAAAAAAATTGGCCGAATTTATTGGGCAAAAAAAATTAAAAGATCAGCTTGATATTTTTATTCGAGCAGCGTTGGCTCGAGGTGAGTCGCTTGACCATATTTTATTTTATGGTCCACCGGGACTGGGTAAAACAACGCTGGCGATGCTGTTGTCGGGGGAAATGGGGTCAAATATTAAAATTACTTCTGGTCCGGCATTGACCCGGGCGGGGGATTTAGCCTCGATTCTGACAAGCCTTAAAAAAGGTGATTTTTTGTTTATTGATGAGATTCATCGGTTAAACAAAATTGTCGAGGAGACGCTATATAGTGCGATGGAGGACTATGCTCTCGACATAGTTTTAGGAAAAGGGCCATCGGCACGATCGGTGCGATTAAAATTGCAAAAATTTACGATTGTGGGGGCGACGACGAGAATCGGATTAATATCAAGTCCGATGCGTGATCGTTTTGGATTGGTCCAACAAATTGATTTTTATGATGATAATAATTTATCGGAAATTGTCAAAAGAACGGCAAAAGTTTTGGAAACACAAATTGATGAAGTGTCGGCGCAAGAAATTGCTAAAAGATCACGAGGAACACCGCGGATTGCCAATAGATTATTAAAGAGAGTCCGCGATTATGCTCAGGTAAACTCGGACGGAATTATAAATTTAAAAGAAGCTAAAGTTGCTTTGTTAAATTTAGGTGTTGACGAAATGGGTTTATCTGATGCAGATAGAAGGTATTTAGATGTAGTCAAAAATCAGTATGGTGGGGGACCGGTGGGAGTAGAAAATATTGCGGCAGCATTGACCGAAGATGTGGGGACGATTACTGATGTTTACGAGCCATTTTTGATGAAAAAAGGGTTGGTTAAAA
This sequence comes from Candidatus Shapirobacteria bacterium, assembly GCA_009885205.1. Classification (GTDB taxonomy): domain Bacteria; phylum Patescibacteriota; class Microgenomatia; order UBA12405; family UBA12405; genus UBA12158. The sequence continues at coordinate 5,979 of VFLE01000107.1, read as the reverse complement.
GAACACCGAGGGGACGAACAACAACATAATCAATCCCGCCGTTGCGGGATTGTGTCTTTAGCCAAAATTTGGCCTTACAGTTCAAATTTAGAGCTAAAGAAACCAAAAAAGCTGTCAGAAGTTAATCTAACAGCCTTTAAGCAAAGTGGGTTTATTCGGCTTGAATGCCGAGAAGCCATAGTACAGCTTCTTTTCGATATCGTCGGTCACCACGGGCATTGATGCGGATAGCAGCTAATTTTCCTCGTTTACCCCACCGTTTGATGGTGAGTTTTGAAACACGGAGTAAGTCGGCAACTTCGGCGACGGTTAAAAGGTCGGGGAGGTTGTCAATACTGACACCGTTAACTTTTTTTTGGGCAGATTTCTGTACTACAGGTTTATCTTCTGTGGTTGTTTGATAGTCCATATGGTGGCTCCTCTTGTATCAGATTAATCTTTAACTATATTCATTAAAACATACACTATACTTGTAGGTCAAGATGATACAAATACTAAAATTGAAGAATGAGGAATGTTTAGGTCAAAAGGAAATTTATTTAATAAAAAATTATAATAAACTTATTCAAAATGGAAGAAATTTATATTTTTAGAATAAATGTTTTAGTTAAATTAGTTTTTATTGGATTAGAACGACGATTTAATATAATATGTATATATGAATCAATATAAAATTGGGTTTTTTGGAGTGAAGAGTTGGGAAAGGGAAATAATTGAAAAAGAAATAATTAATTTAGATACGACGGGAGTGGGGATATTTGGCGAAGAGTTGCAGGAAAATATAGAAGTGGCCAAGAGATATGAAGTGGTATCGGTTTTTGTTTATTCTTTTTTAGATAAAAAAGTGTTAGATAAGTTACCTAATTTGAGGATGATTGCGACGCGATCGACGGGGGTTGACCATATTGATATTGTTGAGTGTAAAAAAAGAAAAATAGAAATTTTTAACGTGCCAAATTATGGTTCAAATACGGTGGCAGAATATGCGATGGCTTTGCTTTTGGCGGTGGCAAAAAGAATTGTGCCAGCTCATCAATCGGTGGAAGAGGGGGAGTTTAGCCCCGAAGGATTAACTGGAATTGATATATTTGGTAAGACTTTGGGAGTAGTTGGAGTAGGTAGTATTGGTAAAAAAGTTATTAAAATAGCAAAAGGATTAGGAATGAAGGTGATAGCGGTAGATAGGGGTGACGATTTGGAGAGTTGTTTAAGCAAAGCGGATTTTGTAACGTTGCATGTGCCAAATACTCCGGAGACGAGGCATTTGATTAATATGGATAATATTAAATTGATGAAGCCCGGGTCAATTTTGATAAACACCTCACGGGGAAAGGTAGTAAAAACAGAAGCGATTGTGTGGGGGTTGGACCATAAAATTTTATGGGGGGCAGGACTAGATGTAACTGAGGATGAAAATATGTTGGAAAGTGTGGCCATGGTATCAAGCACTCGACCAACTAAAGATGATTTGCAAGAAGTTTTGTCATACCATTTGCTAAGAGATCGGGATGATGTGGTGTTTACCCCACATAATGCCTTTAATACCAAAGAGGCGATTGGAAGAATTATTAGAACAACGATTGAGAATATTAATTTGTTTTGTAAAAAATATGATTAAAAAAATATCAAATAAAGCTGAAGAATCAAAAATGGTTACATTTAGATTTTCAAGTTCTCTTGTTTCTGATTTAAAGATGATTGCGAATAAAAAGGATGTGCCATATCAATCGTATGTCAAAATTGTTTTAGCTGAGGCAGTGAAAAAAGAATTAAATGTAATATAATGGAGTCACTATGAAATTTGTAATCATGGCGGGTGGGTCGGGCAGTAAGCTGTGGCCGTATAGTCGAGTCAAAGCTCCGAAACAATTTATAAAAATAATCGGAGAAAAAACACTATTTCAATTAACGGTTGATTCATTGTTGCAAAGATATAAAGTGGAAGATATTTTTGTGTCAACGACTGAAGAATTGGTTCATTATGTAGAAGAACAAACTTCAAATATTCCTAAAGAAAATTATATTATTGAGCCGATGGCGAGAGATACGGGTCCGGCCTCGTGTTTGGCTATGGCAAAAGTGGCAAAAAGATATCCAGACGAGATTGTTTATTTTTATGTGCAATCAGTTTGTACTCGTGAACCGGCTGATAAATTTTTGGACATGATACAGGAAATGGAAAAATTGGTTAAAAAAGAAGGCAAGTTGATTACCGGTACAATCGTGCCAAAATACGTAGAAACAGGGAGTGATTTGATGAAAATGGGGGAGAAGAAAACTCTTGACAGTGGAATGAATGTTTACGAAATTAAAGAATTTATTAATGTGGTAAAAGAACGAATGACATTGGAGCAAGTTACCGAAATTTCACAGAAAAACATAGTGGGGACTCATACAAACCATTTGACTTGGAGACCAAAAGAATTTTTTGAAGCGATAAAAAAATATCGACCAGACTGGTTTAAACTAGTAAACGAATTAAACCAAGTATTTGATACTGATAGTGAAAAACAAGAGATTGAAAGAATATACCCAAAATTTGATCCAGGTCGAATCGAATTGGTAACAACAGAAATTATCAAGGAAAATAAGATGATGGCTATAGAATTACCTTTTGATTGGGCTCATATTACAACATGGGATGATGTATATCGATATAGAATAGCAAAAAATTTACCAACAATTGAAGGTGATTCGGTAGAAGTTGATAGTAGTGGAAATTTAGTAATTTCACAGAACGATAAGATGATGACCTTGGTAGGAATGAAAGATATGGTGGTGGTGGAAATGGATGATGCTATTTTTATTGCTCCACGAACAATGTCAAATAAAGTCAAAGAGGTGACAGATATTTTAAAAGAGGAAAAGACAGAATTGCTGTAGATATGTAATAATTATTACGATGGATTATCATCGTAGGTCAATTAGGTTAGATGGGTATGATTATAAAAAAGAAGGATTGTATTTTGTAACGATTGATGTTGAAAACAAATTAAAAATGTTTTGGGATGAAATTGGAATAAATGATGCTGGAAAGATGATTGAAAAATTGATTTGTGAGATGCCGATTTTTTATGAAGGAATTTATATTGTCGAATACATTGTAATGCCGGATCATATCCATTTGATAATTGAAATTAATAATAATGGGCGGATATGGGAATCCGCCAATGATAATAATAATGGGCGGAAATGGGATTCCTCCCGTACACCACAAAATATTGTAGGGGCAGATCCCTGTATCTGCCCAAAAAATAATGATTGCAATAATGGGCGGATATGGGAATCCGCCAATGATAATAATAATGGGCGGAAATGGGATTCCGCCAATGATAATAATAATGGGCGGAAATGGGATTCCGCCCGTACACCACAAAATATTGTAGGGGCAGATCCCCGTATCTGCCCTGAAAATATAAAAAAATATTCATTATCCGAAATAATCCAGCGATTTAAAATAATGTCCACGAATAAATATATTTTTGGTGTAAAAAATTTTGGATGGTCAAAATTTTATGGAAAATTGTGGCAGAGAAATTTTTATGAAAGAATTGTCCGAAATGATAGGGAATTATTTAATATTAAAGAATATATTAGAGGCAATCCAGAAAAGGCAGGATTAATTAGAGGGTAGGAATAAAGATATTATAGTCGGGAAATAAAAGAAATCAATTGACAGGGTGGATTTGTGGGTCCAGAATGGGGATTATGAAATATATTTTTGTAATTGGTGGGGTGGTGTCAGGTTTGGGTAAGGGAATTGTGGCATCGTCGATAGGGATGTTGCTAAAGTCCTCGGGATTTAAAGTAAACATGGTCAAAATTGATCCATATTTAAATGTGGATGCGGGGACAATGAGACCACAGGAGCATGGGGAGACATTTGTAACGGAAGATGGGGGTGAGATTGATCAAGATTTGGGTAATTATGAAAGATTTTTGAACCAAAATTTTTCCAAAGATAATAATATTACTTCGGGGAAAATTTACAAAACGATTATTGACAACGAACGAGCTTTTAAATATGGAGGTCGAGATGTGGAAATGATTCCCGACGTGCCCAACGAAATTAAGAGAAGATTTTATGAAATGGAAAAAGGTTTTGATTTTGTAGTGGTTGAAATTGGTGGAAGTACTGGTGATATTGAAAACTTACCGTTTTTATATGCGGCTCGAGAAATGGGACGGGAACGCAGGGCGATGTATGTGTTGGTGTCTTATGTGCCATATTTAAAAAATGTTGGAGAATTGAAGACAAAACCAACTCAACATGCGATTTCGGAATTGCGATCGACAGGAATTATTCCTGATATTTTAATTACCCGAAGTGAAATAGGTTTGGATAAGCCACGGCGAGAAACTTTGGCCAGACGTTGTTTTTTGGATGATGATGCCATTTTTGATGATAAGGATTGTAAATCGATTTATGATGTGCCATTGGTGTTAGAAAAACAAGGAATACTCAAAAAAATATTTAAAATTTTCAAACTTCAAACTTCAAAAAAACCAAAACTGGAGAAATGGAAAGCTTTGACAAAGGGCAGAAATGGGATTCTGCCCATACGGATCGGACTTGTAGGGAAATATGTGAATTTTGGGCAGGGAAAGCATGCTGATGTCTATGTGTCGGTTATGGAGGCATTAAAACATGGGGGAATAGCCAATGATGTGGAAATAAAAATTGAAGCGATTGATTCGAGTGAGCTAGATGAAGAAGTTTTAAAAAAATATGATGGAATTGTGGTGCCACAGGGTTGGGGGAGTCGAGGAACGGAAGGGATTATTGAGGCAGTGTCCATTGCTAGAGTTAATAAAATACCCTATTTGGGGTTATGTTTTGGGATGCAAATGGCGGTGATTGAGTTTGCTAGAAATGTATTAAATTTGAAAAAGGCAAATTCGGAAGAAGTGGATGCTAAAACAAAATATAAAGTGGTTCATATAATGCTTGATCAAAAAAAATATTTGGAATTACACCAATATGGGGGGACGATTAGATTAGGGGCGTGGCCGTGTAAAATTTATAAAAATAGTTTATTAAATAAAATATATGACGAAGATTTGGTGCAAGAAAGGCATCGGCATCGATATGAATTTAATAATGAATATCGAGAGCAATTTGAGAAAGCGGGGATGATAATTGCAGGGACGAGTCCCGATGGCAAGTTGGTGGAGGCGATTGAATTGTCGCAGACGGTTCACCCGTTCTTTGTAGCCACCCAGTTTCATCCAGAATATAAAAGCCGACCACTGGCACCACATCCGATATTCACAGCCTTTATTAAGGCGATGATCAAGAAAAATTGATTTTTAGATTTGGGAGATTTTGTTTCGAACACAAATAACAGCTTTTTCTGGCAATGGTTGACCATATCCTGTGAGACATATTTTAGCTTCTTGTCCTGTTTGTAAAATTAATTCATTGTTTTGAGTAAGACGGCTTTTGATGCCAACAAAGACTCTACCTCTAGATTGAATTGTGGTGGTAGTATCTTTATCAATAATAGATCCTAGTTGATCCGAAAGAGTACTAATATCACATTTACCTTTTGGAGGTATTTTGCCAACTAGTTTCTTAATAAGATCTTGTTTTGGGCCGGATTCTAGACGTTTTTTGACCAGAGTAATTGTTGTTTCAGGAAAGCCGATAATAGATATTTCTGTGGGCATGACGGATTATAACACAAAAATCCCCCATAGGATGGGGGATTAAAGTTTAAAATAAAAATATTTTTATTTTAGTTCGACTTGCGCGCCGGCGGCTTCGAGCTTGGTTTTGGCTTCGGCAGCGGCATCTTTTTTCATAGTGCCGAGGTTAGCGGGACAAGCATCGACCATATCTTTGGCTTCTTTCAAACCTAATTCAGGTTTAAATTCACGGACAGCCTTGATAACAGCGATTTTGTTGGCACCAGCGTTGGTGACAATGACATCGAATTCTGTCTTTTCTTCGACTTCGGCCACGGCAGTTGCCGGGCT
>VFLE01000038.1 GCA_009885205.1 Candidatus Shapirobacteria bacterium | reverse complement strand
TTTTCCTTCTGTTGCTTCGCCGTTTATGATTGCCACGGCCTCGGTGACATACGGGCCGAGTACGGTGGCCAAGAGTACGATTTTACAAAATGAATTTACTAACGAGCAAAGGGCAACTATGACATCAATAAACTCGTTTGTGGGCAATATTTTGTATTCTATTTCGGCTATTTTGGTTGGCATGGCGGCCGACCGGTTTGGCGTAGCCAGGTCATTATTCGTCGTCCAGCTGTTAATGGTGTCAATTGGGGTGATTTATTATAGATTGTTTAAAAATATGTCTTACCAAGACGAACCGATTCAGAAATAAAAAACTTTTTGACTTCGTCCCAGGAAATTTTTGCCAGCATTTCGGGCATAATATCGGCATCAGCTTCTTCAAAATAAGTCATACTTTTGATTAAAGTGTATTTATTATCTTGCAAAACATGATATTTTTGGTCATAAATTTCAAACATTTTTTCGATTGATACACCCTGATGACAAATTGTATACAAATCAATAAAATCTTTTTTAGTGTTTCGGTCGGAAATGGCAACTAATTTCATAGCAATGACATCATCAATGCTGGCAATTTGGATACCTTGATAAATATCTGTTGGATTTAACAATGGATAGTCATATCCAAAATAGCTAAACTTGACATCGTTAAATTGACCGATTAAAGTAATTCCGGTAGCTGTATCGACTTCAAATTTGCCAATTGTTTTGAGTGAATCGGCTAATTTAACAGGGTCAAATTTTACTGGTGAAAAAAAATCAAAATCGATGGAAATACGGTGACCTAAACGTAAAGCCAGCGAAGTACCGCCAGCCAAATAGGCGTTATTTAGTAATTTACTTTGACCTAAAACGGCCAAAGCTGTTTTCGAGCTTGGCGATAAGACGGTTTCAAACATGCTACCTCCATTAAGGGAACATTTAAATAATTGGCCCAGAAAGTACCTGATTTGGCGGAAAAATCGCGCCGTGATTTTAGAGTTTCAATAATTTTATTTTTTGAATAACTATTTAAAACCCAAGAAGCGGCGATTAAATCCCCTTTGTCTAAAAGTCGGTTAATTACATACAAATAATCATTTTCAAAATCAATTTTTGCCACATCTACATCCCAAAAATATTTAGCTAAATTGGCTTTATTTACCATGATATATTATATCAATTTGGCGGGTGGTTTTGGAGGTATAATAGCTTCTATGAAAATCTATTTCTTTGACACTGCGGAAGAAGTTGGTAGCGATGAAATTGGGGGAAAGGCACTGTCGTTAATTCAAATGACTAGGATGGGGTTGAATGTCCCATTTGGTTTTGTAATGTCTGCCGATCTTTGGAAAAGTTATCAAGAAAATAAAGGTTTGACTGACGATATTAAAAAATCAATTTTGCAATCGGTAGCAGAAATTGAAAAAAGAACCGGCCAAACTTTTGGGGACATCAATAATCCCCTAGTGGTCTCGGCTAGATCGGGGGCAAAATTTTCGATGCCGGGAATGATGGAAACAATTTTGGATATTGGAATTACTCCAGAAAATTTGCCAGCCATAATAGCTAAGTTTGGGAAGAAAGCGGCCCTAAGTTCGTATCAGCAATTTTTGAGAATGTTTGGACACTCGGTACTGAAAATTGATCATAAGCTTTTTGCCGAAATTGAACAGCAAATTGTTGATGATGAGACTGAAGAAAATTTATTGCAAAAGAAAGTTGATTTATTTACTAAAGTAATTAACGACCATCATGAAATTAATTTAAGTAATCCTCAAGAGATATTGTTCTTGTGTATTCAGGCAGTTTTGGATTCGTTTAATAGTCAGGGCGCAGTGGAGTACAGAAATATGGCGGGGATTCCCCATGATATTGGGACAGCAGTGATTGTCCAAAGAATGATATTTGGCAATCTTTCCGAAAAGTCGGGAAGTGCAGTAGTTTTTTCGCGAAACTTTGAAACCGGGGCCAAAGAATTGACTGGTCACTTTTTGCCCTGTAGTCAGGGGGAAAATGTGGTCAGGGGCTATTCTAAACCATTATTGATAAACGAATTACCAATTAATTTTCAACAACAGATTTTTGGATACATTGAAAAAATTGAGAAGAATTTAAAAGCAGTGGTTGATGTTGAGGTGACTTGGGAAGATATCGATGACCCTAAAAAAGTTTATATTCTCCAATCGCGAGTAGCCAAGGTGCCACCCGTGTCTTATTTTGCGATTCAAGAAAATTTAGTCAAAGAAAGAGTAAAAATAATTGATGAAGTGGTAGAGGAAATTGATTCGAATACAATTTATAATGCATTTGTCGAAAAATTGGAACTAGATAATAACAGTGTAGTTATTGCCAATGGTTCGGCGTTAAATACTGGGGTGGGTGTGGGGAAAGCAATATTTGGAGTGGCTGAGGCAAAAAATAGATTAAAAAATGGAGAAGAAATAATTTTGGTGTGTGACCATTTTGACCCCAATGATTTGGAACTGTTGACTGATACCAATAAACTCAAAGCCTTGGTTACTACCGAGGGTGGGCCATCAAGCCACATGGGGTTGGTACTAAACGTTTTGAATATTCCGGGAGTGATGGGAGTAACTTCGGTTGATAAAATCGCCACTGACGAAATGATTACAGTTGATTCGTTTAGCGGAAAAATATATCAAGGACGGGGAAAAATAATTAAAAGCGAACTTAATCAGTTTGCAATAATGGTTAAAGAACAATGGGAAGAAAAATTTGGAGTCCAAAATTCGTGGTCTGATTTTATTAATGAGAAAAATAAAGATGTGGTTTTTGGGGAATTTAATCAAAATTTAGAAATATCCTCGAAATATTTGTCGAAAAAGGCGGGTCAAACATTGTTTATTTCTAAATGTTTTGGAGATAAAATTTCGATTCCGGCAGAAATTATTCCTGCCGAAAACATTGATGAAATATTGGCGTCAATCACTAGAGCCAAAGCAAATAACAAAGGAGTGTGGCTTCGAAGTGCCTATAGTCCCGACTTATTGGCAGCACCATATACCAGTGCCGACATTGCCAATGTCGACCAAAAAGAATTGGAAAATTGGTTTAAAAACCCCGAGACGGTGGATATTTTTTCAAAGTTTGGAAATTATAGCGCTTGGAAAGAAATTCAAAATGAAGGACAAAGTTATAAATTGGTTTATGCTTTGGTGTTGGAAGATGAAAAAGGGAAATTGGATAAAGATTTGGCCATTGAACATTTTGTGTGTAGCCTCCGTTGTGAGCGGGGTAGACCAACAAAAATTGTGATTGATATTTTTGACGGTAGTCCACATACTCGAGTTTTGGGACAAAAATTGCCTACCGATATTATGAGTATCGTAGTTTTGGCCAATAAAAATATTCCCACAAGAATAGGACAAGTGTATTATCGATTTGGAAAAAATTTATTCACTGACTCACCCAGTAATGAATTTGTGGACGAGTTTAATAAATTAATTGAAAATGGACAATTAAAAAATGATGAATTGGCCAAACACATTGATGCCCGAAAGATAGGGATTATTAAATATGTGTCGGAAACTATTGTAGGTGATTGGTGGAAAAATTATGATTTACCGACTCGAATGTGGGCCCTTAATAAAATCACCGGAGCCAGTGTCCTAGAAGTTCAAGGTCGATATTCCCCTACTAAAAATTGGATGCTGATTTACGGGACCAAGGGGGAAGAGGAGAATTTGATAAGGGTGGGGAGATAAAAACACTTGGATTTAGATGTAAAATGATTACATGACAAAAGTACTACCAGATTCTGCAATTCAGAGAAAAAATGTACTAAACAATCCGTTTGCACTTGAATATATTCAAAAAGAAGTGGGAATAAATGGTTTGAACTTTGAAGGTGGCTATAAATATACAACAGATCAACTGGCCTCATTTTTTGAGGTAAGCCCTAAAACAATTAGAAGATATGTTTCTGAATATAGTTTTGAACTAGGTGAAAATGGTTATGAGGTTTTGACTGGAAATAGGTTGAAAATGTTTAAAAACATGTTTGATATGGACATTAATGTCCCTCGCAAAACAACAAACTTCGGCGTGTTTAATTTTAAGGCATTATTAAATTTAGGGATGCTATTGGCAGAAAGTGAGAGAGCAAGATTGTTAAGAAGTTTAATACTGGACATTGTCATCGATGTTGTAAATAAAAAGGCAGGAGGTAGTACAAAATACATAAATCAGAGGGATGAGGATTATTTGATTGCCCTATATGCCGGAGAGAACTATCGTAAAGATTTTGTTAATGCACTAAAAAGTTATGTTGCTATGGGGAATTTTAAATATGCAACATATACAAATAAAATATACAAAAGTATTTTTAAAGAACATGCAGGCGAATATAGACAAATACTAAATCTCAACAAGGAAGAAAATGTTAGAGATACTATGTATTCAGAAGTGTTGACGGCTATTTCTATGTATGAAACAGGATTGACATACGAAATGAAAAAAGAATCAGAAAAATTATCTAGAAAATTAACACCAAAAGAAGTGGATCAAATATTTAAAAACTTCGAAAGTAGCCCTGCCTGGAAACCACCAATAGAATTGGCGCGCAGAAAAATGGCTAGTCGTGATTATGGACTAAGAGAAAAAACTCATCTGGAGTTAATTAGTTATATAACTCCACTTAATAAAGATGATTTTGAAAGATTTCTTGGAGAAAAAAGTGCTGAGTTGTCGAAAAGAATAGAACAGTATCAATCAGTATTTAAAAGACTAAAGGATAAATGAAAAGGTATAACTATTTTACAATAAAATATGCAATAGAAAAACATGATGAGATTATTAAAATCTCAGGTGGATTAGGTGGAATTAAGGAAATTAACTTATTGGAAAGTGTGATTGGATTTGTTCAAAACAATAATTATTATCCGAGATTACATATAAAGTTGTCACATCTAGTTTACTCAGTTGCGATGAATCATGCTTTTAATGACGGCAATAAAAGATCAGCTGTGGCACTTGGAGCTTATTTTCTGCAGATAAACAACTATGAGAATTTAGTAGGTAAATTTATTATTGAAATGGAATATATCGTAATTTGGGTGGTTGAGAAAAAGATATCAAAATACATGTTAACGAAAATTATGAAGAGTTTAATTACACATGGTGAAATAACTGAAAACGTAAAAATAAGTATTTTAAATAAACTTAATAAGTTATAAACTTTTCAATTTCACTGGTGACTTGAGAACAAAGTTCTTCGGACTGGCGGAAGTCGTGACCCATGTTTTTTATTTTTATAAAGTTTTTGATATTTTTATTTTTCACCAACTCCTCGACATCGGGGAGCAATGAATCATTTTCACCAATAATTATTAAAAATGGTTTAGTAAAACTATTTAAAGTATCGACAATTGAATACTGTTTACGATCATTTACGAACGAAAATGGGACAGAAAACTGACGGAAATCGATGGGATTATCGGGTAAATCTTTTTTGGAAACTCGGAAACCATCGACCCATTTGTGGTCTGATTTGTCGAGAGCGACAGGAGGACTAAGGCAAATTACTTTTGAAACTTGTTTATATAATTTGGCAACATAAAGGGCGACAAGACACCCCAAACTGTGACCAATGAGTATAATTTCTGTAGGTTTTTCTGGTAAATACGACTCAATAATTTGTTTGACCTGATTTATATAATTGGTGGTGGTGTAATTTTGAGTATCACAGGTTGACCAGAGATTGCAGGCATCGACTCGGACAACCTGATATCCAAGATTTGATAATTTTTGATCGATAATAACCAAATGTCGATAATCGGGCGACTCGATGTAACCGGGTAATAATATAGCTAATTTCATGAGAGTATTTTAACAGACGAAGGGAGAGACCATTTTAATTGATATAATTTGGTGTGATAAAAAAGTCTCCAAAATTTGAAAAAATTAAATTAGAAATAATTAAAATTTTGGCTAGTGCCGAATTTGAATTAGAAAGTGCACATGCCTTGGATACTTTAAATTGGGTAAAGAAAATTGATAAAAATGCTAGTGAAAGTTTGCAAATTGCAGCACTGGCACACGATATAGATAGAGGAATAGGTCAGAAAATTATTAGAGAAGATGGGGAAACTTATGATGAATATAAAGTGAGACATGCGAAAAGAGGCGCCAAGCTAATTTCGGAATTGATGGCAAAATTTGGATATTCTAAGGAATTGATTGTTGAGACTGCTGATTTGGTTTTAAGACATGAAGTAGGTGGAACCAAAGATGCAGATATATTAAAAGATGCTGATAGTGTTTCGTTTTTTTCTTGCAATATCGAATGGTATTACAATTACAAAAATAAGAATGACGACGAAATGAAAAGGGAAATACTTTATAAATACGAGCGAGCGACACCGAGAGCAAAAGAATTAATCAAATCAATCAAAATAAAAAACAAGGTTATCCAAAATATGTGTCAAGAAATATTTTTTGGATAAAATTTATTTTTGCCCTTCGCAGTATTTTTTGAAATTGTCTAAAATTGCCTGCCAGCCGGTGCGTTGTTGGTCAATACTATTGGTTTCTTCGGTTTCAAAGTTTTCGGTCACAATTGTATTGTCATCATCAACTTTTTCAAATTCGACTGAGACTTTGCGACCATCAGTCAGCGTGGTTTCGATTAATTTTTGTGGTTCAATTTTGGTATAAATGCCGGTAAAATCAAAACTGTCGCTACCATCGATAGCAGCCATGGTATAGCAAAAACTACCACCGAGAATTAAATCGTTTGTGGCTAATGGACAATGCCAATCGTCACTGGCCTGGTTCCATTTGGTGATACTTTCGGGACTGGTCCAGTGCTGCCAAACTTTTTCGATGGGTGAATTAATTAGAGTGTCAACTGATATCATCATAATTGTCTTTATAACTAATAGTACTAAGGTAGGAGATAAAAAAGAATAACATAATCTGATATCCTAGTGCAATGCATATAAAGAGTATAAATTTGCAAAATTTTAGGAGTTAT
>VFLE01000132.1 GCA_009885205.1 Candidatus Shapirobacteria bacterium | reverse complement strand
TTATAAAAAACAAGAATTAAAATAAAAATGGTCACTGCAAGTAAGCAAATGGAAGTTTTCACAAAAAATCAAGATTTACACCCTTGAAGATTTATAATGGGATGTCCCATGCGAAGCAGAGGCGTCTCAATAGAGATTTAAGGGCAACTTTGCTACGCTTAACCGATAAATGAATTAAAAGGCAAACCTCCTACGGAGGTTTGTCCCATTTTAATTCATTTATCGGTGTATAATATATTACTTGAACTGTGAATGTCGATTTTCGAGTTAGGTTGGGTCTAATATTGGCTTAATTTCATACGTGAGTGGATGATGATTCGCGAGATATTCATTCTCTTGTTTATTCTCTTGCAAATAAGTATAGGTAGTATTGGGGAATAGGACTTTTATGGTATTTAATTCAGCGCAGCTACTTTCTTGTTTTTCTGCCAATGTACATTTTAAGGGAATTAAATTATACCAAAATTCTTCAAACCAAGTGTTGTTATTAATAACTATCGAATTATTATAAAGTTCTATAAAACTATCGCCATTTTTATATGCTATAATTTTTATAGTATAACTCTCGAAGCTATGAGATTGCCCTTCAATTTTTTTAAACACGAAATAGAAATCACAATCGGTAGCGCTATCTTTATCAATGCTTATTTGACCATCTTTTATTGACACTTTGCACTTAGATTTGCATATTGTTTCTCCCGTTGTTTCTCCCGTTGTTTCTATCTTTGTTTTTCTCGTTATTTTTCCCGCGAAATGGTCTAATATTATTTTATCTATCGCGCTAAAACTAAAAGGCCGAATTGTATATTTATACGACTTAAAAATATTTAAATCCCATTGAAATTTTCCGTAAAACGTGTAGGGTTCATTCCCGATTGATAATGTAATTTTTAAATCTTCTAAATTTTTAGTATACCGTAGTTTTCTAGGATTATATATAATGTTTTTTTTAATTTTTACATTTCCTTCTTTGGTTATCCATGCATTATCATAAAGTCCACTGCCTTTCATTTTTTTCGAAATTCGCTTCGTTTTATTCTTTTTCCTTGCTGTTCTTTTTTTCATTGTATATATATAGATAACGAAATATAATTTATTGAATTTGTAAAAAAGCCGCCATCACCGATTTGTTTTTTTCCGCAAATTTCTGGCTCTGAATATTCGCCTCATATTGTTTACGCATAGTAGCCTCTTTCGTCATTTTTTCTTTCTGTTCCAATATTTTTTGCGCATCATCTTTCGCCATAGGATCATATGAATATTTACTACGTTCCCGATTATATTGATCAACCGACTGAAACGTCTGAACTTTTTGGAAATCAGACTCGCTCACAGCAAAAACAGTCTGTTCTTTGTGCACTTTTCGCAAATCATCGAATTTTAATTTGCTAAAAGGATCACTTGTTACATAGGAATCGTCATCCACTTCATCGTAAAAGTTCCCCCCCGTCGAACTAGAGTTCATCGTTTCAACCCCGCGATATCGGACCAAGCCCGCATTTTGCCGTTTCATTGTATCAAATACTTCCCCCATATTTTTCGCCGAAACCGACTGGTTTTCCGGTGATTTATATACAGGATCCTCTTTTTGAAACCATTCATTTCGTTTGGTGTCGGGTCGCGTGGCCATGGCATTTTTTTCAAATAATTCGTTGAATTTATCTTGAAAATCACTCTTGGACATTTTGTCAATCACTTTCGTAACATGTTCCGTTGTATTTTTATTATGCCCCGCCGTATTCAATGGGGAATATTTTACGGTCTCTTCCGTAATCTTTTGATTTTGCCGATTTTGTGTTTCATAGAATTGAACAACTACATCAAAAGCTTTTTTATAAAACAAAAAATAATCAGCAGGAAGCCTTGATTTGTCCGGATGCAACATAAGAACCTTTTTTTTCGATCTTTTCAAATCTTCGATTGAAATGTCATATGATTTTATCTCGAAAAGTCCAAGAAGTTCATCTAGCGTGTACGACTCTATTTTTAGATTATGTGCCGCTTCTTCTTTATTCATTCATATATTATGACAATTTTTTAAGGGCGGTTTAATGTATATTTACATCGAAATAATGTCACATATAGGAAATTTGTCTGATTTTTTGGATGCGACTAAACAGAGGGAATTGGCGGCTGTTTTATGGAATCTTATCCGTTCTGGGAAGACGCCCATTTTCAAAGTGTATGTCTCGAAAAATGAAACTGTTCCCACAAATGATATCAAGACGCTCGATGCCGTTTTGCCATATCTTACTTTGATTCGACAGGGGAAATTATTGTTTTTGGTGGATGTAAAAAATGATTGGATTACGGAAGAGGAAACTGATTTCGATTTTTCGTTTCAAATGAAAGTGGATCAAATAACTCTTACTATTCCTTTAGCTAAAATAGCGGAAGACGATTCGGATTTTCCGTTGATAATACATGTGGCCGATGCAGCTAAATATGTTTACAGTTTAGGATGACCAAGGTTTCCCATAAGCGAATTCTGATAATCTCGGCTCCATTATAAAAGGAGGGATCTTAAGGGTACCTTGGTTCCCTTAACCCTTGGTTTCCCTCACCAGAAAAGGAGGGATCTTAAGGGAACCTTGGTTCCCTTAAACATTGGTTCCCTTAACCTTAAAAGGTATTAAAGAAAATACTAGATAATATATAAATGTCTTTGCCGGTTATTACAGAAATCGACTCTTTAGTAAAATTCCAAGAGATTTTGATGCAAAATCCGGGATATGTAATCATCAAATTTGGAGCGGAATGGTGCGGGCCCTGTAAAAAAATAGAGCCCTTGGTCGAGAAATGGTTCGCCGCTCTTCCTGATACAGTTCAGTGCTGCAAAATCGATGTGGATGAGTCGATTGAGGTATATGGATTTTTAAAGAGTAAACGTCGTATTAACGGGATTCCCGCCATTTTGGCTTGGAAAAAAGGGAATTTAAATTATATCCCCGATTTTATGACAGCCGGCGCAGATGAGGCAGTGACAAATTCGTTTTTTGAGAGATGCCGCATTTAGAGATTTACATCTTTAGACAATAATATGCCGATTTTTTTATACAGAATATATATATACAAATGGAAAACGGGCGAATGATGGTGTTGCATTCTGCTATAATTGGTATTTTGTTATACCTATTTATGATTTTTATACTTGGTCAAAAACAAATTGTTGCTGAAAACCGAAGCATCTTATTCGCTGCATTGATATTGGTGTATATGATTTTATTTGGTCATGGATTGCCGACTTCAATAAACAACAATTTATTTTAAGTATATTATTACATGTAAATCGTGAGCGTTTTATTTATTAAGCCCCACGATGCTAGACATTTTCTCTTTTGTATCGTCAAATGACTCTGTTCGTATTTTCAAATCAACAGCCAG
>VFLE01000033.1 GCA_009885205.1 Candidatus Shapirobacteria bacterium | reverse complement strand
TCAGTCGTTTGAAGGGTTATCTTTGATCCAGAACCTGATGCACTAGAAAGGTGCAAAATTGATCCCGGTGCTGTTGTCCCGATGCCGACAAAACCGGTGTTACTGGCTTTAGCGGAAATCCAGAGACCGGAATCCCACGAGGTACCAATGTCGGTGACACTAGTGCCGATAGTGGCCGCGGCGAGGTATAAACCGCCGTTGGCACCAACAGCATCATAAATACTTTGAATTTTGACTGCTGGTCCATTTTGAATCCTTTGCCAGCTGGTGGTGCCAACATCGTAATTACTATTGAACCTGATCGAACCTGATCGTTCGAGGGAGAGGGAAGCCGAAGTATCGCTGGCATTGGCGATATCAAGATAATAATTGGCGTAATTATCAAGATCGATAAATTTTTGAGCAGCAACATAACCGGCAAAATAGCCAGATGCGCCATCTGAGGCAGTGGTGCCAACATGGAGAGGGTAGAGGGGGGCAGTAGTGCCGATACCGACGTTGCCACTGGTGTAGAGATTAGCAAAATTGGCGGTACCACCGACATTTAATAAATAGAGAGCATGGGTACTGCCTAATCCTAATTTGGCAAAGGTGGGACTACTGGTGGTGGTAATGTCTTGAATAGTATTTAGTTGATTGGTGGTAATTTTTAAGTTAGTGGAATTAAAATCAACGGCAACAGTCCGACCGATGCCAGAACCGTTAAGACTGATACCTACACCTTGAGTAAGAGATTGGATAAAGGGATCAGTGTCACCAAAATCGAGAAAATAAGTATCGGGATGGAAATTAAGATAGTTGGCATTGAGGTTGGTAATAAGGGCGGAGGAACCAACGGCAAAATTGCTACTAAATGTTTGTAACCCAGTCCAAGTGTTGGTACTGCCCAAGTTAAGGGCAAAAACGTTGGTGGCAGAGAGGGTTAAACCGACGCCGGCGGTGTAAGTAGTGCCGACACCACTGTTGGTAATGGTGATACTAGTCCCAACTTGGGAAATGGAAATACCAATACCATTGATAAAATTGACGTTGAGTTGAGAAGTAACAGGAACAGTCGCACCACTGTTGGCCTGGAGACCCCAATTGAGGTAGTTGTCATAAGTTCCACTATCAAAGGCCATAGTACCCAAGACTCGACGAGAAATATTGCCGGAAGCATCGATAAATAAGGCGGTAGTGCCAGTGCCGATGACAGTGTTGGTGTTGGAGAGGTTGAGGGTACCACCGACATTGAGGTTGGCGCTAAAGTAACCATTACCAACAACTTCGAGTTTGTAGCCGGGGTTGGTGGTGCCGATGCCGACATTGCCGGTTTTAGTAAGAACCATTTTTTCAGAATTGTTGTTTGTGCCAAACATTAAATCACTGTTAGTAGAAGTAAAGATAGATGGAGGAAAGGTTCCATTTAGATCTCCGCCGTAAAAAACTAATCTTTGAGTGTTACCAAGATATATTCGTGATGAGTCACCGAAGACATCTAATTTTCCTGCTGGACTAGTAGTACCGATACCGATAAATCCTGATGAATGACCGATGCTGAGTGCTTGTGATCCATTGGAAGAAATGAAATTAAGTAAAAATGAAGAAGTACCAATTTGGGTGTTTTGAGTAAGAGTACCACCTAAACCAAAAGTGCCTGTAGTTAGGGTAATACCGTTGTTGGCAGCATAGGTGGTGCCAATACTTAAACCTTTCATCATATTTCCCGAAGCATCGATGTAGACAACAGAGGTACCGATACCAATTGGTAATGCAGCGGCAGTGATTGAGCCACCGATGGTGAGATTAGTAGTGATGTTGGCATCACCGATGACGTGAAGTTTGTATGTAGGCGAAGTGGTGCCGATGCCGACGTTGCCAACAAAAGAGTTGTTACCGGCTCCAGTTTGAGTGATTATGCCACCAGCTAAAGTTAAGTTACCACCACTGGCAACATTAACTTGACCAGTGGAGTTAATGGACATTCTAATAGATCCGGTTACAGTGGTATCACCAACTGCGGTTCTAAAATTAATGTTATTTACTGTATAGCCTTGAGTTGTTCCACCACCAAAATTTAATTCGTTAGTCGAACCGTCATCTGCTCCAACCATTACTACTGTGGGTAATCCACGAGACGTTTTTTGTGTTAAAAATATTCTCCCATAACCGTCATTTCCGCCATTTCCAATGATAATGTCTCCATTAACATCTAATTTTTTCGCTGGATTCGTCGTCCCGATGCCGACATTCCCACTAGCAAAAAGATTGGTGAAGTTAGCTGTACCACCAACATTTAATAAATACAGTGCATGGGTACTTCCCAACCCTAATTTGGCAAAAGTAACTGAAGCAGTTTGACCAATATCTTGAGGTAAAGATAGAGTTACGG
>VFLE01000098.1 GCA_009885205.1 Candidatus Shapirobacteria bacterium | reverse complement strand
TCACTCTAGCTTCTTCTGGATCAAGTTTACATGGGGCCAAAATTGACAGAATGGAGAAAGATATTGAGACTCTTCGAAACAGATAGTTTTACTCCATATTCTCTCTCGCCCGAATCTTCTCCCTCTTCTCATACTTTTTCATCTTTCTCCCCACCCCCACCTCCATCTTAAACCATCTCCCCTTAGTAAAAATTGCCACGGGGATTAACATGTATTTTTGATGGCGCAAACTTTGTAGTTTGGCAATTTCTTTTTTGGTTAACAATAATTTTCTCTCAGTTGTTTTATCAGATTCTTTATTTTGCGCAAATTTATAGGGAGTGATGGTCAAATTAAACACTGTTGGCACTCCATTGATGATTTCTACCTTAGCTCCATTAAATTGCACTCCTGCCACTCGCAATGCCTTGGCATCGGCCCCCGATAGCGCCATTCCCGCCTCAAATTTCTCGAGGAAGTTGTAGTCTCGACTATCTTTATTAAAATATCTCACTCCCTATTTTACCTTATATATCTTTTGATCTTTGGCCAAAACAAAAATTTGATCATTGATTCCCATTTTGGCATCAATTATGCCAACCTTTTCCAAATTGTTGGTAGCCAACAACTTACCACTGTTTTTTTCAAATACATATACTTTTTTATCTGAAACAACAGCAATCTTTGTACTGTTGGCCGTAGTTGTAATTCCTAAAATATTATCATTTATTCTTATCGATGGCTCCCATTTTTTTACCACTCCTTTTTCATAATTCGCTACATTTCCACTTACATCTGTTACCCACACTGTTCCATCAATTGCCATCGAGATTGGTTTATCAATTAGTTTGGCACTATCAGTTGTCCATTGGCTAGTTTTACCATCAGTTAGTTTGCCTATTTTTCCATCTTGCCCCAGCAAATACCAGCTGTTATTCCAACTAATAATTTTGGAATATACAATCTCGCCGACATCAGCAATTTTGTTTTTTGATATGTCAAATATATTTCTACCATCATAAAAGTATATTTTTTTGTTTGCAAAACTCAGGTCAATTATATTTGTAATCTCTGCATCAATATCATATTTTTTTACTTGTTTTGTCATCAAATTTAGTTCCACTATTTTTTTACTTACCCTATCAACCAAAATAGCCACCTCACCAAAAACTTCCATTTTGTCATATTTTCTATCAACAATATCAGCGATTTTTGTATCGTAAAGTTCCTCAAAACCAATGACTTCGTTCGACCCTCCTACCGCCAATTTATCATTAATTATTTTTTCCAAATCGTTAGTTTCATTTTCATGTTTTTTGTTACTTTTTATCTCTTGTATTTTTCCTTTGGCTTCGTTTAAAAGTTTTAAACCAGTTTCTGGATCCATGCTTTTTATATTTTCCGATTTATCAATATTATCCTTAATTACGGCATAAACTTTTTGATAATTGTTTTCTGCATTTACTTCCGTTGTCTTTTTCCACCCCAAAAATATCACCACCATAATTAATAACAAAACCATTACCCCCATCCACAAATTCCAATTAACTTTTGGCATTGTTAAAATATTTTTTTTATCCTCAAACTCGATTATCACCCCATCTTCCAAAAACAACTTATCTTTATCTTTTATCGTTCCTCTTACTATTTTATTTTCCGTCGATATTTTGGCTCTTTTTCCCTCTCTTTGTAAAAAAACATCTCCCCCTAAACTTTCGACTTGAATAATATCTTTATCCAACTTAATTGCTACTTTTTTATCCCCAAAAGATTTTTTGTTTTTATCCTCCCAAAAATCACTTAAATTATTTTCAATAATTTTATATTCCACTATCTATGATACTACGGCCAAATGATTGACATCAACATTAAAAATACTGCCAAGGCCAAATGGATATATGAAACTACAATCACCACTCCGTTAAATTTGTCATAGACATTTTTGCTCATCATCGACACTTGTTTTACAATCACAATGGCAAAAATCAAATATAACCCCGTCCCAATAATGGCAAATATTCTTTCCAAAATTAAAAAGTAACCACTTAAATCAGGTAGCATTATCGCACCCTCCCATCGATGGCTTCTTGTTCTTCTTCTTGGCGCATCATTTGTAAAACTTTAATTACTTTATCAGGGTTTGGTACTTTTTCAAAACAAATTTCAGGGATTTCTGCCGCCGTTTGAATTCGAACATCTCCATAATTTAACATTGTCTGAGAAACACCCGCCACCATCGAAGTTACATCTTGGATCATCGAGATTTTGGCCTCAGAAAATTTTTTATCTAACAAATTATTAAATTCAATATCAATCACCCTCTCATCAGTAATAATAAACACATCAAAATACCATGACAAAAATTTTTCTAGGGCAAAAGCCAAGGTCACCATGTACCAAAACAAAATCCCCAACATTTGATATCGCAATGGTACTCCATTCCAAACTGGCAAAAATCTGGCTAATGTTGGCACCATCAACATAAAAATAGTCGTAATTACCCAAGAAACATTGGTAAACCAATGAGGCCTCATTACCAGTATTATTTCCTCTTGGTCGTCCTGTTCCGTAAATTTAAAAGATTTTGGTTTAACTAAAAACGATGACAGTGAATGTTTCGTATGTCCCAAGACATCATACATTTTTTGTCTAAACTCCTTCATATTATTATCTATTTTGTTTGAAGTTTGAAGTTTAGGCTCAATTTTTTCTATCACCACCTCATCTGGCGCTACCAAATCTAAATCTTTTGCTCGTACCATAATCTATTTTAACAACTTTTATCCGAAAAACTAATTTTAGATTATTAATTAAAATTAATATTTAAAAATCTCGAGATGTAATTTTTTTGGAATTTCAACGCGAAGCATTGACTGGAGAAAAAATTATATCGAGAAATTTAAATTAAATTATTATTTATTAACAAATTAGCTATATTTACAGCTACACTTTTTGCCTCGCTTCGTTTACCAATATGAAAAAATAATTGCACTAAATTAGGTTGATGATTATTTATCATTTCCTGAATTTTGTAGGCCAAAAAATTACAATTATAACTACCCATATTTTCCCCAACAGAAAATTTATTAGTATCTACAATATCCATTTCTGGCATTGATAGTTCTAGACAATACGGTGACAGGGGATTAATCGATCTTTCCCCAAATCGATTATGGGCCACTGTCTCCATTCTAATTTTAAAAATATTGCCATTAAAGTCACCCAACCCGACCATCAAATCATAATTACTCCCATTTATGTTTTTGTCAAAAAAACGTTGGGGTGAAAAAAATACAACCTGATAGTTTATTCTATCTTTACCAAGAATTTTTTCTAACTCAGCCAATACTCTTCTGCTAATATTCGTTCCCCATTGATTGGCAAACGCATATACCAAAATCATTTTTTATTTTTTCTCAATATTAAACAAGCTCGACTTAGCTGTAATAGCCCCGGGGGCGCGGAGGGTAAAAATGTTTTTAAACATTGCTCCTTCAAAATTAAAATCTCCCTTATCTGTCGACACTCTCACGGTTTGGGTGTATCCACCAGTCGAATAGTCAACCGAAATAGAATTTATAGATGATATCGGCCCTCCTTTGTCATTTAATTGTCTTTTTAACTCATCTCTCGACCACGCATTACCATCACACGAGCCAATACAATTATTTATTTGTGACAAATGACTCGAATCATTTGTCTTGGAGTTATATAAAATAGCATTAACAATATCAGCAAATTCTTCCAAATTTAGCCATGGACTACTACGCCCATAAGCGTTGTTACTCCGGCTTTTGTACCAACCCTTGTAATACCAGCTCGACCCCGCAATTTTTTCATACGATTCATTTGGCCAACATCCCTGATTACCACATTTAGTATCCCAAATTGACGGTGTACTATGGTCAGCTGAACTATAGCCCATCGTTGACCCACCAGAAGTTGACGCGTACATAGTTGAAAACACCTTTCCTGTTTTATTACTTTTAATCACCATCCCCTTAGTATCTTCAACGGCCTGTTTCCATCGACCAGGGGAGTTATAACGAGATTTACTGTAGACCTGACAAGCCTCAGTTACACAAATACTTCCTGCCAAATTATTTGTCGAATTAATGGCATAGGTTCTAGCGGCAATTGCCTGAGCCTTGAGTGCCTCATACCCGCCATCATCTCCCCATTTAGCCGGCATTTCGGCAATTCCTACCAAATAATTACTTTCAAAAGGTAAAGTCCCCACCGATGTTTTTATTGACCCCGGTGAGTCCATTTTTTCAATTTTTATATCACCATAATATGCTTTTAAAATTGTCTCGTAACCTTGGCCAGATTTTGCTCTACCAAAAGCTCCGTATTGACTCATACCCTTTCTATGTGGAGCTCCAAAAGAAAATACGGCAAAAGCCGGGGAGAATCCCGGATTATAATCCGCTCTCGAGGCCGGGTCATCAGATGACGAGACATCACCGACAGAAGTATTAAACATCGCCGTCTTTTCGGCAATTAATTGTTGTTGTTTTGCGCTTAACACCGCTTTATACGCCTCAGCCTTTTTCAGTTCTCCGGCCAAAAATCCAAATCTAGTCTCCATATCTTTTTTAATCACCGCAATTTTATTTTTTTCTACTAATACTTTTTGTTTATTTAACTCCAAATTTTTTAAATCAAAAATATAATTAGTAATTGTATTTTTATCTTGGGAAATTACCGCCTGAAATAAAGCATATTGACGCAAAAGCCCGCTACTTTCTTGAGCCGATAAAAAAATCATTATTGGTGTATATTTTTTAGAATTTATATAATATCGCCTGACCCTCTCGCTCATCAAAATTCTTTGCACTTCCATATCCGCCTCCTTGTCAATTAGTCTTTGATCCAAAAGTTTCATTTGACTTTCTGCCTGTACTATGGCACTTTTAGCACTATTTATTTTTGCTGAAAGTGACCCCGATTCTTTTTTTAGTGGCGCCATTGAGTTTTCAATAGCCGAGATTTGTGTCGCAATATCAGCCAATTCTTCATCAATACTTTTTGCCAAAACAATATTCACACTAAAAATCAACAATAACAACGATAGCCATCCTATTTTCTTCACTCAATAATTTTACCATTTGCTATACTATTGAAATGGTCTGGATATTTTTATTATTTCTTTTTCAATCTGTTTTAATGTCTCCTCGGGCAGTTTTGGCTGTCAACCCGTTTTGTAACAATAATCGGGGGATTGATTCAGCTTTAGGCTGTGTCCCGGTTGAAATGGGTCCTTTTGTCGCTTGGTTGTCCCAATATATTTTTGGCATTGCCGGGGGCATTGCTTTTTTGATGATGGTTTATGGTTTTTTTCTGATGGCGACTTCAAGTGGTGACCCCAAAGCCGTCCAAGGTGCCAAAGAGACTGTTACTTCTGCTATTCAAGGTTTACTGGTTTCCATTTTTGGAGTTTTTATTTTACGACTTATCGCTTTAAATATTTTACAAATCCCCGGACTATAAAATATGGACACATTTGATTCAATCACCAAGGGTGACGCGATTGTTAAAAAATTTCCCAATGTTGGATCTATAATTTCCCAAATATTACCATTTATTTATGTCGCTGCTGGATTATTGTTGTTAGTTACCCTAATCATGGGCGGAATTACTCTGATGACCGCCGCTGGTGATGCCAACAAAATGAAGCAAGGTTATGGTCAAATCACTGCTGGATTAATTGGTTTTATCATTATTTTCGTCTCCTTTTTCATCGCTCAAATCATCCAAATCGCCCTCGGTGTCAAATTTTTGTAAATTACTTCCCCATTCTTCGATTTCTTTTTTGATATTCTTCAATTGCCATTTCAAACTCATTCGGAGTAAAGTCGGGGAATAGTGTATCAACAAACAACAATTCTGCATACACCGATTGCCATGGCAAATAACCCGAAGTTCTTTTTTCCCCACCAGTTCGTATAATTAAATCAGGATCAGGTATGCCTGATGTATCTAAATATGATGAAATTAATTCTTCATTAATATTCTCGCTTACAACTTTATCTTTAACAATTTTTTTCACAGCTCTAAGTATTTCATCTCTTCCACCGTAATTTAGGGCAAAATTAACAAAAATTTTATCATTACTTGCAGATTTATTTAACATGTCTTGTACTTTTTGCGCAATATCACTAGGAAATTTATTAATGTCACCAAATATTCTCAAGTGAGCTCCTTTTTGTATAAATCTAACCGCAAGCTTGCCTAATCCCAATCTAAACACTTCAAAAATTCCGTTTAATTCTTGTTCATCACGTTTCCAATTTTCGGTCGAAAACGCCCAAAATGTAACATGTTTTATACCTAATTCTCCACATTTATCAATTATAGGTTCAATAGTGTTTAGTGCTGCCTGTTCGTGTCCTTTGGTTGATTTCAAACCTCTCTCCTTCGCCCACCGTCTATTTCCATCCATAATAACCGCTACATGTTTGGGTAAGTTATTTTTGTCAATCATAGTTTATTAGTCGAACAATCCTATTATAACCCTTAAACTCCAAAATTTGACTTTTTACAATCTATATTTATATGCAACAGCCTATAACATGTTGTTGACAAAAGCAAGAGAGAGAGAGAATAAGTCCAATATGACAGAACAAAAATACTCTCTAGACGCTGATATAGGAAAAAATCAAGGACTATTTACCTCTGAAGAATATGCAAGATTATCTGCATATAGAAATGCAATTAATGCCGTTGTCGTCGATGGAACAATGTCAAAACCTATGGGCAAAGTGTTAGGAGAAAATTTGGAAGATTATATCTCTTTAACAATGAAACTTCCTTTAGTTAACGGTCAATAAATTCTAAATTAAACCATCAAAAAACCCTCCACGATGTAAACATCGGGAGGGTTTTATTGCTTTTTAACAACTATTTCACTTTTTAGCCAAAGATTGTCAGTACCAGAAAGGTTTTGAGTTGGAATCCACGACTTTCGTCGGGAAACAAAACCTCAAAGGAGGTGATCCATGCGCACCTTCCAGTACGCATACCTTGTTACGACTTAACCCTCATCGCTGGATTTACCTTAACCCAGACTAATCTGAGCTTTGGGTACCCCCAACTTTGCTGATTTGACGGGCAGTGTGTGCAAGAGGTGAGAACGTATTCACCGCACTCTGCTGATGTGCGATTACTACCAATTCCGGGTTCATGCAGGCGAATTTCAGCCTGCAATCCCAACTGAGGATTGTTTTAGGGATTAGCTCCACCTCGCGGTATTGCAACCCTCTGTACAATCCATTGTAGGATGTGTGTAGCCCTGGACATAGGCATCATGATGACTTGACGTCGTCCCCTCCTTCCTCCTAACAAAAATAATGCTAGGCAGTCTTCGGTGACACAGTAACACCGAATAGGGGTTGCGCTCGTTACCTCACTTAAGAGAACAACTCACGTCACGAGCTTACGACAGCCATGCAACAGCTGTGTACCACCCTCGAAGGACTTCTACTTTCATAGATCTGCAGGTACATTTCAAGCCCAGGTAAGGTTCATCGCTTATTATCGAATTGAACCACATGCTCCACTGGTTGTGCACCTCCCCGCCAATTCGTTTGAGTTTCGGCCTTGCGGCTATACTCCCCAGGCGGTCTGTTTAACGCGTTAGCTTACATCTCCCAGGATAAATCCCGAAAAATTAACAGACAATGTTTACGGCTAGGACTACTCAGGTCTCTAATCTGATTTGCTTCCCTAGCTTTCGTCTCTCAGCGTCAGTATATACCTAGTTACCCGCCTTCGCGCTTGGTGTTCTTTGTAGTATCCACGGATTTAACCCCTACACTACAAATTCCAGTAACCCCGATATCACTCTAGTAACCCAGTATCTTACCCCTTCCCTCGATTAAGTCGAGGTCTTTGAAACAAGACTTAGGCAACCGCCTACAGACTCTTTACGCCCAATAATTCCGGATAACGCTTGCAGCCTATGTATTACCGCGACTGCTGGCACATAGTTTGTAGCTGCTTATTCTGACAATCTTCATGATTATCTAAAAGAAGTTTACATCCCGAGAGACTTCATCCTTCACGCGGTATCGCTGCGTCAGACTTTCGTCCATTGCGCAAAATTCCTAACTGCTGCCACCCGTAGGTGTATGGGCCGTGTCTCAGTCCCATTGTGCCGGACTCTCCGCTAAGAGCCGGTAGCCGTCATAGCCTTGGTGGGCTTTTACCCCGCCAACTAGCTGGTAGCGAATACGCCGCTTTCGAAGTGACTTGCGTCTTTAGTCCGGAGACATTATAGAGTATTACTCCACCTTTCGATGGGCTATCCTCTGCTTCAAAGTACGTTCGTATTTTATACTCACCCGTTTGCCACTAAACTCGTGCATAGCACGAGAAGCTCCAAGTAACAAAAAACAAGCTCCAAACAAATCACAAATTTCAAAATTCAAATTACAAAAGTTTAAGTTTGTTATTTGGAAATTGTTGATTGTAACTTGTTTGGAAATTGTCAATTTGGAAATTGAAATTTCTTGTGCTACGCATGAATTCCGTTCGACTTGCATGTCTTAGGCATACCGCCAGCGTTTATCCTGAGCCACGATCAAACTCTTAGTACAAAAGAAAAGCAGTTTTTAAAAAAACTACCAAAAAGATTTTTTTGTGATCCTCTCTGGTACTAGCAACCGTGGCTAAAAAGTGAATAGTTTGTTAAAGTGCTGAGTGCTATTCTACTATATATTTACTATTTGTGCATTAGGCAAATAGGTTAGGGCCTCATTTTCTGCACTGGTAAATATTGTCTGATGTTTTTGGCAAATTTCCACCACCAGTTTTCGATGGTTTTCGTCCAACTCTGAAAAAATATCATCTAATAGTAACACTGGTGTTTCACCGTATCTTTCCATCAAATAATGTATTTGTGCCAACCGTATGGCCAAAACCGCCAACCTTTGTTGGCCACGTGAACCCCAATTTGCCATATTTTGATCACTATTTTCAAAATTCTGACTCCACACCTCAAAATCATCTCGATGTGGTCCATATCGAGTATACCCAGTTCTAATATCAATTTTTTCCTCGTTTTGCATTCGTTCGGCCGTAATTATCGACGGAAAATATTTTATCGATAGTTTTTGTATCTCGGGGTCTTCATGATTGGCAAAAAAATTATTGGTCAAATCAATAAATTCCCTTCTAAATTTATTGATAATATCGGCATTTTTTATTAGCGATTGATTCCAGTAAAATAATTCTGCTACCTGCGCTTTTCCCTCAAAAATCAAATCCAACAACTCATTTCGATGTTTCAAAGCTCGATTGTATTGTGATAACGCACTGGCATAAGTCCATTCACTACTTGTAAAAATAGCATCCAAAAAATCTCGGCGGCGAGTAGGGGAGCCCGATACTAGTCGAATATCCTCGGGGTCAAACAACACACATCTAAAATTACCCAAATACTTGGCTCTGGTTTTATCAACACTATTTATCAAAAATCTCCGGCTATTCCCATTTGTTTCCTCACTCCTAATTAATTGTGCCTCCAAATCCAAATCGCCCACTTTCCCCCGAACCGATAAAAATTTTTTATTCCATTCAATCATCTGCCCCAGACTGCTCGCTCTAAAACTTTTTCCTGACGATAAAAAATAAATAGCCTCAATTAAATTACTTTTTCCAGCCCCATTTCCCCCCAAAATCAAATTTACCCCACTTGAAAACTCCACGGTTTTCTCGCCATAACTCCTAAAATTTTGTAAATTTATACTCTTTATATGCACAGCCTAGGATAGCAGAAAAATTTTAATCAAAAATAATATAAATTAAGTCTAGTGATATAATTCACCATGCCTACCTTCCAAGTTATCGAAAAAGATGGGATCTCAATTCTTTGCCCGATACTTGGAGGTAATGTATTGGTAAGGTTAGATAATGGAAAAGAAATTTGTCACGCAGATTCATGTTCTAGACATCGTCGAGGATTAGGACTTGTTGAACGAGTGATTCTTCATGATTCTGAAGCTGTCAAAAATTGTACGGAACGCCCCAAAGATATTAATTGATAATCTCAAACGCTATTCCCACCACACCCCATTTGTTTTCATCCTCAACACTATAAATTTTTCTTAAATCAGACATCTTTCTCTCACTATTTTCGTTTGACCATCCGGCTTTAATCCAGCCAATTTTTCTAAACAATAGTTCAAATGAACTAGCCAAAAATAATCGAGTAACTTTTACCAATACTTTTTTATCTCTGTTAGTAAATATAATTTCATCACCCATATTTATACTTTGTCGCTTTTCATCATTAACTCGGAGTTCCATCGTTTTTTGGCCATTTTCAACTAACTCAAACCCTTCCTCATTTAATTTCATTTCGATACTTTTCACTATTAGATTATACCTTCTTTCTTCAACCTCTCCACCAAATTCTGGGCTCTCTCAAAATCAATCATTAATTTTGTCTGCAAAAAAATAGCTGACGATTTTTTGTATTTTTTCACCAAATCAACGGATTTTTCATACATTGCATCCATAAATTCTTTGTCTCTCACAAACGCCGACGAGTTAACAATTTCTTCCAATTCCTCAATTCTTTTTCGCAGTGCTTTTATAT
>VFLE01000144.1 GCA_009885205.1 Candidatus Shapirobacteria bacterium | reverse complement strand
GGCGTCTCAATAGAGATTTAAGGGCAACTTTGCTACGCTTAACCGATAAATGAATTAAATCTCCCAGTTACCAGTGGAATGGCAACGTTGCCTTTGAACACGAACCGCGCTTTGTGTGGTTCGTGTTCAAAGGTGAAAATGCGCAAAGGTGTAAATCTTCATCGGTATATAACTATGTTTCAAGTAATTTGTTAGATGTTCTTTTTTATAGAAAATTTGTCTTATTTTTCTTTTTGGTCGGTGTAATTTTGTCAGTGTAAAAATAATGCGTTGAAAATATAGATTAAATTTATAAGCATTAATCTAAATGGAAACATTCAAAACTCTTATCGATGTTGCATTTCAAAATGCATATAATAATATTTCGAAAATTACAGACGACATTATTTCTATGGAGGGAATGAGCGGAACAAAAACCAGACATTTTTATAATAATTTATTGACAATAGCAGACGCCAGATATTTAGAAATAGGAACATGGAAAGGTAGTTCAGTTTGTTCTGCTATGTATGGAAATAAAGCAAAGGTTATATGTATTGATAATTGGAGCGAATTTGGAGGACCCAAAGATGAATTTATAGAAAATTTTGAAAAATACAAAGGAGAGAATGACGCTACGTTTATTGAAAGTGATTGTTATAATGTGGACGTTGCCGCTTTGCCAAAATTTAATATTTACATGTATGATGGAAACCACACGACACAAAGTCATTATAATGCATTATTACATTACTACAATTGTTTGGACGACGTTTTCATTTTTATAGTCGACGATTGGAATTGGAAAGAAGTGAGAGACGGAACAGTCAATTCTATAGAGAAATTAAATTTGAAAATATTGTACGAAAAAGAAGTCAAAACGACGAATGATGATACTCACCCGGATTGGGGAAGCCCGGAACAAAAAGAATGGCATAATGGTATTTATGTGGCTATTTTACAAAAATAATGATAACAAAATATCTGCATGTATAGTAAATGGGTAAAAAATGCATTCCGGGTGTCATATGTATTGAAAATATGACACTTTTCGTATTATTCGTTATTTTGGTCATTCTTGGATATTTGTATCATTTATATTTCGTAAAATATATTCCTCAAAAACAATTGCCGGGACCTATAGTAACATCGCTTTTTCCGGTTTCCGCAAGAAACGTGAATCTAAATGATCCCTATATTCCTCCTGTAAAAAATCCGGAAATTGCACAAGTCGGGATTCCTATAAATGTACAAACACGAGGAGCCGATTTGCAATATGGACAAGTCGGTATTTTAACGCGAATGACCGGTGGGGATATGATTTTACCGGTAATGGGTCGCCAAACTCTTTATGGTCGGGGGAAATATCAATATTATACCATGTCGAATTCGGGGAATTTTAGCGCAAAATTGCCCATTAGCGTAAATGGGAAAAGTTGTACATCGGAATATGGATGTGACGAAATAAGCAATGGGGATATTGTATATGTAGAAGGATATAATGATACATTTAGAGCGACGATTTATGAAAATAATTTATATTCTTATATACCGTTTTAGGCCATCTATAATATTATGATTCTTATTACCCATTAAAGTAGCCATATAGAGTATATGGCTACTTTTGGAATTGATAAAACCCCCGAGACGAATCAAAATTTAACACAAAGTTATACGAATCTATCGATTTCTGGAGTCACTGCATCCACCGACCCATCGATTAAATTGATAAAAGCAAATTGCCAGGGAGGATCGGGCGCAAACGTGACATATACAAAATCAAACATCCCTATAAATTACAAAGCCAGTCAATTAGGAATTTACGGAAAATTACATAAAATAAATGGCGTATCTTACGACGGCGAATTGGTAATCAAAAATATCCCCACCACAAATACCGGAATCAATCCTCCTATTTATATGTGTTTTCTTTTATCATCTAATTCAGGAAATACCCCAACCGATATTGACAACAAAATTATTCATGCCTCTGGAAACACAACGCAATCAATTACGATTGCAACCGATAGCGCAAATGCAAAATATATAGTATATAAAACGACTGACTCGATTGGTACGCCTAGCATCGTGGCTATTTTTATAACGCCTATACAAATTAAAGGACCCGTATCCGGTTATTCTGCTATATGCGAATGGTTTGGGTCGAGTCCGACCACGTCAAATTCCGATTATTCTATATTACAAAACACGGTCGACGGAGATTGGATGGAATGCGATTATGTACCCATTGACTCTGAACAAGTCACTACGTATAGTTTACCCATACAAAGCCATATTATTAAAGACGCCAGTTCGATGGATTCTTTGCGAACAATTATAATGTTTGTCGTTTTTTTTATTATTTGCGTTTTTTCTTATATCTTGATTCCGGTAATTTATTTAGCGGTTATTGCCAAATTATTTGCCGGAAAACAAGCTGAACAAATAGATCCGGTGAAAAAGAAGAAGACGATTTTGTATATGGATTATATCTTGTCTTTTATTCTTGGTGGAATGGGGATTATTTTGATTTGCGTCGGCGCATTTTCCGATCCGACGAAAGTGGAAAATACTGGCGATATTTTGATGGCGGGATTTAGCATTTCGATCATTTATATCATCTCTTATATCGTCATACAATCCAAGAAATTAGGAGGCGGCAAATTTGTTCCCGGTGTCAATTATGTTGAGAATACGCAAGAAGAAACTGCATAAAGAATGGTATAAAATAATTGATTTATGCAAATTATTTTATAAGACAGAAGCGCCATGCAAATTATCAGATACCGGCTTGAATGCATTCACGGTAAACGTGGGTAATTCACCCTTTCCGACTGGAGCCATAGTTTTTACAACTTCTTCTTCTAAAGTTGGCTGAATAATGGGTATATTGGCGGCTTGAATGTCCGCATCTCTCGTATTTGCGGGTTGAGTATATTGAATATAAGCATTATTCGGTCCTCCCGAAATGGAATTAGCAATTTCGGTCTGTTTTACAACGGGCGTAGGATCAATCTTGGGTTTCACGCCAGAAACCGCGTTTGAGGAATTGGGTATATAGGATCCCGATTTTGAACTACGCCGCAATAATTCATATCCTACGAAAATATACAAAACCGCTAAAATTGGATTGGAATAAAGGAATAAATAAATCAAAACGGCCAAAATGCCGATCATCCCTAAAGGAGATTCAATGTAAGGAGCAATCGGACGAGGAGTCGGTATCGGGAAAACTAGATAGAAAACAAATAAAACCAAAACAACAATTTCGATTAAAGTAATGGATCTTAAAATAGCAGGAAGTTTCATTATTATATATAGTATACTATATTTTTAGGGGCGTAGCCAAATTCAGAACCCAAGATCGAGGAAAAGACTCTAGAAAATTGAAACTAAAATAAAGGATACTAGAGTATATAAAAAAGACTATGCAAAAACGACGGTTTGCTTTTGCCAAATCGAAAGCGAAAGTGGAAAAAAAAGAAAGTGATCCAAGCGACATATCGATCGACTATAAGGAAACCGTATCATCCACATCGTATATTGGACAAAAAGGATATACCGTGATTCGTGAAATTTTGACGGCCAAAGACCAAGAGTTTCTACATACCGATTTATATGTAAAAGCTGCGACATTTGGTCCTAAATACGGCGCTCCATCCGACGAAGTGTCTTTTCCGGTGTATCGCGAAAATGCGAAAAAAATGTATCTTCCTCGATTTTATGGCGAGGAACGATATGGGAAACCGACGCGATGTGATATTCCCAAGGGGGCTGAAATTTCCGTGCCGTTTGTAAAAGAATTACGTGATTACCAAAATAAAATCGTGGATATATATGTAAATCATGTCTACAATGAAGAGGGTGGAGGAGGGGGGATACTCGAGGTGCCATGTGGGCGTGGAAAATGTCTAGGAAAAGACACACCAATTCTCATGTTTGATGGGACAATAAAACCAGTTCAGACGATTGTCGCGGGGGATTTTATTATGGGCGATGATTCGACTCCGCGAACCGTACTTTCCTTGGCCCAAGGAAGAGAGACAATGTATAAAATAAAGACGGACAATCTATATGAGAGCTATATTGTAAACCAAAGTCATATTTTATCTCTAAAATCAGATACAAATGAAAAGGTAGCCGATATTTCAGTGGAGGATTACATGTTAGACCCCGATAAATGGATGGGATATCGTGTTCCCATTCAATTTCCTCCGATTGAAGTCACACAAAATCCTTACCAAATCGGATTTATTTCGTGCAATAAGGGGTTTGTTCCGAATAAGTACAAATATAATTGCCCAAATGTACAATCCTGCCTACTTTTGGGTATTTTCGATACCATAGGAGGAGTTCCCTTTCAAAAAACAAAATATATTATAACTTCTCCTTTTGTCGCTCTCATTAATGATATTATATTTATATCGCGGTGTCTAGGATATTCTGTGGAAATATTGGAGGTTTCGTCCAAGATTATTGTTGATATTCTGCCAAAAACACTAAAATATAAGATTCATCTGGAAAAATTGGAAGAAGACGATTATTACGGGTTTGAGATTGATGGAAATCACAGATTCGTTCTTGGTGATTTTACGGTAACACATAATACAGTGATGGCTTTAAAAATTATTTCTGAAATTAAACAGAAAACACTCATCATTGTCCATAAAGAATTCTTGATGAATCAATGGATCGAACGTGCCGCCGAATTTATTCCAAGCGCCAAGATTGGAAAAATTCAGGGCCCCGTTTTTGATATCGAAGGCAAAGATGTAGTAATCGGGATGGTACAAACTCTTTATGATCGTGAATTTCCTGAAAATGCATTTGAGAGTTTCGGTCTTACCATTGTAGATGAGGTGCATCGAATCGGAAGCGAGCAATTTTCCAAGACGCTGTTGCGCGTAATTACACGTTTTATGCTGGGCATTTCCGCAACAGTCGATCGCAAAGATGGCCTGACCCGTGTGATCAATATGTTTATCGGCCCCAAAATTTATTCCGAAAAGCGTGAGGACGACGATTTGGTTAGTGTAAGGGCCATTGAATATATATCATCCGATTCGGCGTTTAATGAAGTGGAACACGATTTCCGCGGGAATACAAAATATAGCACCATGATTACAAAATTGTGTGAGTTTGGTCCAAGAAGCGATTTTATTGTCCGCGTATTGGGTGATTTACAAAAGGAAAATCCGGAAAGTCAGATTATGGTTTTATCACATAACCGATCTCTTTTGGAATATTTGCATGCGGCGATTGTCTTTCGCGGGTTTGCTTCGGTGGGATATTATGTAGGAGGCATGAAACAGGCTCATTTGCAGGAAACCGAGGGGAAACAGATCGTTTTGGCGACTTATGCAATGGCGTCCGAGGCTTTGGATATCAAAACACTCTCTACTTTAGTTATGGTTACTCCCAAAACGGATATTATACAATCGGTCGGACGTATTTTACGTGTCAAACATGAAAATCCGATTATTGTGGACATTGTGGACCGTCACGATGTATTCCAAAATCAGTTTAAACAGAGGAAAACGTATTATCGAAAATGTAATTATCGCATATTGTCGATGGACAGCGTGCGATATAATGGGTTTCCCGAAGATATGGATAAAACGTGGTCGAAAGTATTTGAACCACGAAATAAGGGGGCGTCTATTTCTTGTAATTCAGAAAAAGACTTGTCCGATCGGAAATGCTTGGTGAAATGGGAGGAATGAATCAGCTTGTGAAAAAAGCATTAGCTATTGATTTACCCTGGTTTACGTAACCCGCACCTTGGTTTACGTAACCCGCACCTTGGTTTACTAAATCTGAAGAAGATCCGTTTTGAGAAGAAGACGGTGGCGGTGGGGGATTTACGC
>VFLE01000211.1 GCA_009885205.1 Candidatus Shapirobacteria bacterium | reverse complement strand
GGTCTGGAATCCCCAAGTGGATTCTGATGACGCTTGGTTCCCCCCTTAAAATATAAAGGAGGGGTTTAAGGGGAACCTTGGTTCCCCTTAATTAATATAGGTCCAAAATGGAATTGTCGTGATCACATATATAATAACAAAACTTCCATCGATCCATTTTATAAATAATATGCCAAACGTTTATTTCCCACATCAGCGTTTTTCGCTCATTGACAATACGTAAACACATATCTTTTGTTGTCTTGGCAAACCATAAAAGAGATTCGACATTTCCACCAAACATACTCCCCGCGAAAAACCAAAATAGCCGAGTATAAATATCCGACGGCAAAGGCGCATCGGGGTTCCACAGTGATGGAATACGCACATGATTTAATTCATGTTCGACCGTTTGCAACCGCAATATTTTTTCGCTAAATCCTTCGTCGGTACATTCCGTCATATGTCGTATCCCAATATCCATCCAAATATATTGAGATGTATGAAAAAGATTCATTTCTATTGCTTTTTTTATAAATTCGGTTTTATAACACATGGTCATCATATATTCGTCCGTATCTTTTTCTTTATTCGTGGTACACAGATTTGACACATCTATTTGGTCTTTGTATTTGTATAAATAATTCGATTCTTTATAAAAAGGAATAATGACAGTAAAATCATTACTAAAGTGTTTGAACTGAGAATATACGGTCGAATCGATAAAAATTACCTTGGGTATATTGACGACCAACAATTTGGATGCGAGATCGATGTATTTTTCGTAGGATCGATCGCCTCGGGAATTGATATTGGCCATAAAGGCCGATACAATTGTCACTTTACTCATTCAACGAACTCGCTATTTATTTTATGAGAAGAAAGAATAATATCGGTTTACACCGACGAACATTTACACCCTTGGGACATTGAAAATGTCCTAGGTAACGTTGCTTTTGTGACTGATAAATTGCCAAAAATTCGGCGATTTAAATGTCCAAAGGTGTAAATCTTCATCGGTGTAAATCTTCAAGGGTATATATTATTTGTTACGAGATACTTTTCAAATGAAAATGATATAATAAAATAAGATTATTATTATAGATCATGCCCGAAACTCCAGGTTATTCCAGGAAGGCGTGTTTGGATGATTTTTTTGATGAAGGGGATGTAATCTCCCCTACGCAAAACAATAAACATAATAAAAATCATTCGCGCAATGAGAACGATACCGTAGCCAAAAACCAGCAAGAGTTTGGGCATAAAAAACGCATAAAACCCTGACGCACGGGGGCGAAAAGCCAGCAGCAAATTACACCCAAGGGACATAAAAAGGGGTTCCGTGGATAAACGGTGCATAGGAGTCGAATAATACGTGAATGACGTGATTTTTACACCGATGAACACTATCCGCACTTTGTGCGGAATATAATGTTCAAAGGTGTATATCGCCGAGAACGTATTACGCCGATAAATCAACGAATTTTCCAAAAAAAAATATCCGCCATTTTATAATATGACTTCGGTGCATTTTTTCAATATGGATATTTTGAAATCCGAATTTCAGGAAATTCTGCAAATCCAGTACGAGATTCAAACGCGAAAAAATGGAATAGTAGAAAAACTCCAAGAATTAAAGGAACTTTACAACAATCTAGTCAAATCAAATACCAAAAAGATTTTTTTATTCTGTCTCGATTCTTTTTATTTTCAGTACAAAACGTTATCAATCGAAACAGAAGATATTTGTAAATTCATATCGCTGATCAATAATCGAATGTATGGGGATTACTATAAATTATACAATATTATTTTGATGCAGTCCACCGAATTCAACATTGACGTTCATGGACTAATCGCCGATTTTACCAAAAAATATACCCCCTATAAAGAAATCGAGCCATTTCGCGAATACAAAATTTCGGACATTATTGATCTTCACTCCGATATCATGAAATTATTGAATTATATCAATGTGCGATATATGTCAAAAGAGCAGAATATTGTCGAATATAACGAAAGTGCCCGCGTCGGTCTTTCGATCACCAGTTTTATGCAAACCCTTGAATATGAAAATATGTTGTTAAAAGAGCAGCTTGGATTATATATGAATTATACGCGATTTTTTCACGCCTCGCAAAAAACGTATTTGACCAAATTGTTCAAAAAAATTACTGGATTTCAAAAAGAATTGGAAGACGATATTTTAGTAAGTTATCGCGTGACGGAGCCTATAGAAAAAAAGGTGGAAACTCTCGAGTTAAAGGAGGAATTGCCCACTGAGATTGAAATTTTATTACGAAATTCGGAAACCAATACTATGGTAGAGGCAGAAGAGGCAAATATAGTTATTTCAACGGAAGAAAAATCGGCAGATTCGATCGAAATATCGCCTACTCCAGATGAGACGTCGCCTACTCCAGATGAGATAAACCACGTACCCACGGAACCCGTTTCCACTGAAACTCCAACTGAGGGATTCCCTGTATAATTTTTTACACGTTTGAAGGACAAATGTAAATTCTACTCCTATTTCTTTATCGGTGTAATACGCATTACGTCTAAGATTTCCTTTTTTTGCGCGACTTACATTGGGGTAAGTCGTGCAACAACAATCCCCACATCGTCACAATCTTCTCTTTTGTACGTTGCCTCACGAAAATTGAGCGGATCGTTTGCTGGGGCCATCTCCCATGACTGCAACCAGCGCCCCATGACGAAATCCACTGCTTCCTTTGCGGTCATTGTGGCAAACCGCGCAATATCAGTCGGGTCGTCGGGGATGACCATGTCCCAGACGCCGTCGCTTCCCACAGACACTTGGTATGTACATCCTTTTTCGAGAGGAATAATTACACGATCCGGCGCATACCCCGTGCGCTTCCCGTGTCCAAGCGCCTGTGTGCAAGCGAGAAGCTGACCGTCAGGCCACGTAGCATAGTTTATATGTTTACCAACGATTTGCTTTTCATTGATCACGGCAATTGTAGTGACATCTGTGAAGACAATATACGGATTCATGGTCTTAAGACGTATCTTTTCTGCCTCATTTTCGCACGTATGTGGAGTTGTGAAGTGAACTAATTCGCCGTTCTTGAAAACGGCCGCCCGAGAGTCACCCGAATTGATGCACTCGATCCGATCGTCATACATCTTGACCAAGCACATGGTAGCTCCCGTTCCGACGGAACGGCTGAACATATTGATGTAATTAGCGAGGGTTTCCACTGGTTTCTCATTGCCCAAGATGACAGAGAGAGTTTTGGTAGAAATGGACCGAAGGATCTCAATAACATCGTTTTTTCCATGGCCATCGGTCACCATTATGTAGAAAAACTTCTGGCCGGTTGCCTGGTCAACGCCTTCGCCTGAATACGTTTGGTCCTGTCCCTTGTAGTTTTGCTGTAATTCCTGGCTTATAGTGAGGAAATGCTGCCCTAACGTGACGCCTTCCGTAATGTCCATTTTCTCAAAAATATGTGCCATGATTTCCGGACGATTTGGATTAGGTGGGGGGGGGTATAGTATAAATATGTATTCATAAAACAAATCAATTTTTCGTTTTACACCGTTGAATACAAATGTGGTTGCCCCTAATAAATTTTGCAAATCCGATTTTCTACAAACTGTATATATAATTTGTAGAAATGCACGCACCGGAAGCTCCCCATGCCTCTGAAAACACAACAACAAACATCGCAAAACCGACTGACCCCAATGAAAAAAAAATAGAATGGTCAAAAGAGAATGAATTAATTCTCGTTGAATGGTGCGACGTTGCTCAATGTTATAAATGGCTCAATTCTAGATCGCATATGAAATATGCGTACAAAAACGCCTGGTTTACTATACCCGCTATTATTTTGTCAACCCTCACCGGAACCGCTTCTTTCGCACAAACAAGCATTCCTTTAGAATACCAGACATACGCCCCTATGGTAATCGGATCTGTGAATATTTTGATTGGAATTCTTACAACGATCCAGCAATATCTCAAAATATCCGAACTCAATGAGGCGCATCGTGCGTCCGCTATTTCCTGGGATAAATTCGCGCGTAATATTCGCATCGAATTGGCAAAGTGTCCGAAAGAAAGAACCGACGCCGGTTTGTTTATTAAAGTTTGCCGCAACGAATTCGACCGTCTTATGGAAACAAGTCCCGCCATTTCTCCCGATATTGTTTTGGCGTTCAAAAGCACATTTTCCGGAGAGAAATCGTGTATTTTTGAGATGATTGACAAATGTCTTGGATTTAGCGGGGCGATAGATATTAAGGAGATTGAAAAACGAAAACGCCAGTTTGATGCGCTATGTAAACCTGATATTTGTGACATCATTATTACGGTCAACGATAACCGCCATAAATGGTATGAATCAGTAGATATTGCCACTTCTACCGAGACTTTTTTGGCGATGGATACTTCCATTGATGTTGCTATTTTAGAAAGAGAGGAAGAGTTGAAAATACGCGAAACCGAAATGAAGAATAAAGAGGCCGCATTGCGCAATCGTATTGCGGAAGAGAAAAACCAAGAAATTAGACGACATGACGAAGAGGCGCGTTTGAAACTGATTGCGACGAACTTGGACACATATATTATACAATTTTTAAATAGCAAAGGCCGTCGCCCGTTTCGTGAAGAGGTATATGATCATTTTAAGGGAAAGTTTGATGTTGACTCATTGGGGCCTTTTTTGGATAAACATCCGGAGTATTGTATCGTATAAGTAAGGGGAACCAAGCGTCATCAGAATCCACTTGGGGATTCCAGACCCCTTAAACCCCTCCTGTATATTTTAAGCGGGTGGCCAAGGTTAAAGAAGCGT
>VFLE01000021.1 GCA_009885205.1 Candidatus Shapirobacteria bacterium | reverse complement strand
GGGACAAACCTCCTACGGAGGTTTGCCTTTTAATTGATTTATCGGTAACGTTGCCCTTGAATATCTAGTGGGACGCCTCAAGCGAAGCAGAGGCGTCCCATTTTAAATCTTCAAGGGTGTATTATTTATTTTATTCTTAGAAAAATTCAAGAATCTAAATCCAGTATATACTACTAATTTACAATAGTTCGCTTCGCAATAGAGATTTCTTGGTGTATATAATATATATGATGACGTCTCTTGATCAATACCTTTCCGAAAACGGATCCATTATTGTGGAGGGTTATTCTCAACAAAATGTAAAACAAGTTGAAACTCTTTCCAAGCTAGCATCTTTACCTGAGGTTTCGCGTATTATGGAAATAGGATTCAATGCGGGACACTCGGCCGAAGTTTTTTTACAAGCCAATCCTCGGGCCATTGTCACCAGTTTTGATATTGGGTTTCATAAATATATTCAAGTGGGTAAAGAATATATTGATAATACGTATCCCGACCGACATACTCTTATTCTTGGGGATAGCTCGCTAACAATCCCTCGATTTATAAAAGAAAATCCGGGCGATAAATTTGATCTTATTTTTATTGACGGTGGTCATCAGTATATAGAATCCAAGACGGATTTAGTGAATTGTTCCTATTTGTCTCATATTGGCACAATTGTGGTAATGGATGATACCGCGTATACTTCTGGGTTACAAACTAGCTGGTCGGTCGGCCCGACAAAAGCTTGGGTCGAAGGAATGGAAAATGGATATATATTGGGTCTAGGATACGAAGAATATTCAGCCGGAAGGGGTATGAGTTATGGGAAATACTCATTGTCTATTGATCCAAGCTGCAGTGCAATTAAAACGCCTATTTTTTCGCTACAATTTTAAATCTTCAACGGCAACGTTGCCGATAAATGAATTAAAGAAGTATTTCTTCCAGATTTATCTTTCTTTTTTTTGTTTTTCTCGGTTTAATACTTTTTTTTGTGTTTCCTCCATGTTGGGGTTTTTGTATTAAATCTATATATTTTTGTTTGTCTGCTTTCAAATATTCGATTAGTGCATTTCTTACACGCCACACTTCTGTCTTTTTCATAAAACCTACAGTTCCATCCGCTTTGTAATTTAGATTTAGATTTAAATCATCGAATTTATGCGCGTATGTTTTTTCAATTCTCATTAATAAACTTTTAATCGAATTTTCATTTCTTTCTTTTATTTCCAATTCAATATCACTATCTAACACATCATCCACCGTATATTCTTTTTTATGAGTTACTACCCTTACTGATTTCGTCTTTTTTACCAATTTTACCGATTTTACCGATTTTCTTATATTTCTGGGGGGTTTTATTCTTGATCGAGTACATCCAAGACTTTCAAATATTTTGCAATAGGAGAAAAAGAAATAATAATAAATATCAAAATGATCATGACATTTTTCGTTGTATTCTTTTATGTTTTTAATGCATCTATTCAAATTGGATGAACTGCAAGATACTGCTTTAGATTCTGGAATATATTTAAGTATATGTTCCATGATTTCTTTTGCATATTGTTTCTGTACTTTATTTTCTAACATTTCGGATATCGTTTTTCCATACAGAGTTGTTATCATTCCGGAAAAAAGAGTGATTATCGGAATAAATACAGGGGTAAGTCCACTTACATTTAGAGCACTGAAACCAGCGGCCGTTATAATTTGCGTGATTGCGGTCGCTACGCTAACTAAAACCGATCTAAATTTATCAATTTCTATTATTGATGGCATATTAATAGATAATAACGCAAGTTCACTTGCGGAAATAAGCCCAGTCTTTACACCCTTGAAGATTTATAATGGGACGCCCTTCGGGCGTCTCAATAGAGATTTAAGGGCAACGTTACCGATAAATGAATTAAAAGGCAACCCTCCTATGGAGGGTTGTCCCATTTTAAATCTTCATCGGTGTAAATGTTAATGATGTCAAAAATGACAAAGAGATTCCTGTGCCACTCACTCCCACCGT
>VFLE01000045.1 GCA_009885205.1 Candidatus Shapirobacteria bacterium | reverse complement strand
GGGACAAACCTCCTACGGAGGTTTGCCTTTTAATTGATTTATCGGTAACGTTGCCCTTGAATATCTAGTGGGACGCCTCTGCTTCGCTTGAGGCGTCCCATTTTTAATCTTCAAGGGTGTAATAACGCATTTACATATTTTTTTTTTCACAAACTTCTGTTTGGGGATTTTTACGCGTTCCGTTAGGGCAACGCTTTCTAATATTCTCTCGTTTAATATAAGATTTTTTCGTTTTTCTGTATTTGCTTCCGATAAAAGGTGCGGTTTTATTCGGGATATCTTTTGGTACATATTTTAAATTATGCAACAACTCTTTAAAATTCAGTTGGTCGTTTATTTTTTTTTTATTATAAAGAAAGTCGGCTGTATCTGTAGGCGAATCATTTTTCCAAATTCCCGATATTCTTAGTAATACTGAGTTTTTGAAAGTAAGAGTTCCTCTTCCGTTTCGCATATTATTTTCAAAATTACCCTTGAATATATCGCCGTTTGCGTAATTTATTATGCCAGGTCCATTTTTAGCGTAATTTGCTCCATTCCCTAGATAAACATCGCCGTTCGCATATGTCATTTGTCCAAGCCGATTTGTTTTATTAATAGGATGTTCGGATGGCGATAAAAATAGATTGTCTGCAAAGTTGCTCTCTAAAACATCTCCGTTTTTATACTGCATAATTCCCGTATCAAACTGACCTCGCTTTGTTGCTTTTTTTACTATAGTATATTTATCTCCATTCGCATACGTCATTGTCCCAGTTCCGACCATAGTCCCTTCGCTCCAACGTCCTTCATAAACATTACCATTTTTATATGTCATTTTTCCGTTTCCGTGCAAAATCGGCCGATTTGAACCATCTCTTCCTTCGCCTTCATAAATATCGCCATTAGACAATGTTGTCTTAATATGCATATTATATATAATACGCATATTATATTGATAATGTTTCTAAATACAATATTTACACCTTTTAATTTACACCTTTTAATTTACACCTTTTAATTTACACCTTTTAAT
>VFLE01000101.1 GCA_009885205.1 Candidatus Shapirobacteria bacterium | reverse complement strand
GTGTAGAGATAAGCTGAGGAATCGCGGCCATCTAGATAATCAGCATTTAAATTAGTGGTTAGATTGGTAGAGCCAACAGAGATGAAGGTACCGCCGATGGTGAGATTGCTGGTAATAGTGACATTTGGAGTAATGGTTAGTCCTGTGCCAACAATTGAAGTTAAATATGAAGCATTACCAAGTGTAACTGCAGCACCATTTCCTTGGAAAATAGGGGAAGAAGCTGATGTTGAAAAGACACCAGTAACACCAGAGAATTGGCCGATACTGGTAATATTTGGAGTGCTGGAGCCGACGATATTACCATAAAGAGTATCGCCACCTTTGTAGAGTGAACCGGCGTAGACGTAATCGTTGGTTGAGTTGAACATTTCAATACCTTCGATACCAATACTGGGATTGACTCCTCCAGATCTAGTGGTAAAAGTAATTCGAAGTTGTTGGGCAGAGAAATTATTGCCGGTGGCTGGTCGGATAATTAATTCTCTTAAAGCATTGCTGGTATAGGTGGCAAGGGTTGCCCAGGAGCTACCAACATCCATATATTCGACAGTAAAAGAGCTACCAATACCATAATTGGCATGTCGATCAAAAGCGATACGAACAGCTTGATTGTAATATCTGGTTCCGCCAAATGAAATGCCGATTGACATGGGTAAACTGGCATCGGGGATGTAGGATTGGGTAGAGTCGTTATTGTCAAATAAACTGGCAGGACTAGTGATACCGGCGCTATAAGTAACGGTGTAGCGCTTGTCGGCGAGGACTAACATATTGGGTGGGAGGAAACCGGCCGAGGCACCGTTGGTGGGATATTGGGAATAAAAATCACCGCGAATGTTGCCGTTGACGTAAACATTACCTTCGACATGAAGTTTTTGAAGTGGGTTACTGGTACCAACACCAATTTTGTAGCCATTTG
The DNA here is from genome assembly GCA_009885205.1 of Candidatus Shapirobacteria bacterium. GTDB lineage: Bacteria > Patescibacteriota > Microgenomatia > UBA12405 > UBA12405 > UBA12158. The sequence continues at coordinate 396 of VFLE01000101.1, read as the reverse complement.
ATAAATATAGGGTGGGTGAGGTGGTGTTTATACCCAAAGATAGGAAAAAAGATGAAGTACCAATATTAGTATTTTGGGTTAATGTTCCCCCTAATCCAAAATTGCCTGAGGTTAGGGTAATACCATTGGTGGCACCATAGGTGGTGCCAACATTTAAACCTTTAGTAACCACACCATTGGCGTCGATGTAGAGAAGACTAGTGCCGACACCAACAGGTAAAGAAGCAGCAGTGAGAGAGCCACCGATATTAATACTGCTGGTAGTAAATAAATTGGCAAAAGAAGCGGTACCACCAACATTTAATAAATACAGTGCATGGGTACTTCCCAACCCTAATTTGGCAAAAGTAACTGAAGCAGTTTGACCAATATCTTGAGGTAAAGATAGAGTTACGG
>VFLE01000173.1 GCA_009885205.1 Candidatus Shapirobacteria bacterium | reverse complement strand
TTGTCGTCGTCGTCGTCTTCACGTTTATCCGAAGGCTCAACCGCGCCTTCGCATTTACTACATAGCTGGACGTTTGACGCATTCTTCTTATTATTTATTAAATCCAAATAAGCATAGTCGTTTATTTCGCCCGGCTTTGATGAATTTTCATATGCAGAAAAAACAGACGTCTGATCGTTTGGATGATACGTCATAATTTCCGGAGGAACATCCGGGTTATAATTCAATGGATTTGTTACCAATTTGTTCATATTTGTGTTGTAGTCGTCCAAATCTTTCAGAGAGCATTTCAAATGTAAAATTACATTTACCACGGGGGTGGTTGAATTTTCCTTTTCGGAATTTTTAGATACAAGTTTCCCCCCTTTCGGTTTTCTTCCACGTTTTTTAGTGGAATCGTTTTCTATAACCACATTGATATTTTCTGGTGCCGGTTCGTCGATTATAACGGGGATAATATTTTCGCCCGCCTTTTTTTTGCGCCCACCCGTTTTTTTTGTAGTCTCCATATAAATACAAAAAGTAGTCAATCGTTTTTAAGTACTTTATATAAAGTTTTAGGGAGATCCCCCCTCTTTCTCTTTCTTATTCAATATGATAGATATATTTACAAAGCGCGACATTTTCTACAAACGGGTATATAGTTTTCCGAACCGATTACCAGCTGTTCTTTTTCCGGAGAAAGGCGTTTTGAAAAAATGGCGACGCCGGTTTTGCATACCGAGCAATAGGTAGTCAGTTTTTCTATACGATTACAGTGCGGAATAAGATCTAAAAGTTGACCGAATTTTTGTTGCTGAAAATCTCCATCTAGGCCACAAATCGAAACGTGTTTTTTATAAACATTCACCATTTCCAAAACGCATTCCTGTAAATCTTGGAAAAACTGCCCCTCATTTATTAAAATAATATCCGCCGATTTTAAACCGCTGAACCCCTCTGGGGCGGTATTCATCTCTTTATCGGTCATTGACCACGAAGAAGTTAAATCCAGATTGGTATCCCATACGTCTCTTATATTTTTGGTCTGAATGCAAGGGATCATAACCTTATCGTGAGTTGATAACATAGATGCATGATATATTGTATCATCCAAATAATTTATTACACTGACTTTTTTGCCTTCGGCACTCATTTTTTTATACAATTGTATAATGTGAGTCGTTTTTCCGGAAAACATGGGACCCACAATAATTTCCAAATATCCTTCTGTAATGTTCATTTTTTATTATACTATAATATAAAAATTCGGTTTAATCAATTTTACACCTTTTCTCAATTACACCTTTTCTCATTTACACCTTTGGTGTAAAGGTGCAAGGGTGTAAATCTTCATCGGTGTACAAGATATTATGGAAACTCATCGGACGCGCAAAAGGTTTCCGCCTAAAAGACATATAAATATTTTTGTATTACTCTATATAATGTCAATTCGACAAGTCGAATCAATACCGTGGATAGAAAAATATCGACCCTCTCATTTTGATGATATTGTCTTGGATCCAATCAACCGAAAATTATTCAAAAATATTATCGAAAAAAAACATTTCCCCAATCTGCTTTTTTATGGCCCACCGGGAACCGGAAAAACCACCAGTATAATTAATTTAATCAACGAATTTCAAACCGCACATAGTCGCCCCAACAAAAGCAACATTATCCATTTAAACGCATCCGACGAAAGAGGAATCGACATTATACGCAATCAACTCCATTCTTTTGTAAAATCTCTTAATTTATTTGAAACAGGGCTTAAATTTGTTGTCTTGGACGAGGTCGATTATATGACCAAAAACGCACAACAAGCATTAAAACATTTGCTACAAACGTCTTCCAACAACGTAAGATATTGTCTTATATGTAATTACATAAGCAAAATCGACAGTTCGCTTCAAAACGAATTTATATGCATTCGATTTAATCAACTTCCGACCAAGGATATATATCAATTCGTTAAAAAGATAGCGGAAAATGAAAATATAAAAATCACGGAAAAAACCATCAATATTATTCAATCTATGTATAAATCGGATATTCGCAGCATGATAAATTTTATACAGTTAAATCAAAATTTTCACGTCGATGACTGGAATAAAAATATAATGAATAATGACATACTAGATGCCATGCATAATTGCATATTGGGAAAAGACGTCGTCTCCGGTGTCGTCCAATTTATTCATAAAATTAGCATACAATACAATATGGATAAAAAACACATTATACAATGCTATTTCAATCATATTCTACGCAACCATGCACGATACATCACCCCACAGTTTTTAATAATTGCGGAAAACATTATTCATAATTCTGAAATAAACACCGACGCAATGCTTACTTATTTTTGTTTTCATCTAAGAAGAGAATTCGGAGGGAAAGAATAACGTGCCCCGTAAACAAAATTGAAATGATATAAAGAAAAATGCAAGAGGGTATATAAAGAATGATAAATGCGAATGACACGGACATTGAGTTGGTATTTGACAAAAACATTGATGATGAGTGGAAATTGTTTTTGAACAACGAAAATACAGGAGTATCAAATCCGCGCGCCGAAGAAAAACCTACATTAATCGCGGCAAACATGAAACAAATGCCGGTTTGTGAACAGCTGAATATTTCTACTAAAACCAAGGTGTTATTTTTGAATCAAAGTGTCGATATTCATAATATATTTTGGAAAATTCCAATCATCGAATACTGGAAACCGATCCGTGGAGTCGTAAAGAAGCAAATGAAAATCGTATCAAAAACGCCGGAAGAATACGAAATATATAAAACCAAACTCGAATCGATTCCTTACTATACGGAAAATATTTTGAAACAGATCCATAACCCAGAGGCGCGCCGAATCAAATTCAAAGATGAGCGAAAAATAACAGTCGGGATTTCAAAAAAGGACATTATGAATTGTAGAGGAAAAGTAAAAAACGCCTTTTACAATTGTTTTGCTATGATTTTAAGATTTCATCACAACGAGGTATTCAAAGAGGTCCATGTAAAAATATTCAATACGGGGAAAATGGAGATTCCGGGAATTGTTGACGTAAAGCTACTGGAAACAACCAAAAAAATGATTCTAGACATTCTTCGTGAACATGACGAAGAATGTATTGATTTTGTGGAAAATGAGAAAGAAGATAGCGTTCTCATCAACTCGAATTTTAACTGTGGATTCTACATCCAGCGTGATTTACTTCATAATATTTTGCGAAGCGATAAATATAACATAGAATCGGCATATGACCCATGTAGCTATCCGGGAGTGAAATGTAAATTTTATTTTAACCACGAATATGGATATGATACAAAATTACAAACCGGATCTGTATCCGAAGAAGATCGAAAGCAAAAAATGAGCGAATTATGCGATAATAAAAGATACACAGAAGTCTCATTTATGATATTCCGAACCGGAAGCTGTTTAATTGTAGGGAATTGTTCCGAGTCAATATTGTATTTCATTTATGATTTTATAAAAACGATGCTAACCGCGGAATACGATAATATATGTACAAGTGTCGAAGGACCGGTTGTAAAAACGAAAAAGCCAAAGCTTCGCAAAAAGAACATTACGCTTAGCGAGAATAATTATTTGACGGCTAAAGGAACAAATCTGTAACAAATTTCGACATATTCTCATTCACGTTATTTTTTCCGGTGTTTTCGGATTTTTTTCTGGACAAAAGCGCCAGTGCCATGCTTCCCACCCGTTCGTCTGAATAAATTTCCTCTTTCTTTTGCGAAATATAAAAATAAAATTCGTTAAAAAACTCGACATATGTATTCATGTCCCATTCAGTTTCAAAATCAATGATTTGATATAAAATGGTGGACAATTGAAATCGTTTCGGGTCGCACAGCAAAAGCAAATACGATTGCAAAAATAATTTCCCTAATTCGCATCTGTTTTTTTGAGATATGCTCTTGTTTTTCCATACATATACACAATTGGTTATGCAATTTATTTGGCATTGTACGTCTTTGTCCAATGCCATTGATCGGGTTGTTTCGGTTGAAGTCACGTCGTCCGCCAATTTGTTATATACAAATATAACTGCTTCATTGTCGTTGCAAAAATTAGTTTGCTCAATATATTCCAAGTAAAAAAGATAAGATCTACGTGCATGCTCATATATCGGTTCCACATCTCCACTATATTTGCTATATAATATATTAAATATATGCGAAACTGTTTTCCAGCCAATATGCAAAAGGGAATACGAATTCGATGTATCTTTTATAATTTGTGATTTGCACATGCATTCCATATAGTCTTGGATAATCACGCTATATAATTCGATACAACTTTCCAGATTCATTCTTTTGTATATTGAAAGAAAAGAATGGCCCTCTTTAGGCGAAATCGTAATACATTAAATTAAAATAAGTATTTAAAGTAAAATCAGATTTATATTTTATATTTTCATATAAATGAGCAACCCGGTTTCTCAATCCACGTCGGCGGTATCTATACCAAGCGGCCATCGCCTTCCCGAAAACTCTACTCTGCAACAAGCAGCAAAATTATCCATTTTAGAGGACAAACCTATTATGTTGGACTACTGGACACATTCTTTAGACAAATCGGTTCTTATTGGTGTTAAAGAAAGCAACGAAAAGTTATTGGTTAAAAGCGAGGACGAATATACCAGTCCCATTTCCAAGATTTACAAAACGGGGAAGGAGTTTATTATTGTCACGGAAAATTCCATCTATTTAGTTGATGTTGAAATCCCGACAAAGCGTATTTCGTCATAAGTATTTTATTACGTAGCAAATAAAATATTTAGAATTTTGTGAAACATTATAAACGCCGACTCTAAAGGTGTAAAACTATATGTTATATTACTATAAGTCTATTTTAGCAATGGAAACAGTATTAGTAACTGGCGGATTTGGACTTGTAGGGAATGCCATTCAACGCATAGAAAAAAACGAAAAAATGAGATTTGTTTACATATCTTCATCAGAATTCGATCTTTGTGATATGGACGCAACCAAAAAAATGTTTGATAAATACAATCCGGATTATGTTATACATTTAGCCGCATGCGTCGGCGGTCTTTTCAAAAATATGACGAGAAAAATTGACATGTTTGAAAAAAACATCCAAATCAATTACAATGTCGTAAAATGTTGCCACGATTTCCACATAAAAAAATTGGTAGCTTGCTTATCCACTTGCATATTTCCAGACAAAACGACATATCCAATAGACGAAACTATGTTACATGACGGTCCTCCCCATGAATCCAACGACGCGTATGCTTATGCAAAACGTATGTTAGAAATGCATTGCCGCATTTATCGGGAAAATTTTGGAGATAATTTTGTATGTGTTATTCCTACAAATATATATGGACCAAATGATAATTTCAATTTGGAAGATGCCCACGTCATACCCGCCCTTATTCATAAATGTTATTTAGCAAAAGAGGCGGATATTGATTTTGTGGTGCGAGGATCGGGGACGCCATTACGTCAGTTTATTTATTCCGACGATTTGGCTCATCTTCTTTTATATACACTTTTTTCAAATTCGTTTGCTGACAACGTTATTTTATCGGTCGATGAATCGGAAGAAGTGTCTATCAAAGACGTCGCTTTGCTCATTTCAAAAAGATTTGCATATGACAATCGTATTGTATTTGATAAAGCATTTGACGATGGACAATATAAAAAAACGGCGTCGAACGAACGTTTGAGACAAATATGCCCAGATTTTCAGTTTTTATCGATCGACGAAGGAATACAATATACTGTAGATTGGTTTATAGAAAATTACAAAATAGCGCGTAAATAGTAGGGCTGTATCCCCCTATGGTCATAATTCGGTTTGCGTATTTTGAAGATATTGGTACTCCTTATCCGCAAAATGCACCACAAGCGGCTCAGTCCATTCCGAATAAGGAATCGCCTTGGTGGTGGGTCGGTCCAACGAAACCAATTGTTCCAAGGCCTTCTTTCGCCGTTCCAATGGGTTCATTTTAGATGGAAGTTTTCGGGATAATTGTTTCCATCGCCATTCAAACTGTAATGCTGCGGGCCAATCGGGAAATCCGGAAACATAACATCTACGTTCCCATATTTCTCCCATCTCAACTTTTCGGCTCGTTGCATGTGCTCCCCCCTTTATTTCTTTATTATGTTGACGTAATCTATGATCTAGATCCACGGTAGCGCCTACATATGTCGCGCCACTGGTCGATTCCAACATATAAACAAAAAAAGGCATCTATATATATAGTATAATGCCAAAACAAAACACAAGAAAACGCACTTTTGCGCCGCGTCTTTTTAAATATTCGAATCCGAAAACCGCCCAAGCAAAAGCATACCAATATTTAGGCAAAACCGCAAAACTGTACCCGGCAACCAATTCGCAAAAAAAGTATAGTGTATTCGATTCGCGCAATAAAAAATGGGTGAATTTTGGACAGCTTGGATATGAAGATTACACAAAACACCATGACAAAAAACGCCGGAAAAATTATTTGACACGAAGTCGGAATATAAAAGGCGATTGGAAAAGTAATAAATATTCCCCGAATAATTTAAGCATTCATATTTTATGGTAGATGGATTTGCATATAAGGATTCAAAAAATATAAAAAAAATGAGAAGAATGCCACAATCCAACACCAATATGATCCAAAATGAGCGTTTTGTCTAACGTCGTCCTTTTCCCTCATATTTCCGGTAATAAAAAGTAAGACGTCGCTCATTTTATATGTATTTGAATATAGAAGTCTTAATAACAAAACCGGAATGAAATAATAGGCTATTAGTGTCAAAGCAAATACCGGGTTCAATGGAAAAATCAAAAAAAATGTGATTAAAAGCGCAATCGCGAGTACAATATTGTAATTATTCGGAAAATCCCAAATCAAATGTCCTGTTTGTTTATCTGGATAGGATATAAATTTATATTCCGGTGATTTATATAAAAATACAAGACTAAGTGTTCGTAAAATTCCATATATAAAAATTCCACAAGACGCGACAAATAAGGCCAGATATTCTGTGGATTTTATAACTGTTGTATATAATACATCATACCACATTCCCAATAAAATAGAAAGTGGGTGTAAATATAATAACATGCAAGCCATTATGGAGCCTATATAATTTATAAATGAATAATCTCGTTTTTGTCCCCACCACATAAACGTTTCAAACAATTGCATAGTGCCATACGACATTATAAAAAAGGCAAGCAGTCGATCATTCTGTAAATTGCGCTCAACCAAATTATAAGAAACGGCCAAGATTACTCCAAACGAAAAAAGAGATACTTGCCAATTCCAACACATATGTATATACATGTCATATTTATCTGGTAAAATTGATATTGTCTTGTAAGAAAATAAGATAAAATCAAATAAAATGAGGATTGATATAAGACCAAATGGGAACGCTTTTGGTATTATATCAATCGCAAAGCGCATTGGTAAATCACTCTCGATCGATCAATCGAAGATATAGACAAACTTACAGAAAAATGATGTTGGGAAATTATAATAATCTATTGAAGACGCTGTTCCTGGAATACGGAGATTTCCTCGAGTTTTACTAAGGAGAAAAGCGAGTTGTTTTCATACGGCGTGAAAATATGCGGACATAAATCATGCCTTCATAAAAAGGAAAAATATTATCTACAAAATTGCGTCAATCGCGGATAATTGTTCGGGAGTCAGAGTATCCGGAAAATCCACCTCAAATTCGATTATTAAATTTCCGTGGGTTCCCTCACGAATCATTCCAAGCCCAGGAACCGTTTTTTTATAATTTGGCTTTATTATGGTCGGATTGTTTTTATTGTTCAAATTCAACTGTTTCCCGTTTAGATGATTTATTTCAAATGAAAAACCACAGAGCGCTTCTTTTAACGTCACCACTTTTTTGAATAACAAATCGACGCCATGCCTTCTAAAAACGCTATCATTTTTAACCCGGATCGTTATTCGCACATCCCCTTTGCATGTATCATTGATCGAATTTCCTTTTTCGTTCAATACGAGAATTTCGTTATCGTCGATTCCGGGGGGAATTGTTATATAACATGTTTCATTTTCTTGTGCTTTTATATCGCCAATCATAGTCCATCGTTCTATTTCCATTGGAACAGTGCAACCCTTATATGCTTGTTCCAGTGATATTTCAACATTGTAAATAATAACAGGTGGCTTAGGGACGTGGCGGTGAAAAACGGATTCCATTCCTGGTGGAAATCCTCCCATTCCTCCCATTCCTCCCATTCCTCCCATTCCAGGTGGCCC
>VFLE01000142.1 GCA_009885205.1 Candidatus Shapirobacteria bacterium | reverse complement strand
TTCACCAGACATTTTGGAAATACCACCACTTAAAATACTACCAATAGTCATATTTGATATTGCTTTGGGAGCACCAGCATACATAGTTAATGGAATTTCCGCAGTTTTAATAGCCCCAGAAATAAGTTTCTTTTTACCACCACTAATTTCATTGTTTAATTCATCAATTCTTTTATTAATATCAGAATCTTTACCATGTTCATAAACAGAATTAACTAAAAAGTTAGCTTCGTCATTTTTACCAGCATCCCTTAATTTACGGACAGTTTCAAATGTTTTATTAGTTCTTTCAGATTCTGCTTTTTGGTCTTGCAATATCTTGTCGGCATCCCAATTAGTAGTAATTGATTTACCAATACCAATACCAAAATCTTTGACACCTTGGACACGCTTTTGGACAGCTTTTTGAACTATTTGTGCAGTAGGAGTAGCTTTAATAGCATCATCAATTTGGGCAAATGGTTTGAATTGTCCTTGTCGAACTAATCCCTCATTGTCCATTGTTTTTGAAATAACAGAACTTCCATATCTTTTGATTTGGTCAAGTCGAGAATTAAGTTTTTCAGCCGCTTGGGTCTTAAAACTTGGTTTAGGAGGTTGAATTATCGCAGGTTGTTCATTTTGATAAGTTTCGGGAGTATTCCAATTAATCGCAGATTCTTGTTGGGGAGTACGAGCAATCGGAGATAACATTGGTTGTTGAGAAACCAATGGTCTACCAGTCATTTGAGTAACTGGAGTAAATTTACCTTGACGAAACCAACCCTCGTTATCATTCAGAGAAGATTTGGCTTTATTGTATAGATTTTGTAACAGTCCCATAGGTTTATATTAAACCATTACCAGATTGTCGGGGTAATTAAATCTAATCAAAACCTATTCGAGATTCATGTAATATTGACTTGGGTCTTCAACAGCTTTCTTTTTAGGTTTTAAGAAATAGTTTGGAGAATTAGGATTATATTGGTCAAGAGGATTATTGGCAGAAGCAATCAAACTACTAAAACCAGAATTAGGAATACCTGCTTTCGAAGCATTGGCAATAAAATTGTTGGTATTATCATATTTAGGACTGGCATTAAGGGTTGGTTTAATAGGAGAAATAGCATCGTAACTTTTAACAAAATTACCCAAAGTTCCAGTTGAAGCAGTACTCGCTTTATTTGCAATAGATTTGTCGGCTACATACTTTTTGATAGATTCCAAAGAAGATGTCAACTTAGAATCAGCTTCATCAATAGCTTCGGTAGAATCAATATTGTAATTTTTTTCCAACAAATCAGCATTGGCAACAGAATTATTATATTCGGTTAAAGCATCTTGATTAAGTTTAGTTTCTTCACCACCAATAGCCAAATCATTTTGAGCAAAATCTGTTTTTGTCTTTGAAGTAGCAGTACCAATAGCACCTCTTTTAGCCGCTTCTTCCAAAGCAGTATCATTGACAGTATTCATACCCTGATTAGTAGTATCACCTTGTGCATTGGAATAGAAAGAAGAACCAAGTGAACCCATAGCTCGGTGAAGCATACGGTTACGCATTAAAGCTGATTCCATAGCTCTACGAGCATTACCAGCTACCCGACCATAAATATTTTGTACATTAGTACCTTCAGCAGTTAAACCTTGTAAGGCTTGTTGTAATTTTTCACCACTTAATTTTTTAAGAGAATCGTAATTTTTCTTAACTTCGCCAGTAGTAAAGTCAAAAGTACCCTTAGCTTGTCCACGAAGACGACCAGCTTCCTCTTTCATCATAGCTAAACGAGAAAGAATAGCTGATTTTTTACGATTATATTCGGCTGTAGCCGCATCAACCAAATTACCATTTTCATCTATAGTAGGTTCTCCATCTCCATCATTTCCATTTCCGTCATTACCACCATTTTCATTTCCTTCGCTAGTAGGTATTATGTTCGTGTTAACTGATTTTGCATTAGAAAAATCATAAGGAGTAGAAGTTGGTGTTGTTTTGGGAATAGAAATAGAGGGTGGCATATTGCTACCAACACCTAAAACAGGACTAGAACCAAAAAGATTAGATACATTTTTTACTGTATTATGACTAGCACTTGTACCAGTATTCTTTCTATACTCGTGGGCATAATA
>VFLE01000187.1 GCA_009885205.1 Candidatus Shapirobacteria bacterium | reverse complement strand
TTTTGTGCCAACTTGTCCTCAAAATCAGTTTTGATTGATTCTATGACTAAAAGTAGTCGTGCCACCTCACCCTTTTGATATTCTAATTCTTTTTGGCAAGGTGTTGGTTCAGGTTCAACTGGTGGTACTGGTACAACCACATCAAATGGTACATTAAAAGCTTTACAAATACAGCGACCAATTCCATTGGCAATTAAATCTGTATTGGCTAAAAGAACTGAATCGTGGGGGTCAATAGATTGACCCATTTCTAGTAAAACACAGGGGGTTTTAGAGGTTAAATATTGCCACATATAATATCTTTTGGTGTTTGGATTAGAGTGAGAAACATAATTTATACCAACTTCAGAAAAATAGTTTTCATTAATTATTTTAGAGATTCTTTTACTTTCAATGTTACTGCCATCTAAATCAGCATCAGGATAATCAGAAAATCCACTACCATTATCGTTTGGATAGTCCATATCACAATGTAGGGCTAAGAATAAAGAATAATCAATTTTGGTTACTTTGGTGTCATTATAACCATACCAGTCGGTTTGATAAACCTCAAAACCCCTCTCTCTTAAAACAGCAGATAATCGGTCAGTAATTCTTTTATTAGTGGCTTGTTCATTTGGAGCACCACTACCAGCTTTACCCCAATGACCACTCTGTAATGCTATTCTAATCATTGTTTTTATTTTAATTTCTAACAGTAAATTTTTCTGTATAAAAAGGAGTAAATTTGGTTATACCACGAATGGGATAACTCACTACTCCTTGAAAAAAGTATACTCCATTTTTTATGTTGGGGGGAAGTAACCAATCGACATTCATCTTTTCTTTCCCAGCATTTATTGCTAGGTTGGTATTATATCTAAAAATTTCACGATTTCCTTTTTCGTCTACCAAAATTAATTCACGAATTGAAATCCCTTGAGTATCAAATAGTGCTGTTCTTTCAATTTCAACACCTACAATATCCCCAGACTTATAAATCTCTTTTTCAATATCAATTGGAACTTTAATGGTGTAATAAACAGTATGGTCAAACCAAGTGAAATAGGCTTTGGGAATATAATATCCCAAAAGGGAAAAAAGTGATGCGAAAAAGATAATATGAAAAATACTTTCCTGAAAATGACCAATAACACCCTTAATAAAACTGGTAAACTTAATAGTAAAATTTATTGTTTGTTCTCTCATTTTGTTTCCTCTTTGGGAGTAGCCTTGAAATTATAAAAGAACCCGACAATCGAACCCATTAAACCATGAACCATTGGATTTGTGTGGTAATTGGGGTTAAGTATTTCGACTATCATTGACATAAACCAAGCAAAAGAAACGACTAACAATACTACTGTTTTCATATCTCTATTCTGACCTGTTTTGTCCATAAATGTTCGAGTTAAATAACCAATTAAAAAACCAACTAATCCACTAATTATTGAAAGTATTAAATGTTGTATGTCCATATTTATTTGGTGAATCGGTATTTACTCTTCACTCTATTAACTGTAACAGCCTTTGGAGATGTCGGGGTAACGCTTTTACTACTTAATATTGAACCAATGGTTTTTGTGGTTGATTTTTTAGGTGTAGGTTTATTATTAAGATAATCAATAATTGATTTTCTCGACATAGTTCTTGACTTATCAGCACCAGAAGCAAGTTTAGTTTCTAGGGCTTTCAAGGCTGCTTTTTGTTTTTTATTTGCAGAAGCTCCAGCACTAGCCTTTTTAGCTTTATAATCTCTGTCAACATAGTATTTAGAGGTGGCAGGGTCGTATTTAACAGCAATTAAATAATCTCTTTCAGAATCAGACAATAAACCTCTTTCATAAAGCTCGTTTAGGGTCGAATTATCTACGATTTGTTCATTTCCAACTAATTTTCTACCATCTTCAAGTTGGCTTAACCATGATTTTCTATCAATAGTACCAGCTAATTCTTCCTGTCTAATTGCCTTAACTGTGGCATCGTCTTTGGCATTATTGTAATAAGTAATATCTTCACTAGAAACACCTGATAATTTAATTAATCTATCTTTTGTGTCTTGGTCAAGAGTTTCTGAATCATAAATAGAATCAAGTTTTTTGAATTTAGCAATAGTCTTTGCTTGTTTTTCAGAAGCACTAGATTCTGGCAATTTGTCAACTTCAGAGAAGAAATAAGCTTTCATATCTTCATCAGATTTAAGGTCAGATTTACCAGCATCAATAAAGGCTTTAATTTCAGATTTAGCTTTTGTTTTATCAGCTTGAGTGGCAGTATCAGAAGTAAGAATAGAAGAAATTGATGCAGGAGAAGTCTTTTCTTTCTTTCCAAAAATATCAAGAATTGATTTTTTACCATCACCACTAGCTTCTTCAATTTTAGTCTTATTAGAAACTTGACCCTCCATTTGTTTGTCGTAATAAGCTTTTTGTTCTTCTTTTGGAAGTGATTTTAAGACCGCAGACTGGTCAGCAGTAAGAGTTGGATAGATACCATCTTTTTCAAGATTTGCCCATTTTTTATCAGCTTCTTTTTTAGCACTTAAAGAACCTTGACCAAAAACTAATGCTTGAAATATTTTAAGAGGATTCTTTTCATCAACTATATACTCAAC
>VFLE01000082.1 GCA_009885205.1 Candidatus Shapirobacteria bacterium | reverse complement strand
TGTTTAGTGATTTGAGCGAAATGGAAAAAAAAAAAAGAAAGGAAAAAGAACTAAATATAAGAGATTTTGCGACGTATGTAGAAAACACGTTTTTATCAAAAAATACATCTTCCGCAAAAACGTTTTCAAACGATCTTCTTGACATTGGCATTGTAATGACAAATTTGCCGTATATTGACCGAAATAAAAAACAAATAAATCGTGCTCGCAAATTAGATGTTCGTGCGCAATTGGATGTATTCAAGGGAATTATGAATGAATCCAATATTAAATGTATTCACCGCGGAACGGTGGTTGAAGCTACTTATAACTCTTTGAAAAAACAAAGTTTAGCGTCAAATCCGTCTGAATTAGATAAAATTCGCCTTTATTTAGATATTAATTCCATCTCTCAAAAAAAAGGAGGAAAATCCAGAAAACTAAGTTCAAAAAAAATGAAAAAAACACGTAAACAAAGAAATAGTATATAGTTTTTACATTAGATATTGGCAACCCCCTTTACAAAAGCCCCAATTTCATCACCAACATCGCCATCAGCGTCCATCGAGTAAATTTTTCCGTTTTGCATATCCGTCGTAAAATATTGTTTACCACGAATCGTAACCTCATATACTTCTGTTTCCTCGGCGTCTTCTTCTACTTCTACTTCCTCTCCCTCTGCGTCTTCTACGTCTACGTCTACCTCTACGTCTTCCTCTCCGTCTTCTACGTCTTCTACTAATTCCTCTCCTTCTGCGTCTTCCTCTCCTTCTGCGTCTTCTACTAATTCCTCTCCTTCTGCGTCTTCCTCTCCCTCTCCGTCTTCTCCGTCTTCCTCTTCTTCCTCATCGTCTTCGACTAATTCCTCGCCGTCTTCGACCGGAATATCCGAATCGTCGACATCGCTATCTTCAATCAACTCATACACAATATTACCCCCCTTTTTAGGGGGATCCATTTTTTCAATCTTTATTTTTACTGGTTTTTGAACTTCGCTTTTTACAAAGACAACATCGTCATCGCTTACCTCATCGGCCTGTGTTGTCGGCGTCTTTTTTCCACGAGACCCCTTGCACATGTCCGCAATGAGACGCCGCAATATTTTTATCTCTCGCGAAAGCTCCTTTTTCTCTCGCTTCAACGCTTTTACAATTGGCGAATTGGAAACATAGTCGAAATTCACGCGAAGCGTCTCAAATTCCGATCTAGAAACGTTCGACATTTTAGCTCTTGTTATAATTATTCAAACTCTACAAATCTTTATCTAGTTTCAATTTTATTTTTGCAACTAAATTAAAATTGAATCATTTTCATAAAAATAAAGAATCCAATCCACTCCAATCAACAATGACAACCGAATTCTGCATGGAATATGAAGATTTGTACACCCGTCAAGCTCCCTTATCCAATGAATTTCCAAATCGATTCCAAAAGAGCCGAGAAATGAGAAAGGAGCGATTTCGACCGCATTTCGATTTATCCCATCTTTCAAAACAGCAAAATTTTATATGTCGTATAAAATATTACACCGGGGAAACATGGTCGATTTCAAATTTAATTACAGATACGCTTTCCGATTTACACGCAAAAGTGAATCTTAAACATTCTAATAATATAGCGCACACTATTTTGTCTGAATATCGACAAACGCAAAACGGCGCGAATATCACCGAGAACATGAAAATAAATGAGATCCGCGATTTATTCGTAAAAACGATAGGGAATACCGCCATAAAATCCATTCCGGAAACCGAAAACATTCTGCTAATAGATTTCATTCGACAAAACCCCGACTACTTTGTTCCGGATAAAGAAATGCCGTACTATAATACCTACACCATTTTTGTAGTGGATGACGATGCGTTAGAGCAAATTAATAAACTACAGAGCGAATCGTTAACGTATTGGGACAAATTAAGGGACGGATTTATGCAAAAAATATCGGCTTGCGTAGAGGGCACAATAAAAAAACCGCCACAAATGTCTTCTATTGTGCAGTAAGACAAAATTTATCCCGCATAATACTAGATTTAGTAGGCCCCTGTTGTTTTTCACTCTGACGTTTTACTTTATACACTCCCCCTGCCTGCGTGGCTCCTCCCTTATTTCCTCCATAAACTCCCATTATAAAATCATCTGTATCTTCATGAAGCTCAGGCAAGATTCGCGTCAATGGCTTATCAATAACAAGTAACATATGTTCTGTTTTTAATAATTTTCTATACTCTTGTATACTCAAATTTCCATAAAATTTATCAAGCAAATAATAAGGATTTGGAGCGGGTTTGATATTTTTTTTGAAATTATATATTTTGCTATAAATTTGATTCAATAAATGATATCTCTCGAATTTAGTAGAGTCGTCCAGATTTTCTTTCATTAAAAACGCGACGGCACATTCAGGGCGACAAAATGATCCATATCCGCACAATTTATTATCCATTTCGTATTTGGGTATGTAACATGCTTGATTATCAAATTCATATGTGCACCAGAAACACGCCGATTTTTTATCGTCCATTGTATTTTTATACAAATTTATCTTGAGACGTTTTAATTTTTGGTTCACATCTTTTATTTGAATGTTGTCGTCGTCGTCGTC
>VFLE01000217.1 GCA_009885205.1 Candidatus Shapirobacteria bacterium | reverse complement strand
TGAGCAATTCTTAGTGTGTCAGAGTGAACATCTTTTTCGTTAGCTTCTCCTTGAGCTACAAGGTCAACAATCTTACATATAAGATTAATTTCAACTGTCTTGTAATCGCCAGCAATAGTTATTGGCATCCTGGCATTCTCAGGATATACTTGCATTAGTGGGTATGTTATATCTTGATTGTTTTCAAGTTCCCAATCCCTACCTAAAAAGAATGTATTTAATTGATAATGACGTCTTGAAATATCTTGAAGGATATCTATTACATCATTATAACTTATCACGTTTGCCATTTGTTTATTTTATTTTGTTTATACTTTGTTGTATTGCATCTCTTTCTTTCCAATAACTCAAAAGGTTCAAGCAGAGAATAAAGTTCTGATTTGTTACCTCGTCAAACTTTGTCACATCTCCCTGCGCAAGCTTCTCTATTATTCCAAACCAACCCCAACGCTCAAATCCCTTTTTCTTTTCTTTTTGTTTTTCTTGTTTCATCAAGGCAATTTCCTCTTGAGTCATACCTTGCCCTGAATGTTCTATTCCGAAAAGTGCAGCGAACTGCTTATAGGTTTTATCTCTCCAGAAGAAAAAAAAACCAAAATGCCGTAAACTTCTTTTAGGAGAACGTTCTCTTTTAAAAATATTAGTTTCTCGATGAATTTATCTTCATCAAATTCAATTTCTTTTCCAGTAGAATCTATCTCTTTAATTAAAATACCTAAGGCTACTTCGAAGTTTGTTAAGTTTTTATAATTTTCAAGCAAGCTTTCTAAGTTAATCATATCACCAAGAGTAAGAGAATTATTATTTTTTCTTATAATGAAGTTTCTACCTTTAATTTCTAAAGATTCTTTAGGTGGCAGTTTGCTTAGATATTCTATATCAGAATCAATCCATAAAAAATTTAATTCCAATTCTTTAAACTGAATTGGTGTTAAATCCATCAAATGATAATAACAGTCAACGTCATCATTTGATACTGACGCTATTAGCCTCAATGTTTTTTCTAATAATGTTAAATTTTTATCAAGAGTATAATTGATAATATTATTATATTGACCAAAGGTAATTGTTTCCCAACTATCTGCGAAAGTAAACTCCGTATCTTTTATCTTTATCTTTTTCATATATATAAATAAGCCTTTTTTTTATTCGTTTATAAATTAATTACATAAAAAGTACCTGACCTACAGCATTTTGCTTCTTTGCATTCCAAGCAATAGCTGTAGACATTACAATATCATCGTGACCATAAGCAGCAGAAAATTGAATATTGCCTGATTTGGTTAGAGAATATGTAAATGCTTCAAACTCACCAATTACAATTGGGTCATTTATTATCTTTATTTCTTTTAGGCTAAAACCAGCGATTAGCTGGTTTATAATTTCACCCTTGCTTTTTGAGTTGGTATTGAATGCTTCAAAGTTATATAGGCCTTTGGCCCTGAGCAAGTGATAAATAGAAATACCCTGGTTGTTTTCTTCAATCACTGTCTTCTTAGGTTTCCATTTAAGAATAAATGCGTGTAGTTTCTCAACCATCTCCTGTGTCTCGACTTGATTAAAGCGAATATAGTCTAACATCCTTCCATCAGTTGCTAATGCGACAGCTACTGTATAATCCTTTTTAAAGGCTATATCTATTCCAATAACACATTCAACTTGTTGAGTTGCCTTTGGAGCCAATAATTCTCTAATGTTTTTGAATACTGAAGAAGAATCAGTGAACTGTCCTTCATATTCTTGCAAGTAAATCTCGTGAGGTAATATCTTTTCTTGTTCCTGGATAAACTCAATGTTTGCATATGGGTTGTCTCTCCAGTTTATCTTAAATGAACGGTAACCAGGCTCATTAGATAAGCCACGGTTAAATAGTTTCTGGAAGAAGTTTGACCCCTTTGGGGTTGAGCAGAATAGAACCTTCTTACCACGAACGGTAAGTGTAGGTGCAAGTATTGTGTTCCAGGTTTCTTCTTTAATGAAGGCACACTCATCAAGTGCAAGGTGAGTTAGAGAATAACCCCTTAAACTATTTTCTGAAGCTGCAGAGCGGAAAAGAATAATTGAGCCATTTTCAAATACAATCTCCGAGTCACCAGATTGTGCTTTTTTGTTTTTAACTATAATGTGTAGTACTGGCTCAAGAAGTGTAATACAATCTTTATAAATTTTTCGAACCATAGAATCTGTTGGTGACACAATCATTATTGTCTGTCTCTTTTCAGCTAGGGCCCAATAAATACTTATCATTGACAATAAGAATGTCTTTCCAACCTGACGGCTGCCATTAACAATAATATACTTATCATCGGATTGTAGGCAAGACTTTAATACTTCCAGTTGAGCTGGATAAGCAGGAGGGAAATTAATCTTCAGTTTGCTCTTCTGTTTCGCTTTCATCTGTTGTGTCTGTTATTCCAGGTAGTGATAAATTAAATTCGATTGCTCCAGATAGTTCTGTCTTATTATCAGTTTCAATTTTCTCAGCCCAATTACTATTATTAATCATATAAAATTTAACAAGAGCTGCAGACAGGCCCATTTTCAATCCAAGGTCCATTATTCTAATCTCTTTTATTTTTTTAAAACGCTGTATAGCTTCGGAAAATTTAGGATATTGTTCAGAAAGCTCACTAATTAATTGTGGATATAAGCTTTTTTCTTCAAATAAAAATCTTTCAAAATAAAAATTCATCTCGTTCTTTTTCAACCAGTTATCTAATTCTTCTGCAAGTTTCATTGCTTCTAATTCAGTCCATTTTTTTGGACGACCTGCACCTTTTTTATTTGCCATATTTCAAAATTGTTTTTTCTAATTCAGGGTTTTTAATAAACCATTCCTTAGCAATTGACCCATCTTTTTGCTCAAATTTGAATAAAAAGTCTTTAAATTTTT
>VFLE01000029.1 GCA_009885205.1 Candidatus Shapirobacteria bacterium | reverse complement strand
TTGATTAAATACACGTGCATTATAAAACATAGAACTCATATTAGTAACTGCACTTGTATTCCATGAACCAGTAGACGAATTATAATTAATAGGTTGATTAAATGTTGATCCTGTGAACATATTATTCATATCAGTAACATTACTCGTATTCCATCCACTAATGGAAGAATTAAATCCTGTGCCACCAAACGTATTTACCATATTAGTAACGTTGGTTGTGTTCCATCCATTAATCGAAGAATTAAAATTAGTACAATTAACAAAACAATAATATAAACTGGTATTTAACAAAATAGTAGGAGTGTCGATAGCAGTAAATACTAAATTTGTAAAAAAATTAAATTGGTTTCCTACTCTAGATAGAGGAATTCCGCCAAATTGACTAATTGTTGAACGTGTATAATTATTATAGTACGAATATACATTCGCAAACGACAATCCATCGTTGCTTCCAATATCCTTGTACGTCCAAACTAACGAAACGGTGACAATGTTAGTAACAGTAAAATCGGTTGTTAATGAAAGACCTGTAAAACTGCTATTGCTGTTTATAATCGGTCTGTTATTCGAAAGATCTGCTGCCAATGGGGCAGTTTTTCCTGTATAATCTATTTTATAGATTAATGTTCCGGATGCAGTAAGTCCACTTCCCAAGAATGGTGAATTGCGCGGTGGACTACCAGATGTCAATTTTGAATTTGCTGAAAAATTATCGGGAACTGTGCTACCTACAGTTGTAAGATTCCAACTCATAGGACTTGTAGTATCTCCCGCGGCTCCTCCATTGTTGAAATTAGTAGCATTTAAAAACATACTAGTCATATTACCAACTAGAGTGGTATTCCATGATCCAATGTTTTGATTAAATGCACTGGCGCCTTGAAACATACTTTGCATAGTAAAAACCTTACTTGTATTCCATAATCCAATGTCTTTATTAAATGCTGTTGCGCCTTGAAACGTACTACCCATATTAGTAACATTACCAGTGTTCCATGAATTACTAGATGCATCATAATTAATCGGTTGATTAAATGCACTGGCGCCGTTAAACATATTAGCCATTTGTGTAACATTGCTCGTATTCCATCCGCCAATATTAGAATTAAATGCAGTTGCGTTTTGAAACATACTACCCATATCAGTAACGTTACTAGTGTTCCATGAACCAGTAGACGAATTATAATTAATAGGTTGATTAAATGCAGAGGTGAAGCCAAACATTAAAGACATATCAGTAACATTGCTCGTATTCCATGAAGTAATATCTTGATTGAATATGGTGCAATTTGAAAACATATAAGTCATATTAATGACGTTGGTTGTATTCCATCCACCAATATTAGAATTAAACTTTCTACAAAGAAAAAAGCTAGTAGCAAAACTAGTACTTGATAAAATAGTAGGAGCGTCGATAGTAGTAAATACTAATGTGATGTCCAAAAAATTAAATTGATTCCCACCTCTAGATAGAGGAATTCCATTGAATTGACTAATTGTTAAACCGGTATAACCGCCATAATACCCAGATACATTCTTAAATGACAATCCATCGTTGCTTGCATTATCAGTGTAAGTCCAACTTAAAGTAACTGTCACAATGTTAGTAACACTAAAATCGGTTGTTAAAGAAAGACCCGTAAAACTGCCATTTGCGTTTACAATAGGCACGTTATTGGAAAGATCGGCGGCCAATGGGGCAGTTTTTCCTGTATAATCTATGGAATAGATCAAAGTTCCCGACACAGACATTATATACTAATCGAGTAAAATAAATCTACACCGTTGTAATTAAATTGCTAGACCCCCTTTTTAATCTTTAAATTGCCAATTTATCGGTTACAAAATAACGTTATTCACAGATCCCTTCGTGGGTGGCCGGTTAGACTGTTGAAACATGTAAGGACGAGTGCATAATATTCAATTCG
>VFLE01000149.1 GCA_009885205.1 Candidatus Shapirobacteria bacterium | reverse complement strand
TTTTTTATTTAATAAACTTTTAATGCCTGCCGGCGGCAGAATTGATTATATATTTTTATTGTACCATTTGGTGACAATATTGTTTATTTTATCTTGATAATCGGGTTTAGAAATATCGATAAAAAAGTCGGGGGTAAATTTTTTAAACCAGGTTTTTTGGCGACGAGCATATTGATGTTCGTGAATTTGCCAAACTTGAATTTCTTTATGAAGGGCAGATACGAGATCTGTCCCTACAAATTCTTTATATGCTAACGTATTTAATCCGGGATCCGACCATTTATATTTTTTTAATAAATTTTTTATTTCATTAATTAAGCCTGCTTTTAGGCGAGATTGAATGCGAGTGTCAATTTTTTTAATTATGTTTTCGATAGAGTCGGTGAGGGAAATATGTAATATACAAAAACCCTTGTCATTAGGAAATGACGTTCCCTTCAAAAGGGAATTTTTATTTGATAATTTTATTTCGATTCGACGAATTAGACGACGGCTATTATTAACGTCAGAGTTATTTAGCGTTAAATAATTTTTTTTATCTAAAATAAAATAAATTTTTTGCAAAATAAAAATAGGTAGACGATCAAGAAAAAAACGAAGGAAATAATTTGGTTTAATATCAAAAGTTGGTTTGTGGTTAATAACTGAATCAATATAAAGTCCAGTGCCACCAACAATAATTGGTAATTTATTTTTATTTTGAATTTCGGTTATTTTTGTAAGAGCTAGTTTTTGATATTGGGCGACAGAAAATTTTTCATCGGGATTGATGATATCGATTAAATGAATTTTGATATTTTTAGGATGATCTTTGCCTGTGCCAATATCCATACCACGATAAATTTGGCGCGAATCGGCAGAAATTATTTCACCATTATATTTTTTGGCAATGCGAACAGCCAAATCAGTTTTGCCGGTGGCTGTTGGCCCAGAAATGATTAACAGTTTGTTCACGACTTTCGCGGTTTTCTGTAGGAAATATCTGCTAAATTTCCTTTTTTATCAAAAGAAACTTTTTGAATAATCGTCTCTTTTGGATCAATAACTAATGCCGACCTGATATCTTTAATTATCTGATTTTCAACTAGAAATCTTGTGTGAACATTTTGTTCAATAGTTATTTTTTTACCTATTGGCATATATTTTATATTACTTTATCAAACATTAAACCTAAACTCAACAATGTCATCGGGGTGCATGACGTATTGTTTGCCTTCGTGGCGTAAAAGGCCTTTGGTTTTGGAATTTTCCCAACCATTATTGGCCACAAAATCGGCGTAACTGACAATTTCGGCCATGATAAATCCCCTTTCAAAATCAGTGTGAATGACACCCGCTGCTTGTGGCGCCGTATCACCGATGTGGATAGTCCAGGCGCGAGTTTCTTTGACACCAGCGGTGTAATAAGATTGTAACCCTAGAGTCTCATAAGCTTTTTGGATGACTCGTTCTAGACCGGATTTTTCCATACCCAATTCTTTTAAATAATTTTCTTGGTCGGTTTTATCTAGCTCGGACAACTCAAATTCGGTTTTGGCACAAACCGGTATCACATTTTGCAAATTGGTTTTAAATTCAGAAATATTTTGATAGGTATTTTCATCAACATTGGCGACAATAAAATAGGGTTTATAAGTTAACATAAAAAATTCTTTGACTAATATTTTTTCGTCATCGTTCAAGTCGATGTTAATGGCTAAAATACCTTTTTCTAGTTCTGATTTTAGTTTAAGGGCGAGAGCAAATTTTTTGGTTTTGCTTTCGATGGGATTATTTTTAAATCCAGAAATATATTTATCAATAGAATCGAGGTCTTTAATAATTAGCTCGGCACAAATAACTTCAAAATCACCCTGAGGGTCGACTGAACCTTCGCGGACAATGTTGTCATCAGAAAAATTGCGGACAACGTGCATAATGGCATCACAGTCACGAATGTTGGTGAGAAATTTATTGCCTAAGCCCTCACCAGTACTGGCACCTTTGACTAAACCAGCAATATCAACAAACTCGACAATGGCGGGAACGAGCTTAACAGTATTTACAATTTTGCCTAAAATTGGGAGTTTTTCATCGGGTACCTCGACGACACCAACGTTGGGATCGATAGTACAAAAAGGATAATTACTAGCATCGGCAACTTTTTTGCCCAAAAGGGCGTTAAATAAAGTTGACTTGCCGACGTTGGGTAAACCAACGATTCCGATGGATAATTTTGACACAGGATATTATAGCCTATTTTTTCAATTGCTTTTTGACGGCAAGAATAAGAGTTGTTACATCGCTAGCTTTATGAATATCACTAACCGTTTGATCTATGGGCTTTGCGGTTGTTTGTTCAAAGTTCATAATTGCCATTCTTCCATCTTCTGCCTGAACGATAATCTCGTCTTGAGATTTACCTAACATATCTTCTTTTGTTTTCCTAAATTTCATGGGTAAATTATCCCATGATTTGTGCCTATTTGTCAATAAAACTATTACTAAATGATAAGCTATAATGTTTCTATGGATTACCCAAAACATTTATCGGAAAAAATTAGAGAAGAGGTGGCGGTGAGTTATATGAAACATGAGTTACGAAAAATATTTCCAAGTATTGACACCAAAGAAATTGATAATTTAATGAAAAATAAGGAATTGAATACTCCTCGTGATTTTTGGAATGGGGTTCATGGAATTAGTATGGGGTTTAAATTGAAAAATATTTTGTTTTTGGTAACGGCAGAAAATATCACATGGCAAAAATTGACTATGAATATTGCTGATATTACTTTTGGAGTAGAACTGGCGCAAACAAAAAAAATACATGAAGGAAAAATATCGGCTAAAGAATTTGCGGATTATTATAATAATAATTTAGAAGATAAAAAGACACAACTTAAGGCGGTTATTGAATTACGTGGTAATGATTTAGTTCGAGAAAGCGACCCTATTATTGCTTTAGAGCGAAACGAAAATGATAAAAAGGTAATTTCTGTCCATGATGGAAATGGGCGACTGGCAAGACATTTGCTGGAAGATAAAAAAACTATTGAGGTTTATTTGGGTAAAATGACAGGAGAAAAATTATTAAATTATTGGATACCGACACAGTTATTAATTGATGTATTATTTTTTACTTACGAAGCGGTAAAAAATAAAGATGACGAGTTGTTGAAGAAATACACAACTGTTTTAAATGACATAATAAAAAATTTTGATTGTGGAAAAGATGAATTTTTGGAAAGGGCGTTGACTAACAAAAAAGAATTGAGGGGAAAGATTTTAGAGGTGATGGAGACTATTTAATCCCCCATTTTTTCTTTCGAGAATCAACAATTTGTTGATGAAGATCGGGGTAATCAAATGAGTGCATCTCTAACATTGATGAGGTTATTTGATGAGAAACTAGGGACATGGTGTCAGATAAAGGGATCCCAACAATAGTAATGTTTTGATAATTTAATTCAACAGCTTGGCTAAAATCATAATTACTTTGCATATACATGTTTCCCAGAATAATTAATTTGTCCCTTTGTGATAATTCTTTGGCATCTAAAAATAAAGATAGGGAAAGATAAAAAACCTTGGGAGAGCGACAACTATCGGAGTAAATAGTTACTGTCTGACACTCGGGATAATTTTTGGTAATAAAATCTTGGGTGAATTTCAAGTTTTCTGGGGTGGACAGTGAATTTGCTTCGGTAATAATTTTTGATTCTAGCTCTGGGTGTAATTTTACAAACAAATCTCTGATTGATTGAGCTTCGGAAAGATCGGGGTAATTTTTGTTGCTACAACCACCACAAGTAATAATTAGGTCAGGATTTCGTTTTAAGATATCGTTTAATACCGGCTCGAGATATTTTTGCTGATAGGCTAAATCTGACTCGAGAAATACTCCATAACCCAGGACAATGGCAATATTTTTCATAAATTGATTTTAACATTTGTTATAATTCTTGACATGGATTGGAAAAAATATATAAAAGAAAATCAGTTGGTGATGATGGGGGTGGGAATTGTGGTGTTGGTAAATTTGGTTGGAGGTTTAATTTATTTTAATAGTAAACCGAAGTTAAATAATTTAATTGATGTGGCGCCAACGGTGACACCTATGGTATTGCCAACTGAGACAATGGGGCCTACCGAGACGCCTGAACCAACAGCAACAGGGTGGCCGACGGATACACCGACACCAAAGCCAACGATTAAGCCGACGCCGACTGTTTTGGTCGTGCCAACACAGACACCAGGGCCAGTTACACCGACTCCAATTACACCTACACCGACACAACCATCGGTCGCACCAACAACTGACCCTGCAACAATAACACCATCAATAGGGACAACATTACCGTAAATTAAGGAACAGACACATAGGTCTGTTCCTACATAAAATATTTTTGTTTTGGAAATGTTTATTGCTTGATAATTTTTTGTTTGATTATAATTGTTAGAGACGCATCATGATGCGTCTCTACTATAATATACAAAAAATCCCCCATTTCTGGGGGATTTTCGAAATACAAAAATGTATTTCACTCCGGTGCTTCGACCGGAGTTAAATAAGCTTCGCTTATTTAACCATTTTCTTGATCTTGGTGCCGGGGATGTAGCGAGGCATACGCCGGGCCATAATCTTTTTGGATTCTTTGGTACCGATAGCTTTGATGGTCTTAGCTTTGAACATTTTGGTTTTGAAAGTTCCAAAACCAGAAAGTTTGACCACTTCGCCAGCGGCGAGAGCTTTCATAACTTCGTTTAAAAAGGTTTCAACCGAAACCTTGGCAGCTTTTTTGGAAAGTTTTGCTTTTTGAGCAACCTTTTCAATGAGATCTTTTTTAGTCATTGTTTTTGAATTTAAATAAATAATTCAACCTTCATTTTAGACCATCAATTTAAAATATCAAGTACTATGCGCCATTTTTAACCGCATTTTTATCGACTTTACTACCTATAATAGTTGAAGAGGTCTTAAATTCGCGGATAACGTTGACCTTGATTTGACCAGCCCACTTGGCTTCTTCGTCCAATTTATCGGCAATATTTTGAGATAAAACCTTGGCCTCATCATCAGAAACAGTGCTAGGTTCGACAATAACCATAACTTCGCGACCAGCTTGATAGGCAGCGACAGAAATAACACCAGGAAAGGATTTGGCAACATCTTCAATATTTTGCATCCGTTTTAGATATTCTTCGTGAACTTCGTAACGGGCACCGGGCCTGGCACCGGAAGCAGCATCACCTAGATAAACGATAATTGATTCGACGGAAGAAAATGGTTTGTCTTCGTGATGCTCGGCGACAGCATTGATGACGGCCTCGGGCATTTTAAATCTTCTGAGTAATTCAACCCCCAGGTCAATGTGGGTTCCCTCTTGATCGACAATAACCTTACCAACATCATGAAATAAGGTACCAAGACGAACCGTGTTGACATCGGCATGGAGTTCATTGGCAATAGCGACAGCAATTTTAGTGGCCTCGATAGTATGTTTGGCTAAATTTTGACCATAAGAATAGCGAAATTTAAATTTACCAACATGCTGGATTAGTTCGAGAGGGATGTTAAAGACACCAACTTCTTGGCAAATTTTACGACCTTCGTTAACCAAAATTTTGTCCATTTCATTTTTAGTCTGCATGACAATTTCTTCGATGCGGACGGGTTGAATACGACCATCACGAATTAATTTTTCAAGAGAGATACGAGCAATTTCTCGGCGGGTGGAGTCGAATGAAGAAATACGAATGTCGTTGCCATCGTCCATTTCTAATTCGACACCGGTGGCTTTTTCAAAGGCGCGAATATTGCGACCTTCACGGCCAATAATTTTGCCTTTGATTTTTTCGTCAGGTAAAGTAAAAGTAGAGACAGTGTATTCGGCAACGTAATCGGTAATTCCATGAGTGATGCCCTCTAAAATTAGTTCTTTGGCCAATTCTTCTTGGCGAGTACGCAAACTTTCTTTGGATTCGTCAATTTTACGAGCCAACCAATTGCTCATTTTTTTCTCGGCTGAGGACATTAAAATTTCTTTGGCTTTGGCAACGTCAAGACCAGAAATTGTTTCGAGCTTTTCGAGTTGTTTTTTATAAAGATCTTCGATTAATTCCTGTTTTTTGCTAATTGTTAAGTCTTTGTTATCAACATTTTGTTCTTTTTGAATTAAATAACGTTCTTTTTCGTCAAGAGACTTGAGACGGGCAAATATTTCTTGTTCTTTAATTTTGATATCAGCCTCGATTTTTTTGGCATTATTAATTAAGGCTTCAGCTTTAGCACTGGCTTGGGGATCGGCTTGGATAATAATTGGGGCTGGAGTGATAACAGGATCAGACTTTGTTGTAGTTTTTTTGGGAGTAAAAACAACCCGATTGGTGGTATCTTCGCTAATTTTAATATTTTCACCACCAAAGAGAACCTTAAACTTTGAAAGAAACGAATTAAACATAAAAAACCTCCAGGTTTTACCGTGATTTTACCTAATGATGACGCAAATTCCCCTAGACGTAAAATGAAAATTAGATTGAGTTGTCATTAAAAGATAACGGTAATTTAAAATTAAATAATCAAGTAGTAGTTTACCTGATGTTTGCAACTTCGTCAATTGTAGATTTGATGTCAAAATAGGCAAAACCTTTTTGGACTAAAGACTGGATTAATTTATTTTTGGTCTTAAAATCCAAAGGCTTTGATAATTTGTTTATTTTTTTGAGCAACAAGTTTTTTAAATTATTCTTGTCATTGTTAATTAATAATGTTTTATCTAAATGATAAAAATTAAATAATTGTTCTAAATAGCGTCTGGACTTTTTAGAATGTTTTTTTATTAAAAATTTAGCGTAATTATCTTGATTTAGCCAATTATTATTTTCTAGATAATTTATAGTTTCATCAATGATTTGAGATGAATTAATATCTGGAAACGAGTACTTTTTTTGATAGTATCGAGCTTGGTTTTTTAGTTTCGGAATTAAGATTTGGTTTATTTTTGGGGAAATAGCAATTTGACGGAGGGCATAGTTATTTAATAAAAATTTTAGTGATAATTGACATAAAAAATTGTAATCAACTTCTGTCCCTATTTTTATTTTATGGATAACAAAATCGTCGATTTTAAATGGCATAAAACTGCCATCGTCAAAAGTTAGCCAAATTTTGTCGCTACTGCGCGACTTCTTGGTCTGTCGTAGTTGCATTGTCTTTGTCCAAATCAATTTTTGACCAAATGTCTTGACGTAATTTGGCCGAAATTTGGGGATTAGACCTTAAATATTTTTTGGCACCTTCACGACCCTGCAAATTAACTTCACCAATTTTAAAGAATGCACCGGCTTTGGTAATAAATTCATATTTAACCCCCATATCGACAAGCGAGCCAAAAATAGAAATGCCTTCGGTATTTAAAATATCGAATTCGGCTTCTTTAAATGGCGGAGCAATTTTATTTTTGACAATCCGGGCACGATGTTGAGAGCCCACCGCTTCGCCGCTAGCAGTTTTGATATTGGCAATTTTGCGAACATCAATCCGAACAGAAGCATAAAATTTAAGAGCTAAACCACCAGTAGTGGTTTCAGGGTTACCAAACATTACACCTATCTTTTGGCGCATTTGATTGGTAAAGATGACCACAGTTTTTGATTTAGAAATTGCACCGGTTAATTTGCGTAAGGCTTGAGACATGAGACGAGCTTGAAGGCCCATCATGGAATCGCCCATTTCACCTTCGATTTCGGCTCGAGGAACGAGAGCGGCGACCGAATCAATAACAATAACGTCAACCGCATTGCTGCGAACGAGAGTATCGACTATTTCTAAGGCTTGCTCACCGTTGTCGGGCTGGGAAATCAAAAGATTGTCAAGGTCAACACCAACGGCTTTGGCACGAACTGGTTCGAGAGCATGTTCAGCATCAATAAAAGCCGCGGTACCACCTAATTTTTGGGCCTCAGCAATTAAATGTAAACAGACAGTGGTTTTGCCCGAGGCTTCGGGGCCAAAAATTTCGGTAATGCGACCACGAGGTAAACCACCCACACCTAAGGCAATATCGAGAGGTAGGCAGCCAGTAGGGATGACTTCGATGGTCATGTCAGCCTGGCGATCACCCATGGTCATAATCGAACCAGCACCATAAGCTTTGGTGATTTGCTCCATGGCTAATTTGACAGCTTCGAGACGATTATTTTTGGTCGTGGCCCCGACGACAACTTTTTTTGCTTTTTTCATTAACTAAAGTAATACCAACCGCGACTATATCATGTCAAGATATCAAATGCGAAGAAAAGGCGAATTTACTTGGTAGAATTATTTTTCCTGAGTTCAAAATCCATTCCGAACACCTGATGTAAAATTCAGGTATGCAAATACAACCTAATG
>VFLE01000061.1 GCA_009885205.1 Candidatus Shapirobacteria bacterium | reverse complement strand
TTGTCATAATCCCTCACCATAACCCTTTGTCATAATCCCTCACCATAATCCCCCACTAGCACATACTAAACAATATCTTTTTCATAGACCTTGGTTGCAATTCTTTGTAATTTGAAATAAGAATCTTGGAAAAAGAAAAAAAGAAAACCCCCAAAAGAATAAAAGTGGACATTTACTATTTTGTCCAAGTTGTCCAATTGAAAAAAAAAACTTTTCCAATGAATAGAGAAAATACAAATAAAAGCATAATGGAGTGGAAAGATAAAACCCCAAAACCCCCCCTTAGCAACACATAAAATAATAATTTATAAAAAATGATTTAGGAACTTTTTCGGTCTCTTCTGTAAGAACTAAATGATGACAGAAAAGGTTCCAAAAAGTTCCGAATTATTTAGATGTGAAACCTGTGACTATATTACATCACGCAATAGTCAATATAACAGACATATACTCACAGCAAAACATAAAAATGCCACAACTGCCACCAAAAAAGTTCCAGAATATATATGTGAAAAATGCACAAGAAAATACGTAGATCGAAAAGGACTATGGCGGCATAAAAAAACATGTACAATAATAACAACAAATCCTATTTCAAAAAATACTATATTAGATATTATGAAAGAGCTAGTAATTTCACAAAATCAAAACAATGATTTACAACATAAGATCTTGGAACAACAGTCCAAAATATTTGAACTTACTAATACAAAAACAGTAAACAATACAAATTGTAATAACAATAATAAAATTATAACAATAAATATGTTTCTTAATGAAAAATGTAAGGATGCAATAACAATCCAAGAATTTTTGAAATCCATCAAGCCAACAATGGAAGATATAATGTATTTGACAGAGCACGGAAATAAAGAAGGTATCTCCAAAATAATAAAGAACGCTCTTGGACAATTAGAAGTAACAGAACGACCTTTGCATTGCACAGATTTGAAACGACACACGACATATGTAAAACATCCGGATGGATGGAACAAAGAACAAGATCAAAACCACGCGAATAAGATATACGACCATACTATACACAAATGCTCTTCACAATTGAATGCAATCTTGGAATCTGATACCAATTATTTTGTAATGGGAACGAACGAATACGAAACACGTATAAAAATGATGACAGAGACTTTTTGCGAAAAAAACAAGGATGCCATTTTACGAAATCTGGAAGTAAATATACAACTGGATAAGACCCAAATAGAGGACGTATAGTACACCGTTTATCGGTCAAAAAAAATAACGTTGCCTAACGACCTCCCGAAAGGAGTAGAATTAAACCAACGAAGATTTAAAATCAAATCGCATTTTCAATATTCTTGGTCATAATAGTAAGAAAAACAAGAAATAAAATATTTGCCCGCCGCTCCATATAGGAAAACGCATCCCATTTCCTTAATTCATCCCCCTTATCAATATCGCGATTTAATGCAAACCACGCAGCCAACGCAAAAGTACCGGTAAATAAACAATTTTGAATTCCATTTGCGACATGAATATTGGATATCGCGCCTACCAAATTGGTTTCATCTAATAATTCTTTTGATACACTTCTGCGTATTCCTGTAAAAAAACCGCGAAAAGCGACAATGTCGCGCAATGAGGATGGGCCATTTCCTAAAAACGCAACACCATATAACAATCCCGATAATAAAAAAAATCCACTTAAATACATGATACTATAATAGAATCATTTATTTTTATTTTGTTTTATTCGTAAACTACAATAGGATCATTTCAAAAAAGGATCGTTGGGAATCAATGCACAATCATTATTTTTTTTTTTGGTTGAAAGCTTTTCCACAGCAGGCTTTTCCAAAGGATCATATTCATAAATTTCCAACATTTTCGAAACGGCCGCACTTCGTTCAATATCCCCCATTCCCATTTCTACCAAACGAATTGATTCACGGGATCCAGGAAATACACGTAGCTTAGTCATCAAATCTCGTAATCCATTATTTTCCATTCTATCACTCTGTTTCAGATCTCCCGTAATAACAAGCTTGGACCCCTCACCCAAACGAGTTGTCAACATTAACATCTGATTCGGCGAAGAATTTTGCATTTCGTCGGCAATAACAAATGCCCGTTTGAATGTTCGCCCACGCATATAAGCCAAAGGCGAGATTTCAATAACTCCCCCATGTAACATTGAATCCACCTCTTTTTGCGAATAAAATTCATTCAATATATCAAAAATCGGTCTTGTCCAAGGATCCATCTTGGCGATCAATGTCCCGGGAAGAAACCCAATCTCTTCCTCTACAGAAACAACTGGGCGAGTTAGAATAATCTTTTGTATATTCCCACTTTTAAGCTCTCGAACCGCGCTATTACATGCGAACAAAGTTTTCCCAGTTCCAGCCGGACCCACTCCTAATAAAATCATCACAGATGGGTCATCCAACAATTCGACATATTTTTTTTGATTTACCCCGCGCGGAGAATATAAGGGAGCAATAGCCCGGCCTCCATCATAACTCGTACCCTTTTTGGCACGCATAACCAAAGTAGACCTAAACCGGGTTCCCCCTACGGAATAATTAAATCCCGCACAAAAAGGGGACATCATAAAAACAGCCTTGGACAAACGAAAAAACGGGGCCATTGCAATAGGTATACATAAATATTTATTATCTTTTGGGAAATATATAATAGATAGATAAGTAAAATCAAGGAAGCGGCGGCGGTGGGTAATCGGGAGATCTTGGACGATATGGAGGTCCAAACGACTCGGACTCGGACTCGGACTCGGACTCGGAGTCATCTTGACTAAGAATCGAAAAAGAGTTGAATCTATTATCTGACGAGTATTGGACAGATTTGGAATTGGAAGAACCATCGGGAATCTTACAATATGATTTGGTATGTCCTATTAATCCACATTGTAGACATTTTGTATCAAGTAATACGGGGCATGTAATTTTACTAGTCGGATCTTTGGTTAAGCGTAAATTATGATATATATTCAATTTATATTTTTCCGACCTGGTGCGATTCAAATTAATACAATGGGGGCACCCGTAATTTCGATTCATTTATATGCATCGAGATAAATGAATAATAAGATAAACGAATAAATTATGACCCCCCACCCAATAAAATAATACCGATTACAATCATAAGAACACCAATGATATGTGTTATATTTACCGATTCTTTAAAAAAACAGTAGGCCAAAAAAAGAGTAACAATAGGATAACAAGCGAGAATTGCAGTTACTAAATAAACCTTGTTTTTATGCAACACTTTGAAATAAAGATACTCGGCAATGAATAAAATCATAAATCCATAAAGAGCAATCAACAAATAAAGATATGGTTTTTTATTCAATACAATAAAATCTTGTTGAACTGTATCTTGGAACATAAAAACGTAAAAAAATAAGGCTACAATAAAGTAAAAAATAGTACTAAAAAAAATGTACCCCTCTGCAGAAATATGTTTAAGAATATGCTTATTTAATAACGGAGTAACCCCATAAACCGACAAAATGGGTAGACAATTTAATATCATAATTATATAGGCGACAGAAAATACAGGATTTTCCCCTGAAGAAATATCAGAAATGCGAGAAATAATGTATATGTATTTGGATTGCCTGGATAAAACAAACGGAATTATACCAGAAAAAAAAATTGAAAAATACAAGTTTGTAAATAAAAGATTAGACGATTTCTTTTCCAAGAAATACGAGGAAATAAAAGAGAATGAATTTTATAACAGTAAAATTTTATCTGAACAAAAAAATACTCGAGTGTCACAAATGTTCAAATATGCGCATGAACAAAATGACAATTTTAATGAAACAATGATAAATTATGAAAACACAATTGAAAAATATTATTATAGCTACATGCAAAAAGACACTGATTTAGGAAACATGTTTTTAGAATTAGGATTTATTTTAAACGATTTTGACTGTAATGAAAAAGATTATGAAGACAGATTAATTTTTTATATATTATTCAATAGGCTAATTACGCGTCTGAATAAACCAAAATTAAAAAGATTGTTGGTTGAATTATTGAAAGAGATGTCTATCAATATAATAGATTGTTTTAAATTAACTACTGCTATAAAAACAACGCTAGATGACACATATTCTATCATTTTTTTAGGAAAAGGAAATGAAATATCATCAAAAATGTCAAATGAGGATGAGATCATGAAAAAAATAATAACTTCATTCTTATTGGCGAGTGATGGATATTTACACCGATGAAGATTTAAAATGGGACAAACCTCCTACGGAGGTTTGCCTTTTAATTCATTTATCGGTAACGTTGC
>VFLE01000008.1 GCA_009885205.1 Candidatus Shapirobacteria bacterium | reverse complement strand
CCAACTAGACCAATTAATTTGTCGGAATTTTCGGAAGAAACTAAACAGTGATGACTGTTTTGGGATAAATATTTAGTTTTTGAATTAATGGTGGCAATGTGTTGATTGTCCTGTTTTGATTTGGCAAAAATAGTTTCCCATTCACCAACATCACTCCAGTCGAATGAGGCTTTAATATGATCAATATTTTTAGTTTTTTGGGAAATAGCCTTGTCAAAAGAAAGAGGGGGTGAGGTTTTGTAATTGGGATTTTTAAAGTGTTTTGTAAATTCGGATAAAAATGTATTGATAGTGGCGGTATAAATACCCGAGTTCCACAGGGCACCATTGATAATATATTTTAGAGCATGGATTTTGTCGGGTTTCTCAATGAATTTTTTGTTTTTTAAAATGTAACCATAGGAAGTGTCGGGGGTAGTGGGATGGATACCAATAGTGACAATTGATTTATTGTCCACGGCAATTTGAGCTACTTTAAAAAGATCATTTTTAAATTTGTTGAGGGGAGAGATAAAATGGTCGGATGGCAAAAAGGAAACGATGGTGTTTGAATCTAAATTGGAAAATTGAGATAGAGTATAGTAAATCGCTAGGGCGGTATTTTTTTTGTCGGGTTCAATAAAAATATGATTTAGTGAAATAAAGTTTTTAGCAATTTGCTTGATTTGATCGATGTTTCGATTACTGGTGGTGATAAAAATATTGGTTTTGTCAGTTATTTTTAAAAGACGGGTGATGGTCTGTTCTAATAGACTTTTTTCAGATAAGATAGGGAGAAGTTGTTTGGGATGGGAGGTGGTGGATAAGGGCCAAAGCCGGGGTCCGGTCCCACCGCAAAGTATGACAAATATTTGGTTAGCCATATAATTTATTGATTTCTTGTTTAAAGTTTAACATGAAGAGAGACTCGTCAAATGTTTTGGCATGATTCCGAATATAACTGTTATCAAAATTAATTTTGTTAAATTTATTTAGAGCAATGTTAAGAGATTTTTGATTTTGGTATTTAAAAAAAAGACCGGTTTGATTATTGATAACTGTTTCGGTAATCCCCCCTTTGTTATAAGCAATAACCGGCCGGCCACAGCCTTGGGCTTCGAGAGATACTAATCCAAAATCTTCGACTTGGGGACAAATTAAAGCAGTACAATTTTGGTATAAGTTTAATAATTTTTTGTTATCAACTTGACCTGTAAAAACTATGTTTGGTGAGTTGTTGGCAATTATTTTTAATCGTTTTTCATCTCGTCCAGATCCAACAATAATTAATGTTTTTTTAAATTTTAAAAATGTTTTGATGACATAATCAATATTTTTGTGTGGCACGAGACGGCTAACGACTAAAAAGTAATTGTTAGTGGGATTGGAAATGGGAGTGAAATATTTAGTATCAATCCCGGGATTAATAATTTGAGAATTTAGGTGGAGATATTTTTTTAAACGATTTTGGGTGGTTTTTGAATTACAAAAAGAAAAATCGGGACGTTTGGCGTAAATTTGATCGATGTTTTTATAAATATTTAATACTGGTTTCAAAATACTGGGTGGGTTTAGGTAGAGATGACGATTGAGATTGTGATAGTAACAAACAAATAAACTGTGGGGACTGGTTAATAAACAATGACCAACATTGCTGGTAGTAGAGATAACAATGTCAAAATTTTTTAGATCCAAACTTTCGGCGGCAATGTCGTAAATTGGGGCAAGAAAATTTGTTCTGGGTAAATTTTGCAAAAAACTAGTATGAATTTTGATATTTTTAGGTAACCAATCACATTTATTTTTATCGTAAAATAAGGTAAAAAGCTCGGCTTGAGGAAAAATAGTTAATAAATTTAACAGAACCTTTTCAGCTCCGCCCCATTGATTAATCCAGTCGTAATATATTGCAATTTTCATAAAATTCTAGTGTTTGTTTGGCGCAGGTAGTCCAGGAATATTTGGCGATTTGAGAATGACCTCTTTTAATTAAATCTTGGCGGAGCTCTGGGTTATTTTGTAGTTTGGTGATTTGAGAGACTAATTCGTCGGAATTGTTGGGGTCAAAATATAAAACCGAATCACCATAAATTTCGGGAAGACAACTGCTATTGCTGGCAATAACTGGGCAATTTTGAGCCATGGCTTCGAGACCAGTGAGAGAAAAGCCTTCAAGAAAAGCTGGGTGAACCAAAGCCAGAGCGTGTTGATAAATAGTTTTAAATTTATCGTCAGGGACGTAGCCAAGAAATTCGACTTGCTTTTCAATATTTAATTTTTTAACTAAGTTAACAGCTCTATCATAAAATATATTTTTGGAGCTAATTATTTTTAATTTAATATTGGGTAGTTTTCGTAGAGCTTGAAAAATAATATTTATATTTTTATGAGGATAGAGATTGCCGGTGTATAAAATATAGCGCGATGGCCATGCCTGCCGGCAGGCAAGCGCGATGGCGCGATGGCCATGCCTGCCGGCAGGCAAGCGCGATGGCGCTAAAGTTGGGTCGACGGCTTCGTAAGTGGTTATTATTTTTTTAGAGTTAAAGTGGTATTTTTTAATAATATAGTCGCGCCAAAAGTTACTGGGGACGATAACTGAGCTAGTTTTCAATATAATACGGACCATTAATAAATAGGCAAAATATCGGATCCAGTAGAGGAAAATAAATTTGGTGGTGGTCTCTTTGCCTTTGCTAAAAAGTTTGATCAAGTCGTGGACAGTAACAACTGATTTTCCAAAATATAAAATTGGTTTATCGATATGAGTAAAGTGGACTAAATCGGGTTGTAAATGTTTTAAAATAATGGGTAATAAAAGTTGTTCAATAATAGAATAGTGGCGGATATTGGTGACAAAATAGTCAAAATTTTTACCCAAATCCCCTTTTATTTCGGTTTCTAATTCAGGGTAAATTAAAATGGTAAATTTGTATTTATTAAAATCGTGGAGTTTAGTTAGCGCTACCAATAAATTTTTAGTATACCGGCCGAGTCCAGTATGTTTTGGACCGTACAATCGGGCATCGATGACTATATGTTTTTTCATTTTGAAATTAAAATAATTGATTTTTTGAATGAGCCGTAGATTTTGTTTTTTACTTTTCGGCAATAGTTTATTTCTTTAATAGAGATATTTGTTTCGTGTTTTAATTTTTCAATAGTTTCGATAATATCAGCAACACCGTAAATAATATCTTCTTTTTTATTATAGGAAAATAGCTCCATGGATTCTTCGACAATTTTCTTTTTAATTAGATTTATTAAATTTAATTTATTTTTTTCTACTTGAGTTACGGCTGGTTTACCTTCATTTTTAATTATTAACTTAGGAATTTTATTTCGAACTAATTTTGGGAAATCGTTTTCAAATTCAGTAAAAAATGTGATTATCTTTTTATTGTTCATAAATATTTGGCCTTGAAGACACGGTAAATTTCAAGTAATTTTATACCCAATAAAATAATTGGATGTAATAATTTTGGATAATATGGTATTAAATTTTCTTGATAAAAGATTTTCATGGCATTGGTGGTGGCAATGGCTGATCTAATTTTTGTCTCTCGAGAAGCATT
>VFLE01000135.1 GCA_009885205.1 Candidatus Shapirobacteria bacterium | reverse complement strand
GTCAACAATCTCGCCATTATCGACACTCCCCAAGCCCTATTAATATCATCATTAGACCAAAGTTCTCAGGTTCGCGACCTAGTTATCCAAATGGTCAACAAACCTCAATTAAAAAAATTTTTTGTCGATGACTCAAAATAAAATATTTCTCTACGATTTGCGTGTATTTTTATTTCCCATCATTAAACGCACTATCGACATTGCCTCATCAATCGTACTTTTAACTATCTTTTCGCCAATATTAATTATTGTTTGCATCATCATAAAGCTTACTTCGACTGGACCAATATTTTTCAAACAACAACGTGTCGGCAAAGATGGATTATTCTATATGTATAAATTTCGTACTATGCGAATCGGCGATAATGATAAATTTTTAAAAGACAACTATCCGGAATTATGGACAAAATATAAAAATAATGATTGGAAATTGTCAGCCAACGAAGATCCTCGAATTACCACTATCGGTAAAATAATTCGTTCGACTTCAGTTGATGAAATGCCTCAATTTATTAATATTTTACACGGCGAAATGAGCTTAGTGGGGCCGAGAGCTTATCGCGATGAAGAATTAAAAGAATACAGTATTAAGTACCCTGATACCAAAAAATACATCGCCGATATTCGTTCCATCAAGCCAGGATTAACCGGACCTTGGCAAGTCTCAGGTCGCAACAAATTATCTTTTGAGAAGCGTGCCAAGCTTGATTCAGAATACGCCAACAATCGGTCTATTCTAAATGAATTTATTATTATACTCAAAACCCCATTTGCTATGTTTTCCAGCTGGTAATCTGTTAAACTATTTTATGGAAATACCACAAATCTTAAAAAAAGAACCTCAAACCATTCCCATTAAACAAAAAAATAAAATCCCTAAAAAATTAATTACGGTCTTACTGATTTTAGTTGGTATTATTGTTTTTTTATCGATAACAACTTACGTTTTTGCCTATCTTCCCGCCAAAAAACTAGCCAACCAAATAACTCTCACTCAAAATGATGCCGGTAAACTCAAACAGTCAATTGCTGACAAAGACCTAGTTAGTGCTAAAAATCAATTAACAATCGTTCAAAACGATCTAAATAAAATATCTTCCAACCTAAATTCTTTGGCCTATTTTAATTATTTACCAGTTCTAAAAAATTATTATCAAGATACTACCAAACTTATAAAAATTGCCAATAATGGTGTCGAGATAGGTAATACTGTCATCAAAACTGTCGAGCCATACCAAGACTTCTTGGGGCTAAAGGGTTCTGGTGTTTCTGGCGCCAAAAATACCGAAGACAGAATTGCTTTTTTAACCCAATCTATTGAAAGTATTATTCCCCACCTTGATTCAATCGAATCAAAAATTAGTGAAATAGACTTGACTTTAGCAGAAATTGATATCAACAAATACCCCGAAACCTATCAAAATTACAACATTCATCAATTATATAATCAGGGTAGGCAAGTCGTGGCTGATGTCAAAAAATTGGTTACCGATGGTCGACCCATTCTCACCAAAAGCTCTTGGTTATTGGGCAAGGACAAACCTCGCAATTATCTTATAATTTTCCAAAACGATGGTGAACTACGTCCCAGTGGTGGTTTTTGGACCGCTTACGCCACTATTAAAGTTGACAAAGGTAAAGTAATTCCCGGTCCAGCCAGCAATATTTATGATCTAGACGATGCCTTATCTAGCACTACCCCCGCCCCTCGTATTATCAAAAACTACCATATTAATGTGCCCTATTTAAATCTTCGTGACAACAATTTATCACCCGATTTTCCCACCGACGCTCAAATATTTCTTGACACTTTTTACAAAGTTTCTGGCAAAAAAACTCAATACGATGCCGTCATTGCTCTTGACACCAATGTTTTAGTCGATATGGTGGGAGTACTGGGTAAACTTGATACCCGAGTTGGCACCTTTACTATTGATTCTGACAAACGTTGCGATGGCTGTCCCAAAATAATTTACGACCTAGAATGGATTTCCGGTCGCCCCCGAAATTACATTGAAAAAAATCGCAAAGATTTCTTGGCTCCACTTATGTCTGCTCTCCTAAGTAACGCTATGGGTGCTGGCAAAGATTATTTACCCAAATTAGGACAAGCCTTTTTTACCAATGTCTTTGAAAAACATATTATGTTTTATTTTCCCGATGCAGATATGCAAAAAGCCGCCAGTATGGCCAATATATCTGGTAATATTATTCAAACTCCTCCCGAGGTTGACTATTTTCATTTAAACGACGCCAATTTTGCCTCTGCCAAAAGTAATATTTTTATAACTCAAAAAATAAAACATGAGATCACTGTTTCTAATGGTAAGATCGAACATAAAGTTGCCATTACCTACACCAATCCTTCCAAAGCCAGCAACTGCAATCTAGAAAAAGGGGACTTATGTCTCAATGCCGCAAAATATCGTGACCTATTTAGATTTTATACTCCCATTGGTAGTAAATTAATCAAAATGACTGGTTCCGAAGTCGAACCGGTGTTGTATGAAGAACTAGGTAAACAAGTTTTTGAAGGTTTTTATGGTGACAAATATCCCTTATATGCGCAGTCAAGTAACAAGGTTACTGTTCAATACACCACCAGTGTCACTCCCTCAAAAAATTACAACTTATTACTTCAAAAACAACCTGGTACCAAGGCTATTCCTTATGAAATATTTCTAAACGGAAAACAGGTTGAATCTTTTTCTTGGACCGCCGATAAAAATATAAAACTATCTTTGTGAGCCAATCTTCTTTAAACACCGAGGCTATTATTATCAACACCAAAGATAATCACGAAAAAAATTTACAAATTACTCTGCTTACCCCTAACTTAGGTAAAATCATTTGTCTTGCCTCGGGGGCCAAATCAATCAAGTCAGTCAGGGCCCAAAGTCTCCAGTTGGGCAATATTGTCAGAGTCTCGCTTTATCAAAAAAATAATTATTATTGGCTTACCGAATCTCAAAGCATTTTATCGTTTCTCCAAAAAGACCACCAATTAATTCAGCTCAGTTTATTGTTTTATTTTCTAGAAATACTAAAAAATTTTACCTCTGAAAACGAAAGTTCACCCAAACTTTTTGATCTCTCCACTCAAGCCATCACTAGTCTATATCACAATCAGTGGCCAAAATTTATTAACCAACAAATAAAAATATTAAACACTCTTGGTTTTGGCGCTCCCCTCGATTTGCAACAAAATTACGACAACAAAAATTATCAACTAGCCCAACAACAATTAATATTGTATTTCGAGTCCATTCTTCAAAAACCCCTCGCCTCCCACAAATTATTAACAAAATAAGTTATAATTCTCTTATGTCAAATGAACCACAAAATGACCTCACGGCCAAAATTGTATCGCTATGTAAACGTCGAGGAGTTATTTTTCAAAACAGTGAAATTTATGGCGGAATCCAAGGTTTTTATGATTATGGTCCAGTTGGCTCTTTAATGAAATACAATTGGAAAAATTTATGGCTTAAAAACAATGTTCAACAACGTGATGATGTGGTTTTAATTGATGGTTCAATTATTACTCATCCCACAGTTTGGCAAGCTTCGGGACATGTCAAAAATTTTGCCGATGAACTAGTTGAATGTAAAAAATGTCATCATCGATTTCGTCCAGATCTCATCTCTTTTTCAAAAAATTGTCCCGATTGTGCAGGAGAACTAACAACTCCCAAAAAATACAACACATTATTTCACACTGATGTTGGCGTAATCGAAGGTGAAACAGTTCACACTTATCTTCGAGGCGAAGCCTGTCAAACTATTTATTTGAACTTTAAAAATATCATCGATTCCACTCGAGTCAAAATCCCTTTTGGTATTGCCCAAATTGGTAAAGCCTTTCGAAATGAAATCACTCCCAAAAATTTTCTTTATCGCACTCGTGAGTTTGAACAATGGGATATTCAATATTTTTGTCATCCCAATGATATGGACAAATTTTATGAATATTGGAAACAAAATCGCCTCGACTGGTATCTCTCTTTATTTAACAACCCAGACAATCTTCGTTTTCGTCAACACGAAAAAGATGAATTAGCCTTTTACGCCCAAAAGGCCTTTGACATCGAATACAATGCTCCGTGGGGATGGGCTGAAATGGAAGGTATTCACTGGCGTTCTGATTACGACTTAACCCAACACAGTACCTTTTCCAAACAAGATTTAACTTATCGCGACCCAGTTACCAACGAAAAATATTTACCCCACATCGTCGAAACTTCTGGTGGTGTCGACCGTTCATTTTTCTTTTTATTACTCGACGCCTATCGCGAAGAAACTAACGACAAAGGTGAAGTTCGTATCTCTTTAAAAATAAATCCCAAAATTTCTGCCTACAAAATGGCTATATTTCCACTAGCTGCCAACAAACCAGAATTAGTTAATTTAGCCACTGATTTATATAAATCATTAAAAACCAAATATTCGGTCGATTTTGACGATAGTAGCAATATTGGTAAAAAATATCGCCGCCACGATGAAATTGGTACCCCTTGGTGTGCTGTAGTCGATTATCAAACTCTCGAGGATAAGACTGTTTCTATTCGTGATCGCGACACTATGGAACAAATTCGCTTACCCCTTGACCAAATTGACGCTTGGTTACAAAATAAGTTACAATAAATTATGAAAAAAATATTATTCTTGTTGCTAATCTCTAGTTTTGTTTTATCATCTTGTGGCACCAAAAAAACCGTATCTACTGCCACCCCCACCCCTGTCCCTCGAGAATTAGTTATCACAGAAGACCAAAAACCTATTTTTGGAATAACTCCCCGCGAAGATGGTCACGAATTGACCTTAAAAATTTCTAAAATAAATTCTATTTTTACCAAAATTGAATACGAATTAATTTATACCGCTTCCGATGCCGGCCTAGAAATTGAAAAAGGTGTCAGTGGCAATATTGAAGCCAAGGATATCGTCAGTGGCACCGCCGAAAGAAAAATACTTTTAGGTACCGAAAGCTGTACCAACGGTTGTAAATACAAATACGACAGTGGCGTAAATGGGGGATCATTAAACGTTACTCTCCTAACCAAGGACAACCAGGTCGCCTCATTAGAAATGCCATTTAAATTAACTTCCACCAAAGGCAAAAACTTCAAAATTGAATTTATCCAATAATAGTGAATTATCACACTCCCGTTCTTTTAGACCAAGTAATATCAGAACTTCAACCATCAATTGATAAAGTTTTTATCGATTGTACTGTTGGTCACGGCGGTCACACTCAAGAATTATTAAAAAACCTTGCCATTGTCTATGGGATTGATGCTGACAAAAACAATCTCACCACTGCCACTAGTCGTCTAAATAATCCTAATTTTCACCCTGTTTTAGGCAACTTTAAAGATATAAAAAATATTTGGCAAAAACATATTGGCAAACCAGTTGATGGAATTTTAGTTGATTTAGGATTAAGCAATAATCAACAAAGTAGCGAGGGCGGGGGATTTTCTTTTAATGACACCAAATCAATCGACATGCGTCTTGACCCTACCATCCAAGAGACCTCAGCCGAAGAAATTATCAATACCTACGACGAAACCCAATTATATTTACTTTTTTCCAAAGTTGCCCAAGAAAAGTTTGCTCGTCCTCTTGCCCAACGAATCATTGCCGCTCGACAAAAAAAGTCAATCAAAACAGGGGTCCAACTAGCCAATATTATTCGCGACTACTACCAATCAAAACATTTTCGCTCTTCAGTCGACCCCGCCACCAAAATCTTTATGGCCCTCCGAATTGAAGTCAACCAAGAATTTGAAAACCTAAATAAATTTTTGATCGACAGTCAAGACATAATCAAAAAAGGTGGTACTATAGCCATAATTTCATTTCATTCTGGTGAAGACCGTATTGTCAAAAACTTTATTAAACAAAATAATTTCAAAACCACCCGCTTTCTCCCCACCCAGACAGAAATAAAACGAAACAAACTCTCTCGCTCCGCCGTCCTCAGAGTTTACCGCTAGGCCACTGCCAATATTTGTTCAATTTTTGTAACTTTAATTTCAAGATCATCAAATTCATCACGAGTCGGAGTATCATCCTTGAGATTGGCAATCTGCATACCAATTTTGTCGATACGTTCAGTTAATCTTTCTTCTACGCCGTCAATTTTTTTGTCAAGCTTCTGGATTGCCATCAACAAGTCACTTTTCATAACACTCTGGCCATTTACCAATAGTTGAAACATTTTTTGAACATCATCCATATCATTACTCTAAAGTATTTTTATAGTTGATGCAATATGTCAACACAGCTTATACTATTAGTATATGCCCAACCGAATTTTTCTTACCATCACCCTTAGTTTATTCTTTTTTCAACTAGCTTTTTCCATCATTTATTCCAATACTATTATTAAAATAAATCAACAATATTTTAATAAAAATAAAATCTATTCTAGTTTAATATTGACCAATCAAAGTTTAGAAATAAAATATGCCCAAAGATACGCCATCAACCGACAATAGTCGTCTAAAATCAGTCTACCTGACTATTATATTGGCCTTTTTTGTAGTTATTACCAGGCTCTTTTATTGGCAAATAATTAAGGGAGCTGATATTCGCACCCAAAACACCCTCCAAACTTCAAAACTTCAAAAAATAATCCCCAATACTGGCAAAATTCTCTCATCTGACAATTTCCCTCTTAGTTTAGGTATTAAAGCTTATAAATTATCAATTTACAAACCAAATCTAAAAATTAGTCTCGACGATTTATCTAAAAAAATTGATGAAATCAAACCAAACAGCTCTCAAGACAATTATTCTCAGTTAAACAATCTTAAAAATCCCAATATTAAATGGGTTACTCTTAATGGAACCTTCGACCAAAATCAAAAACAACAATTGACTCTCCCTGGGATTGAGTTTGAGGAAAATAATTTTCGTTTTTATCCTGAAGGCAGTCTGGCCAAAAATATTATCATTAACCTCGAATCATTTTACCGACGGGTTATTTTTGGTAGAACCGGTTTCTCTTTATCATCAGTCGACGGCACTGGCCAAAATATTCTCACCAAAAGAAATTGGCAACAATCAGAAATCGACGGTCAAGATATCGAAACCAGTCTTAATCGACAAATTCAAACAATTTTAGAACAATCAGTTAAAAGGGGACTCGAGCAATACCTCGCCAAAAGTGCCTCAGGTACCATTATTGACCCTAGTACCGGTCAAATAATTGCCATGGCTTATTTTAGCTCTGACACCACCCCAACTACCAATATTGGTAACATCGGCCAACTCTTTGAACCAGGATCTATTTTTAAACCATTGATTGTCGCCATGGCCCTTGATACTCATAAAATAGATACTAACTTTGTTTGTCCCGATTGTGATCGACCTCGGGTTATTGGCCAATATACGATTAACAACTGGGATAACAATTTTCATCCCGATTCTACCCTCCAAGATATTATTAAAAATTCTGACAACATCGGCATGAGTCATATTATTCAAAGACTAGGATTAGAAAATTTTTCCAAATATTTTCATAGTCTAAAATTAGATACCAAAAACGATATTGACTTGATTGGTGAATCCGTTTCACCTCAAAAAAAATATTATTCCGATATTGATTTGGCCACCGCCTCTTTTGGTCAAGGTTTGGCGGTTAATGAATTACAAATGATTCAAGCTTTTAACACTCTAGCTAATAATGGAAAACTAGTTTCTGCCCATTTT
This sequence comes from Candidatus Shapirobacteria bacterium, assembly GCA_009885205.1. Taxonomy (GTDB): domain Bacteria; phylum Patescibacteriota; class Microgenomatia; order UBA12405; family UBA12405; genus UBA12158. Next base: position 10,010 of record VFLE01000135.1, on the reverse strand, counting down.
AACACTAAACTAAATCACAATATCGTTTCCATATTTTCTCCAGAAACAACCAAAAAAGTTGTCAATGTTTTAAAATATGCTGTTGAAAACGGAGCCATTAAAGCTCTTAAACCTCAGGATTTAGAAGTCTGCGCCAAAAGCGGTACCGCCCAAATTGCCATCGATGGTCAATATAACGAATCCGATACTATTGGTTCATATATTGGATTTTCCCCCTGTAATAAGGCAAAATTCACCATGATTATCACCATCAACCAACCTCAAAATTCCCAATATGGTTCATCTACCGCCGCCCCAATCTGGTATGAAATTGCCCAAAAAATCTCCCGTTTGTTATAATAAGTAGCCAAATGATCCAAATATTAAAAAAATATCTTTATCATCTTCCCCTCGCTATCTTTTGGAACCTAATCTATGGATTTCCTCACCGTAAATTAATTCTTATCGGGGTAACTGGTACCGACGGCAAAACTACTACCTGTACTCTGATTCAACAAATACTTCAAAATAATGGTCAAAAAGTCGGGATTATTAGTACTATCAGTAGTCCTGGTCTCCACACCACTAGCCCCACCCCCAAAATTTTAATGCAACTTTTCGCCCAATTTATAAAAGACGGTTGCACCCATGTCATTTGTGAAGTAACCTCACATTCACTCGACCAATATCGTTATTGGGGATGTCTTTTTCAGGTTTCAGTTATTACCAACATTTCTCATGAACACCAAGATTATCATCAAAATATGGACAATTATATGACCGCCAAAAGTCTTTTATTTCATCAAAGTAAAGTAGCTATTTTAAATCGAGACTGCAAATTTTATTCCGATTTTGTCAAAAAAATTAAAACAAAAATTATTACCTATGGCACCAAATCAAAGTCAGATATTAAAGCCGGCAATATTAAAATAACACCTAAAAACTTATCATTCACTGTTAATAAAAAATTATTTATTACCGACAGTCCTTATCACTATCAAGTTTTTAATATCCTCGCCGCTTTAGCCGTTTGTCGACAACTAAATATTGACGATCAAATAATTATTGATACTATCAAAAATTTTCCCGACACTACCGGTCGAAGGCAAGAGTTAGAAAATAATTATTCTTTTAAAACATTAATTGATTTTGCTCACACCCCCAACGCCCTATTTCAAACATTGTCATCACTAAAATTAACCACCAAGGGCAAATTAATCTGTATTTTTGGAGCGACCGGTGGTCGAGACCAAACTAAACGCCCTATTATGGGGCAGGTCGTCTCAGAAAACTGCGATATTGGTATTGTCACTGCCGATGATACTCGCAACGAGAATATCGCTGACATAAATAAACAAATAATTCTCGGTTTTGATCAAAAACAAATCGACAATAAAAAATTTATTTATTACGACATTCCCAATCGTCAAGATGCTTTTAACTTAGCCGTTAGTTTGGGCAAGTCTGGTGATACCATCATTGCCTGTGGTAAAGGCCATGAAACCAGCATTTTACATGGCAACACCGAATACCCCTGGTCCGAGTCTGACGCTTTTAAAACCGCTTTTAGAAACAAAGATCAAAATGTTTAATCAACAAAATACCTTATCACCAGCCAATAATTATCAGAATGGATTATTGCCTCAGCGTAATGCCAAAAATCTTTGGTATAGCGATTCTTCCAGTCGTTCCAACCTAAAAGAATTTTCTTTATCATCCGAAAATCGCCGTATAATCGGCAAAACCGATATCTATAAGTTTCAACTAATCCCCCTATCCGATTTTAAATATACTCCCACTATCCAAAAAACAATTTTTAAATGGATTAAAAGTATTGGTTGGGATTTCCCCATATCGTCAGTTAAAACAATTTTTACTAACCACATTTTTAATTATGTTTATGTTTGGCTCGATTCCGACAACAACGCCGTTGCCTATTCTATTTGCTATTTCGATTCATCCATTTCCCACATCGCCTATGTTTTTTACGACCCAGAACTTTCTCACAATAATTTACCTATTCGCTTAACCTTACAAACCATCATCGACAGTCACGACAAAAATTTAAATTATTGTTATCTTGGCCGTTTTAACCCTGAAACCAAATTAGGCTACTACAAACGCAATCTCCCCGGATTTGAATATTTTACAAATAATAGTTGGCAAAAATACAGCCTATGAAAATTCATATATTAGGCATTAGTGGATCAATGACTGCTCCATTGGCTATCTCTCTCAAAAAACAAGGTCACCATGTCACTGGCAGTGAACAGACTAAAATTTACCCGCCTTTTTCCACTCAACTTACTCAAGCAAAGATTCCTATAAACCCACCACCATATACCCCTGATTTATATATCGTCGGTTCTAGTTACAAAAATCAGGAAAAATTAATTACCGAGTTTAAAACCATAAAAAAGTCAAATATTCCCTATATTTCCGCCACAAAATATATTGCTAAAAATTTAATTAAAAAGAACAGTATTTTAATTGCCGGCAGTTATGGTAAAAGTTCAATCTCTGCCATGCTCGTTTTTATCTTAAAAAACACCAAGCATAAACCATCATATATGTTTGCGGCTCAACCTTAAAATAATTTACCTTCTCTCTCCTTTAATAACTCCAATTGGTCAATTTGTGAAGCTGACGAATCAGTCAACGGTCTCGATACCAAAGCCAAATTTTTATATTATCCTGTCAAATATTTAATCTTAACTTCAGCCCAATGGGAGCATAAAGAATCCTACAAAACCGAACAAGACAATTTTAATGCTTTTAAAAAACTAATTTTAAAATTACCCACCGACGGTTTATTAATTTATAACAAATTAGATCTCTCAATTGTTCCACTACTAAAATTTGCCAAATGCAAAATTATTCCTTATACATCAGAAAAAATCAACCATCCTTATTTATTTGGCCCAGCTTTTAATAATAATTTTGCCGCTGTCAAAACTTTATGTGATTATTTAAAAATATCATTTCAAAAAATATCCCAGTTTAAAGGTTTAAAACACAGATTAGAGCTAGTCGCCAATCACAATAATATATTATTTTTCAATGACTTTGCCCAATCAGCCCCCAGAATCAAAACAACTATCGATGCCATTAAAACAAAGTATCCCCATAGACCCATAAAAATAATTCTCGAACCCCATGCTAGTTTTTTACAATACCAAAAGTCAATTATTGAGTTACAAAAACCCTTAAGTTCCACAAAAAAAATATTCTTAACTAAAATTTCTTATACAAAAAAGCTAGATAAAAAATTACGAATTACTTTCGACAACTACAAAACCATTTTTAATGCTAAGATAATCTATCTGCCCACCACATCTGATCTCATCACTACTATTACTACTTCGTTAGTTTCAAACGACATTTTGATTCGCTTTTCTTCTGGTGGACTACAAGGGCAACAAACATTCAAAAAAATTATTAACTTTTTCAAGTAACTTATGTCTAAATATATTATTACTGGTGGTTTGCCCCTCAAGGGTGAAGTTTCCATTCGAGGTGCCAAAAATGCTTCGTTTAAACAAATTATTGCCTCAATGTTATCATTAGAAACATCTTGTCTTTCAAACATCCCCCAAATCTCTGACGTCAATATTACCGAAAGTATAGCCCAAAGTTTAGGTGCTAAAATTATAAAAAGTGGCCCACACAGTATTGAAATTACTACCCAAAATTTAATATCATCTGTTGTTCCCCGTGGCACTGGGGAAAAATCTCGATCATCATTTATGTTCGCTCCACCTCTTTTACTTCGTACTGGTAAGGCGATAATCCCCACTCCAGGTGGCGATAAATTAGGTATCAGATCACTTGATAGATTATTTGATTGTTATCAAAAAATGGGCATAATGGTTGATATTACTGACGACATAATAACTTTTACCACCAACAAAATTAATCCCGTTCATTATGTTTTCCCTAAGCCCTCTCATACCGTCACTGAGGTATTATTAATGACAGCCGTATTGTTGAACGGTCAAACAATTCTAGATAACAGTGCTCTAGAACCAGAAATTGATGATTTAATTCTGATGTTAAATAGCATGGGAGCCAAAATACATCGGGATGCGAATGATTTAAAAAGAATCATTATTGACGGAGTCGAAAAGTTACATGGCACCACTCATCAAGTAATTTCCGATCGCAACGAAGCCATTACTTTTGCCTGTGCTGCTCTCGCTACCAAAGGTTCGATTAGTATCCAACGATGTGATCCAAAAATTATCCAAGCATTTTTAGATACAATCGAAAAAATGGGTGCCAAAGTTTTTCGTGGTACAGACGAGGTCAATATTTCCTGGATAACACCACTCAAAGCAATTGAGATCAAAACCGAACCAGAACCCGGTTTTATGACCGACTGGCAACCAATTTTTTCACTACTTCTTGCTCAAGCTGTTGGAGTTAGCACTTTAATTGAAACTATTTACACGAGTCGCTTCCAACATATTGCCAATTTAAATACCATGGGAGTTAAAACTTCATTTTTTAAACCCGAAGTTTCTGACCCAAAAGAATACTACGATTTTAATCAAGATGATGATAAACCTGAATACTTTCATGGCGTTAAAATTTATGGACCGAGTAAATTAAAACCAATCAACATTGATATTAAAGATTTACGAGCCGGTGCCAATGTCACACTCGCTGCTCTGGCTGCGCAAGGAACCTCAACCATTAATAATGTCGAAGTTATCGAACGGGGTTACGAAAAATTAGCCGATAGGTTAAAATCATTAGGCGCTAATATAGAATATATTAAAACATAAATTATGATTCATCTTTATCTGGGTCTCCTTCTTTTTTCTTTTATTATTACCAGTATTTTAGTCGTCCCTTTTATCAACCTTTTATATCGATTAAAATTTCAACGCCAAAACCAAAAAACTCTCGACGTTCAAAACAATCGCACTCCAATTTTTGACAAATTTCACAATAGTAAAGCTGGCACTCCTGTCGGTGGGGGAATATTAATTATTTTTTCTGTTTCAATTCTTTTTGCTTGTCTCCTCCCCATATTACAATATTCCAAAATTTTTATTTCTAGTAATTATAAACTAAATTTAGAATTAGAAGTTATCTTTTTAACTTTTATCAGTTTTGGACTGTTGGGACTTTACGATGATATTTTAAAATTTTTTAACTTCCAAAAAAGCAGTTTTTTAGGGTTAAGATTTAAACATAAATTAATTCTTCAATTGCTTACCGCCGGATTTATCTCCGCTTTAATTTATTTCCGATTAGGAGTTAATTTTATTTATATTCCTTTTTTGGGAGCCATTAATTTAGGTTTATTTTTTATTCCCATTTCTACCTTAATTATTACCACTTTTGCCAACTTTTTTAACATCACCGATGGTCTTGATGGCTTATCTTGTGGTATTTTGGTTATTTCCCTTTTTGCTTTTTGGATACTAGCCGGCTCATCCCTCGACACACCAATTTCACTATTTATTTCTCTTTGGATTGGTGCCCTAATCGCTTTTCTTTACTTTAATATCTATCCCGCTCGTTTATGGCTAGGCGACGTTGGCTCAATGTCTTTTGGGGCCACTATTGCCGTTATTGCCGTATTACTTGGCCGAGTTATTCCTTTGTTTATCGTTGGCTTACCTTTTATAATCGAAGGATTAAGTAGTGGCCTTCAAATCTTATGGAAAATTTATTTCAAAAAGAAACTTTTTCCCGCCGCTCCGATTCACTTGACCCTCCAAAAGCTTGGTTGGGAAGAACCAAAGATTGTTTTTCGAGCTTGGCTGGCCACTATTATTTTAGCAATATTTGCCTTATGGTTAGGGATGAATTAAAAAATTATTTAGGCTTACCTTATTTTATTAATACCGGTCAACATCAAGTAATGTCTCGCAACAATGCTCTAGTCGGCAAGGGAACTGCCCACGAAATTGCCCTCCAAACCATTGAGTTTGCTAACCAGCAAAATATAAAATTATTAGATTTGACCCCCCAACAAATTTATAACTTTCAGAAAAAAAATCATTTGGGTATCGACTGTTCCGGCCTCGTTTGCCATCTTTTAAATCTCAAGGTTGATGTCCGCAAAACTTCGGCTGACATGCTCACCTCTCCTCCAATTTCTAAATCAGTTAAAACACTACAAACCAACGATCTTATTCGTCAAAAAGACGGTAAACATGTTTTACTGGTTCTATCTGTTGACAAAAAAATGGTCACCTACATCCATTCATCACAATCAAAACATGGCGTAGTTATCGAAACAAAAAATATAAAAGATATTGATAATCAAGGGTTTTGGAGAATTATTTAAAGACTAAACATATTATTTAATCATGACCAATTTTGCCGATACCTATCATGTTGAAAGTGGACGAAGGTTTGGTTGGGATTATTCTAAATCAGGAATTTATTTTATAACTATTTGTGCCTTAAACAAGGGTAAATTATTTGGGAAGATTATTGATGGGGAAATGGTTTTAAATAAATGTGGAGAGATTGCTCAAGAACAAATATTAAAAACAATTGAAATTAGAAAAAATATTTTTATTTCTGATTGGGTGGTAATGCCCAATCATGTTCATTTGTTAATCAAGCTTCGAGATCTGGTGGTAGAGACGCCCCGCGGGGCGTCTCTACATGACAATCCCAAGCAAATTGCCGTTATCCCAAGTCATAAAAACCACCCAGAATTTTATAAAAGAATGAATTTAAAATCAAATCAAGAAATACCAAAATTAATTAATCAATATAAATCATGTGTTACTAGGATTTGTAGGAAAAACAATCTATGGTTTGGGTAGCAATCACGTTACTATGATGAAGTGATTGAAGATGGGGAGAGATTTAAAATTATTAAATACTATATTAAAAACAATGTGAAAAATTGGGAAAGGGATAAATTGAAAAGTTAAAAATACTTTGTGATTGGGTGAGAGAAACTTTGATTGTAGGTGTTTTTGCTTTTTGCTTGGAATATAGTTGTAGAGACGCCCCGCGGGGCGTCTCTACAATAATTTGACTACTTCTCTTCCACCAACGTCTGGTACTTAAGCGGAGTTAGAGAGAGAATTTCTAGCTCAGTCCCGCATTCCTGACACTCGACGATATCGCCGACAACTAAGGCATTTTCACTCTTAACTTCTGTCCCACAATCAGGACACATGATTTTTTGGTTTATATCAGTCATAATATACCTATTATATGACACCTTTAGTCAAAATTGGTAATGTTTATTTTAAACGTGAGGATTTTAATATCACTGGTAGTGCCAAAGATCGCAGTATTGCCCTTCAAGTCAAACATTTAAAAGACAATTATTTTTCATCTGCTGTCATTTCTTCCACCGGCAATGCCGCCATCTCCGCCCAATACTTTTGTCGTAAGCATAACATTAATCTCACTATATTCGTTTCACCTCACACTGACAAATCAAAATTAAAATTAATTGCCAATTATATTGTTTCCCCCCGTCCCATTTCTGACGCTTTTAAATTTGCCAAAAATAATCGAGCTTATTTACTTCGCCAATCAACCGATCCCATCGCCCTTCGGGGATATAGTCAAATCGCCACTGAAATTATTAAACAATTACCCCAAGTTACCTCTGTTTTCATCCCAGTCGGCAGCGGGACCACTCTCTTGGGAATATCTCAAAAAATACCTTCCTCAATTCCTGTTTTTGGAGTTCAACCAGCCTCATACTGCCCAATTGCTTCTATTTTTGATCATGACTTTGTCACCGAAAATTCAACCATTACCGACGCTCTCGGTGTCAAGCTATTACCTTTAAAAAACAAAGTTATTAAAACTATTAATGATCATCTAGGGCAGGGGATTGTCGTTCAAAATCGCGACGTTATTAATTCTCAAAATTATCTAACATCCCACAAAGTTATTACTTCACCAGAGGGAGCCTTGGCCTTGGCTGGAGTTAATAAAATAAAATCCCAGACAAATATTGGTAACTTTCCTGTCATAATTTTAACCGGAGCCAAGCGGTAAACCAAATATGGAAAAAATAATCAACAATTTATCCATCGATTTTTTCTTTCTCGTCGTCGACCAAAATCTCGATATTAAATTACCTCAATTAAAAAATTTTTATTCTATTTATGATCCAAACTTATCTCAAAAAAACAGTGGTTATTTGCTTGCCCAAAAATCAACTCAAGATTTTATAAAAAAAACTATTAAATCTTCTGGTCATCAGGCCGCCATAATTCCTTTTAAACCATCAGCTAAAATTGACTTGATTTGTAAAAAAAATAATTGGATAAGTGTTTGCAACCCTGCCCCCTTAAATCGCCTTCTCGAAGACAAAATAAAATTTCCCAGTATTATCGATAAAATTCCCCAAATTCCCTTTACTATTGCTCCCTATACTAAAAAAAATATTGATAACTTATTAGTTAAGTATAAAAAAATTGTTGTCCAAACTCATTTCGGCTGGGCCGGTAACAGTACCAAATTAATTACCAAATATGACCCCACTATTATTCCTCAAGATACTTTATGTAAATTTTCTCCCTATCTTAAGGGTTACACCTTACTAAATAATTGCTGTCTTACCTCATCGGGTCTACTCCAAAGCCCCCCCGCTTTGCAATTTACTGGTTTACCAGAATACACCAACAATCCTTTTGCCACTGTCGGTCGCCAGTGGCCGTCAAACGCCCCACCAAAAATTATTGACCAGGTCAAAAAAATTACTATCGACTTTGCCCAGATTTTAACCAAATTAAAATACCGAGGTTTTTTTGGTCTTGATTTTTTCGTCTCCAAAAACAAAGTTTATTTACTCGAATGCAACCCTCGCTTAACTGCTTCGTTTGCTTTTTATACCAACATTGAACTAAAAGCCAAAATTACTCCACTTTTTTATTATCATTTACTAGAATTTACTTCTCCTCAAAAAATTATTGACGAAAAACGTTTTAATAATAAAAATATTATTGGTTCTGAATTAACCAAACGCGACAAAAACGGCGTAATTATAGAAAAGTATCACAATGTCTAAAATTTGGCTTTATGTCCTATTATTAGTTACAGTTGGTTTATTTTTTATTTCCATCTCCTCGTTATTTGAAGCTCAAAAAAGCCTCGGTGATCCCAACTTTTTTATTAGAAAACACATTCTTTGGATTACTTTAGGGTTTATAGCCATGTTTTTAACTTCAAAAATTAATCTTGATTTTCTCCGCCGTCACTCTTTTCTCCTTTATTTGATATCTATCACTTTATTGGTAGTTGTTTTTATCCCCAATATCGGCCAAAAAGCTCTCGGCGCTAGTCGTTGGATTAATTTTGGATTTTTTAATTTTCAGCCATCAGAATTTTTTAAATTAATTGCCATTATATTTTTTCCCGCCCTGTTTACCAGTGAAAATCAATCAGGCTTTAAACATTTACTAATTTTTTTATTACCCGCTTTTATCCTCATTGTCCTAGAACCAAACTTAAGCACCGCTCTTTTATGTACTGCCATCATTGTTTCGGCCTACTATTTATCGGGTGGACCAATTTTACCCATCATCATTTCTTTCTTAATATTTTCACTCCTTGGTATTGGATTAATTTTTTCCTCAGATTATCGCAAAGCTCGGTTTAATACTTTAATCAACATTGAAGAAAACAATGACCTAAATTATCATAGTCAACAAATAATAATCTCCCTCGCTTCTGGGGGAATTTCTGGACGAGGTATTGCCAACTCAGAACAAAAATATAAATTTCTCCCCAAAATTAGCACCGATTCAATTTTGGCCATTATTGGCGAGGAAACCGGTTATATTGGTCTTTTAGGTTTGACTTATTTGTTTGTTTCATTTGTTGCCTATCTTTTTAAATTAGCCAAAGTTGCCTCGGTATTATTTGAAAAAGTCTTAATTTCATCTTTTGCCTGTTGGATTGCCTACCAAGCCTTGATTAATTTTTCCGCTATTGTCGCCCTAATTCCCCTTACCGGTGTCCCTTTTCCTTTTATTTCCTATGGTGGTTCATCACTCCTCTCCATCATGGCCGCCACCGGGTTAGTTGTC
>VFLE01000196.1 GCA_009885205.1 Candidatus Shapirobacteria bacterium | reverse complement strand
TCAATTGACGATCTGGCCAACAAAGCCTTCGCTGGTAAGAGGTTCGCCGCTTCCGAATTCAGCAAGGGAGACGAAGTAATCTTCGATATCTATGGGGAGACCAAAATCCCCATCAAAGAACTCTATGGGAAAACTATCAGGGACGTTTCGATTGTCCCCTACGAACACCGCGACGCTGGCCTTGGATTGAAATTTGAAGGTCTTGAGAATAGGTATTTCTTTTACGATAACGATCGTATCACTGTTGAGGATTAAGACATGAACAAAGGAGAATCAATGAGCGGCTTTTTGGGAGGCATTTTTACAGGAATGGGCTTACTTGCTATTATTTTAGCTGCTACTAAATTGAGCCCAAGCGAAATGGAAAAGAAAGCCAAAAAAGACGCCATCTCTCACGGCGCTGCCCATTATGTTGTGGATACTAATGGAGTAGTGTCCTTTGAGTGGAATAAATAATTAAGCAATGAATATCACAATTAAAGCAAAAAACGCAATAGAATTGGAAGACTTTGTGCCTGTCACAGGTACTTGGATCATTACAGACAAGCAAGATGAAGACTCTATTTATGATGTAGAAGAGAGCATTGTTAATTGGATGGACTCAAGCTATTCTATTGATGTCATGGTTTTTCAAGTAGATGGAAGAAAAATCAATGGAGATTTGCCGTGGGAAGGAACTTTTTTGGCAATTAGGAAGTGATTGGGCCTTGACTGACGATCATGAGTTGTTTGAGTTTTTTTATTGATATGGAATACACCTACAAAAGGAACAGCGCCGGGAACATTTACCGGAAGGCAAAGGGTCAGCGGAGAGAGTGCTTCTATCGCGGGGTGTGGTCAACCATCCCTGTATGGATGGACAAGCCGGGGGAAGACGGTTGGGAGTCTAGGGTTCTGACCGCTATCTCAGAAGACGATTTTTTGCGTTTGAGCGGGGCTTCGGGGCTGCAAAAAGGTATCTTAAGAGGCTAGCGGGCTAATTCTTTGTTAAAATTGGTTCTATTTGGTCTCTTTTCTGATATCAGATGCTATTTACATCATTCCTATTGGAGATAAGCAGGGGAGCCTAGTGATAAGCTATGAGGGGTATTTTTCTAGTCATTTTGAGTAGTGCTTTTGTGATAGGATTTTCTTTGATTTTATCGGTGATTATTCTGCTCTTTTTCTGGGACGAATAGACGCCCGATAGCCCTCAAAAACAGCGTTTTTTGGGCCTTTTTAGCATATTTTACTCTTTTCTACAATACAAGAAATACATTACTAAATAAGAGATAGATATGGGGATAATATACATAGAGAGCAATAGAGATATTGGTTATTCTTTGTAGTTTTGGGGATTGTGGTTGGTTGTGATCAACATTTATACTTCAAACAAGTGTTTTAAAATGAAAATCTCCCCAAAAATAAGCCAAAAGCCCAATGAAATGGCACTTTTTGCAGTTTTATTGAGCTAAAAAATTCAAACAAATTTATGAAAATTTTCCTTCAAGGCATTCTCTTCTTTGGGCTATTTGTATTGTTTCTCTATGGGTTGGGCTGTGCATTAGGGGTATTTTATTGATATCTAGTATAGGCTGAATAAGGAATCTATTAGTTTTTCATAGGGGTTTAATAACTATTTTGCTCTAAAACTGCCTAAAACTACCCTAGATAGGGTATGCTAAGGGTGTTTTGATTAGTTTTTCATAGGGCTAAATACAAATAATCAAATAAGAGAGCCAATACAAGGCAACTTTATGTGATTTTATTAAAATAATGAAAAATAAAATATTTAAAAACGCCAATGATTTGCCACTTTCCATTTTAATAAATGAAGTTTTGTCCTTAGCGGGAATAGATTTATTTTAATCTGTATTATGTTCTATATAGAGCCTAATAAAGAAACAAATTTTTTGCGCTGTTTTAAGCTATTCTAAGTTAAATAAAGACTTTCTGAGGAGTTTTAAGGCTTTCTCCTACTTACCACAAAAGAAAGCAAAGTCAAGAAAATCTTGCGCCGAGGCCGCAAAAATACTTCTGGACAATCTGCGGGGGCATGGTAGATTGGTCTGGTCATGAATGGTTCCACCGCAGATTTCTTCATCGTCGCAAGTGACGTGTTCTCAACAGGTTGCTATTTTCCACGAACCTGAACAGGACGATTTCAGAAAATAATGGTAGACGGAAAACGGGGGAGCGGGTATCTCTCCACTCGTCGACGGGAATCACCCCGGAGGCACAAAACGAAAACAAAATGAAATTCACCGTATCCCAAACGAGATCTCGCCACGACCTACTCCCCAGCACCAAGCCAAATTACGGGACGACGTACCACCGTAACGGTGAGGTCAGCTATTGGAGCGTGTATCTGCAACAGTGGCGGCGCGTCAGCGCCTACTCGCTGAGCAATAATCACGACGACTTCGCGTCGCTCAGCAACGCCGAGCGCCAGCGCATCGCCCGGATGGCAATATTCCGGTGATCTCAACTAAATGAACACCACTCTCCGCGACGTCATCGGCCGGACCGACGCCTCGATGTCGGACGTCCGCATTACCCACCGGTGCGGGCACATCGACACCGCGCGCAACGAATGGGGCCGCAAAAATACTTCTGGACAATCTGCGGGGGCATGGTAGATTGGTCTGGTCATGAATAAATCCTTCAAAATCGAAGTTCTGGTTAGTGGTAAATGGAGCACCAACGCTTTGCGTTTCGCCACGAAGGCGGAAGCGGAGGCTAGCGTGAGTGAGCTCATGAGCCGCTGGTACGTCCCCGAGGATGGCCGGGCCGCTGAAAGCGAAGACCCGGTCGGTCATAAGTTCGATTTTATTGAAAATAAGAATGTTTCTCTCTGAGTCCAAACAACAAAAATCCAAATGACGCCAAGAAAGTGTCTGTCACCATCTAAGTTATGATCGAAGTAAATTACTACACTGGTAAGTATCAGTCCGCAATTATGCAATCTAAGATTAACATTCGTTCTCACGTACTAATCCACGAATCATCAGATGCCCGAGAATATGATGACCTCGTTCGGGTCTTGAAAAAACAGGGATTGGAGCTTGGCGATTTTATTAAGTATTTTCCGCGAAAGAAAATGAATCAATACGCATTGTCCAAAATTGAAGTTTACAATGAACATCTTCTTTGATGCCAACGACTATATTACGGTTAAGGATTACTATATTACGGTTGAGGATTAAATTTTGAATGGAATAAATGATATGAAACATAATTCAATACACAATATGATTCTTGTGAATGATTATTATGGCTCTCTATATGCTTTGTCTTATTTGAAATACTATAAATACAATAACTGGCAAGATGCTTTTGAGATTGAGCAATCCAAACAATATCTTGAATCGTGGGAAATTGGTCAAATGTTGGGAGGAAATTGATATGATTACACTCATTGATACCTTTAATAATGTCATAATCTCTAAGCACCGTAATAGAAATAATGCTATTAAAGCTATGCACAAGCACCTTGAATCAGTTAAAAAGGCAAACGGCAAAGACTCCTATTTGACTTACGAAATAAGAGATCTATCTGGAAAAACAATTTTGTTCAGTTGGGGGAGAAAAGAATGCCTTACAATCCTCAAGGTTTAGTGAAAGTTGACAAGAAATGGAGTAGACCTCAGAAATATGAGAACGGCCATGCACTGTCGAGTGAAAGTCATCAGTTAGAAAGGGTCATTGAATTTGAGAATTATCCCAAAAGTATTTTAAAGATGCCCTGCCAAGGGTTTTCAATCCCCGCTTGGCTCTGTAAGACAGGGGGTAAGTTGCGGGGGATCAAGGGCAGCGTTTGCAGCAAGTGCTACGCTCTGAAGGGGCGCTATTCGTTCCCTAACGTCAAAAACGCTATGCAACGCCGTTTTGACGGGCTCAAAAACGAGCGGTGGATTGAAGCGATGACTGTGGCCATTGGGGGCACGGAGGGGAGCGGCTACTTCCGGTACCTAGACTCGGGCGATCTCCAATCTGTCGAAATGCTGGAAAAGATAGCCCAAGTGGCGCGAAACTTGCCCCATATCACCTTCTGGCTCCCCACTCGGGAATATGGATTCGTTGCAAAGTATATCAAAAAGAACATCTTTTTTCCAGAGAATCTTACTGTGCGCCTGTCTTCTCACATGCTAAAAGGTGAAGCCCCGATCTCTTTGGCTCAAAAATACGGGGCGGTCGCTTCCGGGGTAAGCGAAACCGGCTTCACTTGCCCAAGTTCAAGCCAAGGGAACAAGTGTTTGACTTGCAGGGCCTGTTGGAGCAAAGATGTCCCTGTTGTCATTTACAAGCAGCATTGATTCAGCCGACAAAGCGGTTGCCTTTGGACAAATTTTCTACTTTCAAAAGGGGCTGTAAATTAGATAAAGCCCAGCATTCTTTGAATTGGTGGTCATCTTTTGATTCAAATTACTCTTTTCCATTTATGATATTCCATCTGAAAAATTCTTTAGTGTGCTCCTTAGAGGTTTTGCACTTACTGCGGGCGTTACTATGAGTACACCTGTAGCTGTAGGAAACCGTCGATTTGGCGTAAATCAGGGCAACAAAAAGTGTGGCGGCTTGGTTAAAAAATACCCTTGACTAGCCCAAAATCCTCAAGTAAGGTATCCCCAAGATGACTATTCTAGCTATGAGTAAGATCCATATCGCGGCACTTCAAGAGGAGTTGAATTCTATTTACATACGAATTGGTGAAGGTGAACCAATCACAGACGAACTTAGCGCACGAATTGAGAAATTAGAAGATTTGTTGAATCCATTTGAAGTTAAATTGCTTTCTTTTGAAGATTGGTGCAGTGAAGAAGGCATGGAAGAAAAGTATGAACAATTTTATGATGAATATGGGGATGCGTCTTGTTCCCTTTCTGAATACAAAGAGCGCCACTACCAAGAGTATGCTAGATCTAAAATACCCCAAAGGCCCTAGGCAGCCTAGGAGAGGTTCTTAGATTTTTTATTTGTGGAATTTGTGAAAAATATCTTGCGGCCCGGCAAGGCCCCGGCTAAGGTTTTCTCGATGACACTATTTGAAGCTTTAGAGATAGTCGGCGGGCTCTCTCAGCCCTCCAAAATGCCCTGCCAAGGGTTTTCGATCCCCGCTTGGCTCTGCAAGACAGGGGGCAAGTTGCGGGAGATTCCGGGGAGCGTTTGCTCTAAATGCTACGCCTTAAAGGGGCGCTATTCGTTCCCCAACGTCAAAAACGCTATGCAACGCCGTTTTGACGGGCTCAAAAACGAGCGATGGATTGAAG
>VFLE01000092.1 GCA_009885205.1 Candidatus Shapirobacteria bacterium | reverse complement strand
TTTACAAACAGCAAAACCGTTAAATTTAATATCCTGTAAATTGGACGACCAAGTACAATTAAAACGTTTTTTATCATGGCTGTGGTGGTGTAATTAAAGGACAATCAAGGCACACCCATTGGCCAGCAGCATCTATTAAGCTGGCGTGATCTTGCCATTCTGCATTGGGATTATTTTCTCCCTCTTTAACAATTTTTCCTGTTGTTTTATCAATTAAAATATTGTTTCTTAATGGTAAAAATTTATTTGGGACAAATTCTTTCTTAAAATATTCAAAATGTGAATCACAACCACCTTCAGGTGGTAATTGACCAGTCAAATTACAGACGGTCATCCCCACCACCCCATCTGGTTGAGAAAATTTTCTAACTGGCTTATTTTCCAAAAGTCTCGTCATTACCTTGTTCCAAATTGGTGCTGCTCCCGATGTTCCCGACACCACCCCTGTCATTCTCGAGTTATCATTATTTCCTACCCAAGTTGTCACTACATAATCGGGGGTGTAGCCCACTGTCCAGTTATCCCTCAAATCATTGGTTGTCCCCGTTTTAACCGCCACTTCTGGATGTTTTTTAATATTTAACATTGACCCCGATCCAAACACCATGCTCCTAGCCCCATCATCGGATAACATTTGTGACAAAATAAAAGACGTTTCTGCCGACAAGAATCTGTCCCCGGGGACATATTTATATTCTTTTAACACCTTGTCTTTTTTATCAACTATTTTTAAAATTGGCGTTAGTGTTTGTTTTACCCCCATATTAGCCAAAGTCCCAAAAGCCACATTCATATCAGTCATGTACACTTCCCCTCCACCCAATGTTAGTGATAATCCATAATTATCCGCATTTTTAAATGTCGAAATTCCCATAGCCGAGGCCGAGGCAACAAAAGTAGTCAAACCATTAATTTTTAGCATTTTAACTGCCGGGATATTCAAAGAATTAGCCAAAGATTGGCGCAAATTTTGCAATCCATAATATTTATTCCCATAATTAGTCGGGCAATATGGTTTTTGATTTTCTACCATAAAACAAGTTTCACTATCGTCAAACAGCGAAGCCGCCGTTACCTTGCCCATTTCAATTCCCACCGCATAATTTAGTGGTTTAATTGACGATCCTGGTTGTCGCAAAGCTGTAGTAATGTTGTATTTCCCCTCAATGTTGTTATCAAAAAAATCTTTTGATCCCACCATTGCTAAAATTTGTCCCGTTTTACTTTCCGTAATTAATAATGCTCCATTAGTCACATTTGATCTGCTTAATTTTTCTACCTCAGTTAATACCACCTCTTGGGCATAATTTTGCAAATCCAAGTCCAAACTCGTGTAAATTTTTAACCCTCCTTCAGTTAGTTTTTTAGCTCCATATAATTCAGTCAATATTTCTTTGACGTAAAATACAAAATGAGGTGCTTCGAGGTTATCTTTTTTAACATAATAATTCATTTTTTCGTTTTTTGCTGTCTCATATTCTTCTTTGTTTATCATTTTTAATTCCAACATTCGTGACAATACTTGTTCTTGTCTATTTTTTGCCAAATCAGGGTGAGAAAATGGTGAATATCGCGATGGAGCCGCCGGCAAACCCGCCAACAAGGCCATCTGACCCAAACTTAAATTAGAAACATCTTCGTTAAATATTCCACTACTAGCAGCTTCAATTCCCCACAAAGTTCCACCATAAGGAGTTTGGTTAAAATACATTTCCAAAATTTGATTTTTATTATACATAACTTCTGTCCCGACCGTTAAAATTGCTTCTTTAAATTTCCTTGTCCATGTTCGCTCTGGTGTCAATAAAACATTTTTAACCAACTGTTGAGTCAAAGTCGATCCACCCTGCAATCTTTTTTCGACAATAGTCCGATACATTCCTCTGACTATTCCTCTTATGTCAAAACCAAAATGGCTATAAAAACCAGCATCTTCTATCGCCAATGTCGCCTCGATCATTTTTTGGGGAATTTGTGACAATGGCACTTCTTGTCGTCTTTTTTCCGCATAGATTTCATAGATTAACTTGCCGTTACGATCATAAACTTGCGATGATTCGGGAAAATCACCACTACTTAGTTTTCCTGGATTTGGTACATCTTTCAAAATCCATCCTACCATCAACACTCCCAAAATTACTCCTCCCAGCCCAATTTTAATCCACAATAATCTTTTCTTTTTCAATAAATTTTTCGATTTTTTCATTTGCTTGGCTGTATTTTCTCATTTTTTGGGTTATTTGTCTGTAGGCTTCTGCTGCTTCGTTTATTCTCAATTGATTGCCAGGACAAATTTTATCGGCTTCAATCAGTTTATCCACCGCTTCATTGGCCGACAATTCATCTTCCTCAGCCATCTGTTTATCAGCAATTAATATTAATAATCGCGATTTTTCACAAGAATCTGGTGTTAACCACAACCACACTTTATCTCGCCATATCTTAATTGGGTATAAGATGTTTGTTGGATAAATTTTTATCTTTGGCAAATAATAAACTGATTTAATTTTTTCACCATTACTCTTTTCTGTAATTATTTCTATGGGAATCACCCGCAACCTGTCTTCCATTTCTTCTCGCATTACTGTTTCCAAATTAGCCATCGCCACTGATATAAATAAAATTATCCCTGCTACCACTAACCCAATTAAAATAAATATTTTTTTCATTTATGAAAAAATGCCTGCCTTAAATTAATAAATCTCACTGGTCCCTTTAATCGTATATATAATAGTTGTCCCCCAAACGCTAAATAATTTAACAGTATAGTTATTATACTTGTTTTATTTTTTGAAGTTTGATGTTTGAAGTTTGATGTTTTTATTTTATAGTAGCCATTCGCCACATACTTTTCTGCCCATCTATTTTTTTTAATAAATTTTCCATAAATATTATTTTTACCAAACAACACCTTCATCATAATCAAATCAACTGCATTTTTTTGATTTTGTTTTAGTTTGGGAACCATCAAATCAACCTCTTCCATCCACAAATTAAAACAAAAATCGTTTGCCCTTTCTTTGTGACCATATCTTCGGTGGGGGATTCCCCACAATTTTATATATAATCTCAATTTTAATCGTGTCCACCATAACGAGTTTGCTTTGCAGACAATAAATATGTCAATATCTTCTTCAGACCGGGCATTTTCTGCTGCTACCGAACCCGTCACCGCCACCATTAATATATCTTTAAATTTTGATAAATGATTTTTTACTAATTCCTCCGCCAATTTTATCTTTTTATCATTTTCTTTGTTTTCTTTTTTTTGAAGTTTGAAGTTTGCCTGCCTGCCGGCGAGGCAGGAAGTTTTGCTTTTAATCTCTTCCAGACTATATTTTTTATCCGACAACAATCTAAAATGCAGCTGATTTAGGGTTAATTTCCCCCCAAACCTCTTTGCGTATTTTAGAGTTTTATTAATATCACTTGACAAGGTCATCTTCTTATTTTAATTGATATAATAGAAAATAGATTGATATGAATAAAAAATCCGCCAGATATCGGCTTTATGAGATGATTCCTGGTGTTGCCGCTTGGTTTGTTATCCTTTTTCCCATTTGGGGGTCATTTCTCCTCCCCAAGGCCGTTGCCTATTTTGTCATTTCGTTTTTAGTCTACTGGCTCTATCAATCATTTAAATCAGCTATTTTTGCCGTTAAGGGCTATTTTCTGATTATTTCTTCCCAAAAAACCAATTGGTTGCAAAAATTCAATCAAGATTTTCGCGCCGATTGGTTGACTTATCGTCACCTAAATCACGTTGTTATAATTTCTTCTTATCGTGAACCAATCGATGTCATTGAAATGGCTTTTTCCTCGATTGCCGCCCAAATTGATATCGATCTTTCAAAAATTCATCTTATTTTGGCCCAAGAGGAACGAGCTGGTCGGGATAGCAACTTGGCTACCCTAAATTATTTCACCAAAAAATATAAAAATATTTTTGGATCCCTAACCTTTACCACTCATCCGTCTGATGTTATTGGTGAAATTGCTGGCAAACACAGCAACGAAGCTTATGCCGCCAAATATTTCAAATCAAAATATATAGATACCAAAAAATTTGATATAAAAAATTTAACCCTCACTTCTTGTGATGTCGACACGATCTTTAACCCCAAATATTTTTCTGCCCTAACTTATAATTTTGCCAAAAACCCTCTGCGTTATTTTCGTTTTTGGCAATCACCTATTTTTTGGCATCATAATATTAATGAGGTTCCAGCTCCTACCAGAATTATCGGAACTTTAGGCAATGTTATTCACATTGCCAATATCCAAGAACCCGATGGTCTATTTTTCAACTATTCTTGTTACTCTTCCTCCTATTCCTTAATCGACAGTGCTGGTTATTGGGATCCTGACATGATTCCCGAAGACTGGCATATATTTTTGCAGGCATTTTTTGCCTCCGGTGGCCACGCCTCGGTTGAGCCTATTTTTCTCCCCACTATTGTCGACGCTCCCAGTGGTGACAATTATTTTGCGGCTTTAAAAAACCGTTACAATCAATGTCTTCGTCATGCTTGGGGTGCCATCGATATTCCCTATGCTTTGGAACAATCTCGTCTTCATCCCGAAATTCCTCTTTTAACTCGTGTTCTTCGTATCTTTAAATTAATCAAAACCCATTTTATTTGGTCTAGCAACTGGTTTATTTTAACTCTTGGTACCTCACTCCCCGTTTTACTTAATCCCAGTTTTTTTAATACCGCCCTGGGCTACAATTTACCCCGTATTTCCAACATTATTTTAAGTATTTGTCTAATCCCACTTTTTGTTTTAATTGTGTTAGATTGGAAACTCCGACCTATTAGTCAAAAAAAGGGTTTAAAAAACATTTTACAAAATATTTTTCAATGGCCTCTCATGCCTATTGCTACCTTGGCCCTATCCGTTCTCCCCGGTCTCCACTCTCACACCCGCCTCTTATTTGGCAAAAAACTCGAGTACAAAACTACTGCTAAAAAAAGTAATTCAAATTAGTATAAAATATAATCATGATCTGGTTATCGGCCATTCTTTTTCTTATATTACGATTACCTTCTCTTTTTGAACCGTATTGGTACGGCGATGAAGGAGTGTACTTGGTACTTGGTCAGGGGATTAGGCACGGGCTAACACTTTACTCTCAAATTTATGACAACAAGCCCCCGGCAATTTATTATTTAGCCGCGGTTACCCAAACTGTTTTTGGTTTTAGGTTATTGCTCTTACTCTGGATGATCCCCACCTGTTTTTATTTTTACAAGTTAACCCAAAAATATTTATCTCAAAAACAATCTCAAATCGCCCTTTTGCTTTTTGTAATTTTAACTTCTATTCCCGTTATCGAGGGTCATATTGCCAATGCCGAAATTTTTATGTTGTTACCGACTTTGTTAGGTTTCTTATTTTTTGAAAAATATATTTTTTGGTCAGGTTTATCTTTAGGTTTAGCCTTTTTATTTAAAGTTCCTGTCGCCATCGAATTTTTCTTTCTCTTTTGTTTTATTTTTTTCATTTTAAAAAAATATAAAGATCTCAAGTCAATGTTTGTTTTTGGCTTAGCTTTTTTCATTCCCTCCCTCGTCGTGGCTTTATATTATCAATTAAATAATGCCCTCTTACCTTTTTTATCTTCCGCCTTTTTACAAAATTTTGGCTATCTCTCATCATGGTCGACGGGTAGTCAGCAATCTAGCCCTACTTCGTCTGGACTACCTCTTCGACTTGGACTAATGTTTTTGTCGTGGCTGGTATTTTATTTTCAATTTAGAAAAAAATATATTGATCAAAAATTACTTTTCCTTTCTTGTTGGTTTACCGCCTGTCTTTTTGGAGTTTTACTTTCTACTCGTCCCTATCCTCATTATTTAATCCAAATCGTTCCCTCTTTAATTATTCTTTTATTTTATTTCAAAAAACATTTATTCCATTTAATTTTTCTCTTAGCCCTACTCACTTATTCCATTATCCACTATAAATTTTATTTCTACGCTACCTTTTCTTATTATAAAAATTTTGTCCAATATACCCTAAACCAAAAAGATACCGAATCTTACCGTCAGTATTTTGGACAAAATGTCAATTATTTTTACCAGATCAGCTCCTATCTCGGCCAAAAAACTTCTCCCGCCGATTCAATTTTTATTTGGGCCGATGACCCCTATCTTTACCCTCTATCCGATCGATTACCTTCTACCAAATACATTACTGCTTATCACATTTTAGATTACAATGGTTACCAATTAACTATCAATCAACTAAAAATAAATCTCCCCAAAATTGTTGTCTACAATCAATCCATGAATCGTTCTTTTCCTCTTTTAGATAAATTCATTAATGATTATTACTATCTAGACAATCAAATCGGACCTTATTATTTATTTTATCGACTACGTGAAGTTCTCTAATGTTCCCTTGTTTTTATCATCTTTAGGCCAGTTTTGGCAAAACCGAACTTACTCTCTTTTTTTTCGTTGGAATATTTTTTTAATTTCTCTTCAATTTACTTATTTATTTTGGCGTTATCCCAATCTACCAAATCAAATACCATTATATTTTTCCCGTCCTTGGGGGGAAAGTTGGCTAGCTCCTTTGCCTTTTATCTTTCTCTTGCCATCATTTTCTTTGATTACCCTCTTGGTAAATAGTTCCATTGCTCTGTTAATCCATCGTCAATGGTCTCTTTTGGCTAAACTTTTATTAGCCTTTTCTCTGGTCTTTACCATTCTTTCCTCTGTTTCCCTTTATCAGATTATCAATTTGTCACTCTAGACATGTTTGGTACCCTTATTATTTCTTTTCTCATTGTATTTTTCACTACTCCTTTAGTTATCCGACTGTTTCATCATTTTAATTGGGTCGAAGATCCAGTTAAAAAACAGCAAAAAAGTGGCAATGCTACCGCCGTTTCTCCAGTCCCTCGTGGTGCTGGTTTATCTATTTTTTTGGGAATATTTATCTCTATTTTTATTTTTTTGCCTCTCGATAAACATTTATTAGGCATATTCTTGGCCGCTTTATTTACTCTGGTAATTGGACTTTGGGATGATATCACCGACATTAGTCCAATTTTACGGTTGTTTACCAATCTTATTTCGGCTTTAATTGTTGTTGCCTCGGGCATCGGCATCGCTTTTTTGTCCAACCCTTTTGGAGGAGTCATCGACTTGTCTTTTTTGCGCTATACTTTTGATCTATTTGGTTCTACTCATTCAATTTGGATCTTATCTGACTTGTTAGCTATTTTATGGATTACTTGGTGTTTAAATATTGTTGGTTGGTCCTCAGGGGTTGACGGTCAACTGCCAGGTTTTGTCGCTATCTCTGCTTTTTTTATTTCTCTTTTAGCTCTCAAATTTTCGGGCGACATTACCCAGTGGCCAGTCGTTATTTTAGGTATGGCTGTTTCGGGAGCTTATTTAGGATTTCTTCCTTATAATTTTTTTCCCCAAAAAATTATGCCCGGTTATAGTGGCAAATCACTAGCCGGTTTTTTTCTGGCTGTTCTCTCGATTTTATCTGGTGCCAAATTAGCAACATTGTTTTTTTTAATTGGTATTCCCATGTTAGATGCTGTCGTCGTAATTATTAGTCGTCTTTTAACCAAAAAATCCCCATTTTCCCCTACAGCGACTCATCTTCATCACTTATTATTAGCCCACGGCTGGGGCCGTCGTCGTATTGCCATATTTTATTGGTCTTTAACCCTAATCATGGGTCTAATTTCTCTGTCTCTAAACAGTCAACAGAAATTTTATTTTTTCCTCGGCCTCGTTTTTATCTTCACCGCCCTGACTCTAAAATATTTTAAAAGAATTTAAATCTTTTCCACAAACTTAGTCGAGACCCAACCTTGTTTTTCCCGAACGATAATATGTGTCCAGTCGTTACTATCACCAACCGTGTCATAAATTTCTCCTGGATTTACTTTATCAATTTCTAATCCAGCCGAACTGGGTAAATCACGTACTCGCAACCACCCTGTGTCAGTTTTTAGAATTTTTATTCGACTGCCAACTTCTTGTGGTGATTGAATTGGTGTTGGCGTCGCTACAACTACTTTTTCTTCCTTAGGCAATATTGCCTCCAATACTATTTGGTATCCCTCTACTGGCCTTATTCCCAAATTTATACTCACAAAACCCGGCATAATAATTTTTATTTCTTTGTCACCCTCGGTCAAATCAGCCAGGAAAATCGGAGTTTGACCTCGATTTTCTCCCCCAATAAAAACTGTCGCCTTGGCTGGCGAACTTGACACTATTATTCCACTGCCAGTTCCATTCGATCTTTCCATTGATAAAACATATCCACCTGAATAATTATCATTTTTCCCAAAAGTCCAGTTAATTATAGTACTGATATTTTTTTTCAAATCTAGTTGTTTATTCCAAAACCCTATTCCCTCTTGTCCAATTTTGATATCCACCAATCCCGTTTTTATAGCCCTATTTTTATATGGACTCATACCAGCTTCTTTACCATCAATTTTTATTTTTACTGGCGGCTGGGTCGTTATTTCAATTCCCGCAATATCTTTACTTCCACATCCCCCTAAAACCAGTGAAGCGCTTATAATAATAAGTACTGTGAAAAACATATTAATAACTTTTACTTTTGCCATAGCTCTAGCTCTATTATATTTTATTTATCGTCCAAAACCGATACCTGAATTAATAGTAACTCCAATTTTAGCTCCTACTCCCACTCCAACCCCTCAAATTGTCTCAATTGGTCTAGTAGGGGATCTCGGCCTCGGCCGCTTTATCACCTCTACTGCCAGGGCTAAAAAAAACTTTAATTACAGTTTTTCAGAAATTTCACCTTGGCTTTTAACCCATGATTTTAATTTAGCTAATTTAGAGAGTCCGATTATAAAAAATTGCCCCGAAGGTAAAACCGGCACTTTTACCTTTTGTGGTGATCAAAAATTTGTGGGAGTTTTAGAAAAATATAATTTTATCTTAAATTTAAACAATAATCATATCCTAAACTACGGCCAAAACGGCCTAAGTCAAACACAAAGTTTACTCAACAACATTCCCCACTTCTACGACGACTTTTTAATTAAAAATATAAACGGCATTAATTTTGGTTTTCTGGGCTTTGATTTTATAACTTATCCCAATTTAGATAAAAACGAAATTTTAAATAAAATAAAAAAATACGATCCCTCGGTTGATTATTTAATTGTTTCTATTCACTGGGGTAACGAATATTTACCTAAACCAGAACAATGGCGAATCACCCTCGCTCGTCAAATGGTTGATGCTGGTGCCGATATTATTCATGGCCATCATCCTCACGTCTGGCAAGGTTACGAGACTTATAAAGACAAACCCATCTTTTATTCTTTTGGCAACTTTATCTTTGATCAAAGCTGGTCTTACGAAACTTCCCACTCCCAAATCGCCACCCTAACCTTATCTAAAGATAAAATTGAAAACATAAAACTCGACCCCATCGAAATAAAATTCAACTCCCAACCTTGGTTGACAAACAACTAAGTTAATATAGTAATTTATGTTACTATTATTTTGTGAAGATAAATTTAGAACAGAAAAAATCTTTAAGTAATTATTTTGGAAATTTATCGATTGCCTGGTTTGCCACTGGAATAATAGGACCTGTCGTTACAAAACAAGATCTGTACGAATCAAGTAGAACGATTGTATTTTCGCTGTTGGCTGCAGTGTTGTTGTTTATTTTTATGCTAAAATCAATTAGTGTAAAACGACAAAAAAGAATATGAATTTAAATGTAATGTATGCCATAGCTTCCGTATTTACCTTAGTTATTGTTGTTATCGGTTATTATTTAACCAAAGAAGACTAATATGAATACTGATCAAGTTGCTCAGTTAGTAATGTTTATTTCAGTATCTATCATGGGTTATCTGGCTTACAAAATGTGGAAGCGAAAATAAAATTTACAAACAACTAGGTTGATAAAGTTTTTGATTATTTAGCTCCACAATTCCATTCCAAGTAAAAAACTGTTGGGGGAAAGGACGAATGCGTTGGGTTTTACAATTTTCAATTTTTTTTATTTGACTATTTCCATCAATTATCAATACCGCCATCAAACTAATCACTATTACAATCAATATTGACCACCATTTGACATTAATTTCCATATATTATTTTATCGTTTACTCGCCACAATTGCCATAAACAAAGGAATCTCAGCTCTAGCCTTATCCTCAATACCTGCCTTAATTCCAGTTGACTTTTTCGGTGACACCCACTCTTCAATTTTTTCAATTACAAATCCATTATCAAACAATATTTCACTATAAAAGGACAGGGGATAATGATAACTATAGCTTAATTCATTATTTTTTTTATCAAAAGGGCTACTCTCAATTGGGATTTCTAGTGGTGACATGTAGTTGTCCACTATTCTAAACTGACGGTCGTCTTTGACAATCCAGTCCCCATGTTTAGGGATTCTAAAAGCTGGATGATTTAAAACAATTACCAATTTTCCATTTAAATTCAATATTTCTTTGCAATTTCGTATCACTGCAAAAGGTTTTTTCATATTTTGCAATGCCAAAATTATGGCAATTTTATCTGCTCTTTGGTTTAAAATATTGTGAGTTGCATCAATGGCTGTATATCGATGTTTCAAATTTTTGTCCAAACTTATGGCAGTTTTGATCATTTCGCTCGAAATATCAAAACCACAATATTCAATGTCTTGTGCTATCGCTCTTGCAAGTACTCCCTGACCGCAACCCAGATCAACTAACTTTTCTTCTGATTTTAAGTTCAGCAATCTCAAAACGTTTGGTAGTATTACTTCTCGGTGATAGAAGTGACCATCATTACCGACAATTTTTTGATACCATGGTGCCACTTTCCCCCACGAAGTATTATTTTTCGTTGATTCTTTTTGCCACATCATCCCAGTTTACCATTTAGCTCGCCGAAGTTCTCATGAACGTAGGCGGCCAGCCACCACTTCCCAATTTATTATTTTCCAAAAATTTTCCACGTAACTTTTGCGATCATTTAAATAATCCAAATAATAGGCATGTTCCCAGACATCTAGCACCAATACTGGTTTAGCTCCATTTAATCCCAACAAATTGTGCTTTTCCAGTTGCCCGACCGCTAGTCCTGCCTCGGTTTTCCACAATACCGCCCAACCAGATCCTTCAACTGTTACTGCCGCAGCACTAAACTCGGCTTTAAATTTTTCAAAATCTTCAAACATACCTTCTGGTGGTAAATTGTTTTCTTGCGCTGGTCTCATATTCTCCCAAAAAACCTCATGCATTACCGCACCGTTATAGTTAAAACTACTGATTTTTCCTGCATCCAAGGCCAAATTAAAATTATTTACATATCCGGCATAGTGCTTGTCATGATGCAGCTCCATTATTTTTTTGGAAATCACTGGCTCCAGGGCATCATAAGCGTATGGCAAGTCTTTGACTGTTAGTTTATTCATATTACTATCATTCTAGTATTAGTTGGCTATTAAGTCAAATTTACCTCAACTTTCTTCCCCAATGCTTCAGCAATCTTTTCAATTAATCCCAAAGTTGGGTTAAAACTCATTGATTCTAATCGGGACAAAACAGATTGAGTTGTTTTGGCTTTTTTCGCCAATTGCCTTTGGTTGAGTTTTTGTTCAATTCTCGACTTAATTAATTGACGAGTCATTTGATATTGAACCTCGCTCTTTTTCCACTCCTTTTTAAAACTTGGTTTTTTTAATTGTTGTTTTAAATAATCGTCAAAATTTATTTTATTCATATTTTTATGATACCCTATACAATATCAAAAGTGAAAGTCCCTCTTGTCAAAGAGGGATTTAGGGAGATTGAAAAACAGAATTTGTTTTATCTTTGGCATTTCGCGTTATAATCAAGCGTGATCGTTATCAAAAATAAAACGCAAATTGAGGGGATAAAAACGTCATGTAAACTGGCGGCCCAAACTTTAGAATATGTCTCTCAATTTATAAAACCCGGGGTCAATACCGAGGAGCTAAATATTCTAGCTCACCAATTTATAATTGACCACCACGCTATACCTGCCCCTTTAAATTACAGCGGTTTTCCCAAAAGCATTTGTACTTCAATTAATAATGTTGTTTGTCATGGTATACCATATGTCAAAGATGTCCTAAAAGAAGGCAATATCATCAATATTGATATCACCACGATTTTAAATGGCTTTTTTGGTGATACTTCGGCCACATTTCCTGTTGGTAAAATATCGCCTGAGGCTCAAAATTTAATTGACAAAACTTATCAATCGATGATCTTGGCTATAAATTCCCTAAAACCAGGGTTAATGCTCAATGATTGTGTTGGTAAAAATATCGAAAATTATTTAAAGCCTTTTGGCTATTCTCCTGTTCATGACCTCGGTGGCCATGGTGTTGGTCTCAAATTTCACGAAGACCCTTTTGTTTATCATTTTAAAACCAATCAAGAAAATATCAGGCTAAAACCTGGCATGGTTTTTACCGTCGAACCCATGGTCAATGCTTCACTAAATTGGCATGTTAATTTTGATGAGTCCGATGGTTGGACAGTTCGCACTCAGGACGGCTCACTCTCTGCCCAATTTGAACACACTGTTCTTATTACCAAAACAGGTGTCGAAATTTTAACTAAAATATGATTTTACTTGACGGTAAAACGCTATCACAAAAAATATTATCTGAGTTATCTCAACAGATAAAATATTCAGGAAAAAAAATAAATCTCGATATAATTTTGGTGGGTAATGATCAATTTTCATTAAAATACGTTTCTTTAAAACAACAACAAGCTAGTGAGGTTGGTATCAGCGGCCAACTTCATCACTTGTCAGCAGAAACGACCGAATCCGAAATAATTAATTTAATTAATAAATTAAATACCGATCAAAATGTTACTGGTTTTTTTGTTCAATTGCCTCTACCACCAAATATTCATAAAAATATTGTCTTAAATAATATCTCACCTCAAAAAGATGCCGATGGTCTAGTCCAAAATTCTGGAGTTACTCCCGCCGTAGTTCGCGGTATAGTCAAATTACTCGACGAATATAAATTAAGTTTTGTCGACAAAAAAATTGTCATTATCAACGACAGTCAGTTAATCGGTCAACCTCTTAAAAAGATTTTTGAAAATCGTCATTGGCTAGTAACAATTTGTAACGAGTTTACCCAAAATTTAGGCGAAATAACTAAGCAAGCTGATCTTTTAATTTCCGCCACTGGTGTCAAAAATTTAATTAATAGTGACATGGTCAAAGATGGCGTTGTTGCTGTTGATGTTGCTACAGGTGACATCAATTTTGATTCTGTCTCAAAAACGGCTTCTTATATTACTCCAACTGTCGGTGGTGTCGGCCCCATGACCGTCGCCTCATTGTTGCAAAATACATTTGATCTGGCTGTAGGAAAATAAAACACACACAAAACAAATCCCATACGGGGAGGAACAGATACATGGATCTGTTCCTACGAAAAAATATTTTTATTAATTAAAAATATTCAATTTATCTTTACCCCAATTTTTGGGGTTGTCTTGGATATATATTCTGGTTGCCCAAAATCCTTTTTCCGATTTGATTATTCGATCATGGAATCGGGTTTGCCATAATCGCTTTGAAAATCTCGGCCAATTATTCTCTTTGACATTTCTTATATATTCGTTGGTACTCATGATTTTAAACCATTGAATTGCCTGTCCCAACAATCCGACATTTCCAAATATATTATGATCTATTGTAGGAACAGATCCATGTATCTGTTCCTCCTCACAATAGTTTTTATTCGATATTTCAACATTATTTCCCTCTTTTTTAATAATCAAAATTCCATGAAAATGGTTTGGCATCACTACAAATTCATCAAGAATTATGGAATCAAATTTTTCAGGAATTTTTAACCACCATTTGGTAATCGTTTCGCCGGCAATATTAATATCACCAATTATTTTTTTATTTCCCCCGTAGGAACAGATCCATGTATCTGTTCCTTTGCTAACAGTATCCGTTCCTCTGTCACAAGTATCAGTCCCAATATCAGAAACATTTTTAATATCCCGAAATAAATTCACATGGTTTTCCGTACAAATTGTCACAAAATAATATCCATTTTTGGAATAATCCCAACCTGTTTTACGATATTGTTTTTCCATTTTAAACGGCATTCGTTCCCATTTCATAATCAATATTACAATTAATTTTTTACCACATGAGGAACAGATACACGGATCTGTTCCTACCCAAAAACAAATTTTAATTTGTTACAATCTCACATCAATACTCTTCTCAATTTCTCTCATTTTTTCCTCAAATTCATTTTCTATATCAATACCATATTTTTTATTAATTAATTTTTAATTCGTAATTCGTAATTATAACTGTGGTCCACGTCTATACACCGCCGCCCAAGGGGTATAGCTTGTCACATAAGTTTTTGAATGCAAAATTTCCCCATCTTTAGTTACTTTCCAATCAAACGAAGTTTTTAACCCTGGTACTTTACTTTCATCTTTGACTACTTTTCCTGGTGCCAGTGTTGGATCATCAATCCACACATCTGGTGGTGGGGGAGCCGCCCCCCATTGTTTATAATTGCTAATTTCCACCTCCCGACCATCTTTTGTTCCATAAATTTCGTATGCCAAAGTTTTCTTTACTCCATCGTAAATACTTTGGATTAATACATAATTTCCCGTATCGTTAATAAATTTTAAATCAGGGTTGGGAATAAAAACCGTGGCATCAAAACCTGGTTTACTATCTTCTTCATAATAACTTACTCGGTAGGCATGGCCTTTTCGATCAGTAATATTTAAGCCAGCATTTAGCATCGCTCTAAATAAAGTCGTCGATACTTGGCAAATTCCACCACCTACATCAAGCACCGTCTTGCCTTTATTTATTACATAAGCTTTTTTAAAACCATTATCCAGCGACACTTCACCCAAATTTTTGATAAACGAAAATGTTTCGCCGGGAGCCACCAAAACTCGGTTAATAATTTCGCTGCCCTTTTGGACATTCCAATTTCGTATTTCACTACTATGCGAGAAGCTAGATGTCCCCCGACCAATTAATTCCTTTATCCCCAAATCATTTACCTCATCAGTTTTAATTTTTGCTTCAGTCTTTATTAGTGGTAAATTATATTTTATTTCTGTTTCACCGTTATTTGCCCAGGTCTCGATGTTATTACAGATATCATTTATCATTTCTCCTTTATCTGTTTCATATCCATCTCTCGAGGCTTCAAATTGGGTTACCTTATTATTTTCAAATTTAAAAGAGGCATCACGAGGTTCTCGCTTAATACTATTATTAAAATTGGCCACATATTCGGTAACTTTATTAACATTACAATTATTATCAAACCCTATAAAACCAATCAAAGTCTCCGGTAATAATTTATTTTTATCATTTTCCCAGTTAAAAACAATATTTTTATTGGCGATCTTTTTCGCCAAATCTAGTGCCTTATTTTTTTCTTCTTCACCTGGCAGTGTTCCAATGGTTTTTATAAAAATTACATTTTTCTCCTCTACCAAATATTTTTTTAATATCTCTACTATTTTATTAGCCAAGATATCTTTATCCACCTCTTGTCCCAACTCTCCATCTTTTATTTTAATTACTCCCTTTTCATTGACAATTTCGGTTGGTATAAATGGTCTATCAATTTGATCAGCGATTTTGATTATTTCTTCACCCAGTTTATTTTTATCCCAATTTACTTCCAGCTCAAAATCTTTTTTGGCAAAAAACGCTTTTACATAATTAGTTATTCCTAAATTTAACCTTCGATACAACAATGTTGAAACCATTCGGTTAACGTCAATTTGTGCCGAAATACTACTCATTTTTATCTCAAATATTTTCTCATCACTTGCTAATTTAATATTTTTATCAAAATAAAAATCTTTGTTTAATTTTTCTATTATTTCTTTTTTACTTAACATCGAATAATTTTTATCCAAAATTTTTGTCTCTCTTCCACTCTTTCCAAAAGCCAAAATCAACGGTGACAAAAAAACTGTCCCCAATAGTCCAAAAATTATTACAATTATTGATAAAAATCTTTTTTTGTTCATCTTTTTTTGTCCATTGCCTCATTGGCTAATCTATCCGCCTCACTATTTAATTCCCGTTTTATGGCCTTAAAACTAATTTTAGATTTTATTGCTAAAACCAATTCTCTAGCTTGTTTATTTAATTCTTTTAAGTTGACTGCCTTTACTTTGTAAATTCCCTGCATTTGTTTAACCATTAATTCTGAATCAGCATTAAATTCTGCTTCATCAATTATCAACTCATTTTCTTTAAGCCAACTTAATCCAAAAATTAACCCCTCATATTCAGCTTCATTATTAGTTTTAACCCCTAAATATTTTCCCACTTCAAAAATTATTTGTTTTTTTTCATCCACCACCACTACCCCAAACCCAGCTTGACCCGGATTACCTCGTGCCCCGCCATCAGTAAATATTTTTACTTTCATTATTTCAAACTAACAATAGTTGTCTTATTTTACTATAATAATATTGATGAACGATCAAGATATTCAACCACCATCTCCAAAACCACCTACTTCCGGTTTTTCCTCCACCACCATCCCTGTTGCCAAGGCACTTCCCAAGTTTATAGTTCCTTTGGCAATTTTAATTGTCATCATTATTTTAGGTTTTGTTGTTTTTAACTTTTTACTCCCCGTTTTACGTGGTAAAAGTGCCACGGTTGTAACTTTAAACTATTGGGGTTTGTGGGAAGATAGGTCAATTATTGATGGTGTTATCACCGATTTTGAATCCAAAAATCCAAGTATAAAAATAAATTACAAAACTCAACAAAAAAACGATTATCGGAGCCGACTTTCTGGTCGTTTAGCTAAAGACCCTAATGTTGAGGAAGTTCCCGATATTTTTCGCATTCATTCGTCGTGGTTACCTATGTTTACTGGTATGCTTGCCTCAGTCCCCGATGCCACCTCCAAAACTATTGGTCTCGATACCGATTTTTATTCTGTTTTTAAAAATGATTTAAAAATTTCTGGTAAATACCTTGCTATCCCTTTGATGTACGATGGTTTGGCTCTTTTTTACAATCAAGACCTGCTCGAAAAATCTCAAGTCACCCTCCCCAAATCATGGTGGGATTTACAAACTGTCGCCGCCAAATTAACTGTTCGTGATGATCAAGGTCGGCTAAAAGTTGGTGGTGTTGCCATGGGTTTGACTGACAATGTTGATCATTGGAACGACATTATGGGTATTTTACTCAAACAAAATGGTGCTGACATTTTAATCGATAATCAAGAAAATAATGACAAAATTCGTGACGTTATTTCTTATTACACTAATTTTAAAACTCAATATAACACCTGGGACGAATCTATGCCACCCTCCACCCAAGCCTTTGCTGAGGGCAAACTTGCTTTTTATTTTGCCCCATCCTGGCGAGTTTTTAATATCGAGGAAATGAATCCTACCCTCAAATTTGCTATTACCACCATTCCTCAACTGGCCACTCTCCAAGACCAGTCAGGCAATTCTGCCACCTCTACCGCCAATTTGACTAATATTCACTGGGCGACTTATTGGGCCGAAGCGGTTAATAACAAAAGCAAACATCAAAAAGAAGCCTTTAAATTTCTTGAATTTTTATCGAGTCGTGAATCGATGGAAAAAATGTTTACTGCCGCCTCCCAAACCCGATCTTTTGGCGAAATTTATCCTCGCATTAGTTTGGGTAGTAAGATATCTACTAACCCCAAAATTAAACCATTTATTTCGGTGGCTTCAGAAGCCGAAAGTGGTTATTTGTCTTCCCGTACTTGGGATACTGGGTTAAACAGTGAACTTTCCAAATATTTTTCCGATGCCATCAACGGCATTGCCCAAAAGGCTGCCGACCCCAATGCCTCGATGGTTGATCTTCGTGCCGGCATCAATCAAATTATTGGTAAATATAAATTAAAATGATCGTTATCAATTTTAAATTATTCCCTCAAACTTTTGGTGATGGCGCCCTAAAATTGGCCAAAATTTGTCAATCAGTCTCCAAAAAAACTGGTGTCAAAATTATTTCCGCCGTTTCTGCTCTAGATTGTTCTCGAATCGGCTTACCTGTTTTATTACAATACCTCGATAAAAATATTTCCCCTATCCAAGCCCAAAAAAATGGTGCTATCGGTTCTCTGTTAAACCATTCCGATCATCGATTAAAACCTGGCACTATCAGCCAAATTTTAAAAAGTTTACCAGAAAATTTTATCTCTGTTTTATGTCTTCAATCACTCGGTCAGGCCCAGACTTGGGCTAAAAAATTAAAACCCACCTATTTTGCTTATGAACCACCAGAATTAATTGGTAATAAACGTCAATCTGTGGCTACTGTCAAACCAGAAGCTATCACTAATATTGCCCGCGAGTTAGGTACAATTCCACTCTTAGTTGGTGCTGGTATTCATTCAAAATCAGATGTTGTTGCTAGTCTAAAACTCGGCGCCGTTGGCATCCTCGTTGCCACCGATATCGTCACCACTACCGATCCAGAAAAAGAGTTGTTAAAATTAGTTAGTGGTTTTAAGGTATAATCAAACGATATGGCATCTATAGACAATCTTTTAGTTTCCCTCTTCGTTGACGAAGTCGTCGGCGGTTTTATTGTAACTGTCCCTCCTGGTCATGTTGGCTGTATTTACGATATTTTTCGCGGTGTCATCAAAAATGTTTGGTACCCCGGCATGCATTTCAAAATCCCCATCATTCATCGCGTCAAACTGTTTAATGCCCAATTAATCGAATATACCATTAGCAAAGATGTTGCCGTCAAAGACAACAAGGAAATCATGGGTGACGAAGTTATCAATGCTGTTACCAGTGATAACAAATTTGTCGCTGTCGAAGCCACTGTTTTAATCAAGCTCGATACCGAAAGATTACCCGAAATTTGGCAAAATATTGGCGAAAATTTTGTCTCCAAAGTCGTCCGTCCAGTCACTCGTAGCCGTATTCGCAAGGTTATTACCAATCATACTTTAATCAAATCATTGTCTACTGATCGCAGTGAAATAGAAGACGAAATCAAACATGAATTACGCGAATCACTTACCCCTCATGGACTTTTTGTTGATAATTTTTATTTATCATCTTTAACTCCAGTTGATGGTAACCCAGGTGAGGTCATTGATCTCCCTATGATTGAACAACCAGTATTGGCCAAAACCGAGCAGGAAATCATCGACAACCGCACTATCTCCGGCAACATGACTAGATCAAATACTTAAAATAGCCTATTTTATAGTTTAGTCGCCGTCTTTTTCGTAATCCTTGATGCTTCAATCTGTTCAGGCGACATTTTTATTCTTTCTCGATAAAAATCAGCCGTCATTAATTTCTTATAATCAGAAATTTTTTCCGTAAATTCAATACCCAGTAAATGATCATATTCATGTTGAATCACTCGAGCCAAAATTCCATCACAATTTAATCTAAATTTATTACCGTTTTGATCAAAAGCTTCAATAGTAATTTCCTTTGGTCTATTCACTGGTCCAAATAAAGTCCCGTTCAAAACACTACCACACCCTTCATAAATTTCATTTTCTTCCGACGAAAAATCAACAATGGTTGGATTAATATAAACTCTGAGTGTATCGGCCTGATCAGCCGGACGATTTTCCGTCTCTCGAGGTTCTGTTACAAATATTTTCCAATTTTCTCCAATCTGTTGAGCTGCCATTCCAATCAATCCATTTTGATGCATCGTATCCACCAAATCCTCAATTACTTGTTTAACGGTTGGGTCATTGAAATCAGTCACCACCTTATTTTCAGCCTTTAGTCGTAAATCACCAATTTGAATTGTGTCTCGTATTGCCATGGCTAATAATAACACTAAATCAAATTTATTATCTAATTCCCCGATGCCATCGTCAACACCCAAATATTCCTATTCTTAGGTATTATTTTAATAATATTTTTTATCGTATTTCCCGTCGTCCACACATCATCAAATAGAACTATATTCTTTGGTAATTTGTTTGTCACTTTAAATGCATTTTTTATATTAATATTTCGCTCTATCTTGTTACTAGTTACCTGTTTCTTAGTATTTTTACATCTAATAATTGACTTATTGTTTACATGTAAATCAATTATTTTCCCCACTTCGTTCGCTATAATTTCCGCCTGGTTAAATCCTCGCCAGTTTTTTCGCCGCCAGTGGAGGGGGACTGGGATAATCACAAACTTTTTTGTCTGCCAATATTCCACAATATTTGGATAATTTTCTCTTAATTGATTTGAAATTATCTCTCCAATTTCTGTTTTAACATCTGACACAAATTCAAATTTTAGTAACGATATTAAATCTTTAATTACCCCATGATATTTAAACAACCCAATTCTCCCCTCAATTTTTTTATTTTTATAATCAGTTCCCAATACCTCAACTTTTTCAAAACATTTGTCACACAAATATTTCCCTGTTTTCCCACAACCAACACAAGTTTTAGGAAATACCATATCAACAATAAATCCCATTGTTATACAATACCACCATGGGTATAAGTAGTACTATCGAAAAAGGAGAAGGGTCCGTCGAAACACTCGCTGTTTTATTAAATAGTCTTCCACCAGTTAATAAAGTAGAAATAACTACACAGACAAAACAATATCAATATTTGTTTACCCATAAAGACAATAGAATCGACATCAATGTAGAGGGAAGTAGAGTCACCTTGAATCCAGATGATCATATTAAATGGGCGATACATAGTATTGACATATAAACACAAACACACTACAATAACATATGTCTACATTACAAACAATAAACACTAATCAATCAGATTTTATTCAAGTCAGACTTGATTCTAAGACCAAAAAAAAAGCTACTAATATCTTAGATCAATTAGGGATGACCCCATCTCAAGCCATCAAGCTTTTTTTAACCAAGGTTATTATGACCCGTTCCATTCCCTTTTCCATTGAACTTCCCACTGATTATGTCGAACAACTTTCTGACGAATTATCTGCCGAAGTGGGAGTTGCATTAGAGCAAATAAAGAATGGAGAATATGTAACTATCGATATGTCCGATCGACAAAAAGTTAAAAAATACATGGGAATTTAATGTCAAAATATCGGGTTGATTTTACTAAAGTATTTTTGCAAAAAGTTAAAAAAATATCTAAGACCGATCGTAAGCTCGCTATAAAAATAGATAAAGTACTGCAGTTACTAGAAATAGATCCAAAAAATTATGTCCTCCATTCTCATCAAGTCAACTCAAAAAATTTCGGGAAAACCTGGAGTTCATCCGTGACGGGTGATATTCGAATTATTTGGAATTATGATTCAAATAATAATTTAGTTATTTTAATGCTTACTATTGGTTCTCATTCTGGGAACGACAAAGTTTATAGATAAACTTGTAAATCACCCCAACTTTTGGTACAATACAAACAAGGAGATGTCGAGAATTGACAGAGCCTGTACTTTAAAAAACTGCAAGCCGACTTTGATCTATGAGTCGTAAAACAAGGTCAAAACAAACATGCTAAGAAAACTCTTAGTGCTTTGGCTACCAACTTTACTGGATATATGTCCAATAATTTCGGTGGACTCGTTTCCGCTAAACCAGCTTTTGCTGCTATAGCTTAAACAAGCCATCAGTTACTCCGTTTTTTCAGGACAGTTTAACTGGTGTAATTTAATCTGAAATGCTTTTTTTAGGATCTCAATTTTCTAAAAAATTAAGAGTGGGGTAATTCCTACAAACAATTGACGTTCTCAAAAAAAATAAGCTTGTAGACGTTTTTTAATTTCGACCCTGGACCTCCGTTCATCCCGGAGCATCTCCGCCTTCGCCTCGCTGAAGTTCGCCAAAGGCGAACGAAAGCGGGCTTCGCCTAAAATAATCTGCCTTTAAATCTGATAAAATAAGCCATGAAACTAAATTTTTCTATTCTGTGCGACAATGCCTTTGTTGACAATGATGGTCAATTAAGTATTATTCAGATTTTCGAATTCATTAATGTAATTGGGTCATTTCCTGCGTCTCATCCAAAAATGGCCATAGTAACTAATTATTCGATGAATCAAAACGATGTAAATATCAAACATATTCAACAAATCGAAATCATTGATCCAACAGATAATATAATTGCTTCATTGAACATTACAGCAGAACCAAAAGAAAATAGAGACAAATTACAATTTATTTCCTCATTTATTAATCTAAATTTCAAAATGCCAGGACAATACAAAATTAAAGTTGTTATTGATGATAATGAACCAGAATTTCCAATTAAATTCAACTTAAATAAACTATCTACGACAAATGAATGACAGCGAATCAAATCTAAAGAATGATCAAACAACGATAACTACAGGTAATAGCAATGAAACTAGAACTAAAGCGGTCGAAAAGCCGTTAAAACGAACTAGTCAAAAAAATACGTATTTCTATAAAGAACTGAAGGATAATCTAAAATCAGAACTAATAGATGAGTCTAGAGCTGAGATTGAAAAAGACAGACTTAAACAAACAGAAATACTCAGTATTTTTTTTGCACTTTTTACATTTATCTCTGTAAATGTTCAAGTCTTTTCACATCTAGACTCTGTCAGTGAAGCAATACTTTTTATGTTATTAATGCTTGTGTGTTTGGTTGTGTTTATGTATTTTGCAAAAATGATAATTTGGGATAAACGAGTAGTAATTTCGTTTAGAAATGTGTTCATATATATTATTGTTTTTGTGTCTCTGATTGCCATCACTCTAGCTTCTTCTGGA